>NZ_CP022754.1:3060000-3423333 GCF_002257605.1 Parabacteroides sp. CT06 | reverse complement strand
GCGGTAATAGCTTGCTGAGAAGCGATCACGGCGATCGCCATCGGACGTTCGGGACGGATCTTCGTTTCCGTAGCGACCTCGGCGATTACCGGAAGGACCGAATAAGCCACATGCCCCGTTCCGGCTATGAAGGTAAACAAATAGGTGACGAGCGGGCTTAATATCGTGATTCGTTGAGGATTCTTGCGAAGCAATTTTTCCGCCCACTTAACCATAAGATCAAGTCCGCCAGCGGCTTGCATACAACTAGCCGCCGCTATTACGGCAACGATCATAAGCATGACATCGATAGGAGGGGAAGTGGGCTGGAGCCCGAATCCAAAGGTGAGTATACCGAGTCCGAGACCTCCTAACACGCCTAATCCGATACCACCGATACGGGCACCTATAATAATGGCTATTAAAACGAAAGCTAATTGTAACAACATGCTGTGCAATTCTTTTGATTTAGTTTGTATTGGAGACAAAAATACTTATTTTTGCTCCGCTATGAATAACAAAAACACAAAAAACGAATGAAAAGAACAAGTTTCGCTATTTTGATCGGTTTGTTTTGCCTTTTCCCTGCGCTTTTTTCTCAAGTACGCAGTGAGTTCCTGTTGGAAAAGAATTGGAAGTTCACCCGGGAAGACAGCCCGGAGTTTATCAATCCTACTTTTAACGATAGCAAATGGCAATCTGTGACCGTTCCGCATGATTGGGCGATTTACGGCCCTTTCAGCTCTCAGAATGATAAGCAAGAGGTCGCTATCGCCCAAGACGGACAAACGGAGGCCATGGAACATGCCGGCCGAACCGGAGGTTTGCCTTTCGTGGGAGTCGGCTGGTACCGGACCGAGTTTGAGGTTCCTCAATTTACGGATGGGAAGCGTGCCACGATCCTGTTCGACGGTGCGATGAGCCATGCTAAGGTCTACGTGAACGGACAAGAGGTTGGATATTGGCCGTATGGCTATAATTCTTTCTATTTCGATATCACGAAACAACTCATGCCGGGGAAAAAGAACACCTTGGCGGTTCGCCTCGAGAACTTGCCGGAATCCTCCCGTTGGTATCCGGGAGCGGGATTATATAGGAATGTACATGTAATCGTGACGGAAAACGCCTATATCCCGGTCTGGGGAACTTATATTACGACCCCGACCGCCACGAAGGAATTTGCGAAAGTCAATGTACAGACGAAAATCGTACTGCCGGAAGGTGCCGATGCCAGCAAGTATAGCGTGAAAACCAGTGTATGGAATCCGAACGGGCAGAAGTTGACGGAGCAGACTACGCCTCTCTCACAGATTAAGTACAATGATAATAGCCTCTCCCAAGAGTTTATCATCCAGACCCCGACTTTATGGTCGCCGGATATGCCCGTCCTGTATTCCGCGGAGACTCGTCTCTATGAGGGCGATCAACTGAAAGATATATATACGACCCCGTTCGGTATCCGTTCAATCGAGATCATTCCGAATAAAGGCTTTTTCTTGAATGGTGAGAAGACGGTATTCAAAGGCGTTTGTAATCACCATGACTTAGGCCCGTTAGGGGCTGCCGTCAATGATGCCGCTATCCGTCGTCAGATCCGGATCTTGAAGGACATGGGATGCAACGCTATCCGTACTTCCCATAATATGCCGGCTCCCGAGTTGGTAAGGGCTTGCGATGAGATGGGTATGATGTTGATGGCAGAGAGCTTCGACGAGTGGAACAAGGCGAAATGCGCGAACGGCTATAATTTGATTTTCGACGAATGGGTGGAGAAAGACCTCGTGAATCTGGTACATCATTACCGGAATAACCCGAGCGTCGTGATGTGGTGCGTCGGTAACGAGGTGCCTAACCAATGGGATGAGAGCGGTTGTAAGATCTCCAAGTTCTTGCAGGATATCTGCCATCGGGAAGACCCGACTCGTCCGGTGACGCAAGGTATGGATGCCCCGGATGCCGTCGTGAATAATAATATGGCGGCGGTGATGGATGTGGCGGGATTCAATTATCGTCCGTTCCGTTATCAAGTGAATTATAAGAAACTGCCTCAGCAAATAATCTTGGGAAGCGAGACGGCCTCCACGGTTAGCTCACGAGGGGTTTATAAATTCCCGGTAGAGCGTAAGGCGATGGCTGTCTATGAGGATCACCAAAGTTCCTCGTACGACGTGGAGCATTGCAACTGGTCTAATCTGCCGGAGGACGATTTTATCCAGCATGAGGACCTTCCGTATTGTATCGGGGAATTCGTATGGACAGGATTTGATTATCTGGGCGAGCCTACTCCTTATTATACGAATTGGCCAAGCCATAGCTCCTTGTTCGGTATTATCGATTTGGCGGGTATCCCCAAGGATCGTTACTATCTATACCGTAGTCATTGGAACAAAAGCGCCAAGACCTTGCATATCCTGCCGCATTGGACATGGCCGGGACGTGAGGGCGAGGTGACACCCGTATTCGTTTATACCAATTATCCTTCCGCCGAATTGTTTATCAACGGAAAGAGCCAAGGGAAACGTACGAAAGACCTAAGCATCGGTATCGATAGTAGTTATACCGAAGCGGCTCAAAAGAGTTTCGAGCGCCAGAAACGATATCGTTTGATGTGGATGGATACCAAATACGAGCCGGGAACTTTGAAAGTGGTCGCTTATGATAAGGAGGGTAACGCTGTGGCCGAGGAGGAGGTTCATACCGCAGGGAAGCCGCATCATATTGAGTTATCCGCCGATCGTAACCAATTGACGGCTGACGGAAAAGACCTTTCTTTCATCAATGTTAGAGTCGTAGACAAGAACGGTAACCTTTGTCCGGATGATACCCGCCAGATCCAGTTTAAGGTACGTGGTGCCGGAGCCTACCGTGCGGCGGCAAATGGAAATAGCGCCAGTCTGGAACTCTTCCATCTTCCGGAAATGAAACTGTTTAGCGGGCAACTTACCGCTATCGTGCAGACGGCCGAGGAACCGGGGACGATCTATTTCGAGGCTTCCGCACCGGGAGTAAAAGGGGCGACCTTGGAATTGATCAGTAAATAAGCTTGATTATCATATAACGTAAACCGCGCGATTCAAGTCCGGAGACGGCTGTGAATCGCGCGGCTTTTTTATACGATATTCCCGAATACATCAAAGGTAATCGTCTCGTCCTGCCCGTTATGTGAAACCTTGAATAGGTAGAAGGTGCCATTGGCATTCAATAACGTATATATGGACTGTACCTTGTCGCTAGCGTAAGCGGAGGATTCGAAGCCTTGCATCACGATCTGCGGAACCTCTTGCTCGGACATGGCCCATGTGGTACTTTGCCACCTGTAATCCTTATTCAATTGCGCCACTTTATAAATCTGGTTATCGATCATATCCAGCTCGTAACCTAGGCTGTTCTGTTGGATATCCAGCAACTCGGCGTTGGCGAAAGTGATCTCCATCAGGTTGCTGACCTCTTTCGGGATAACGATCGGCGCGTCATTATTGATCTCATCGTCCACGGCTTTGATCAGGTTTCCATACTGTGAATAATACAGGTCTACTTCGCTATTGGACTGCTCCGCCTCGATCTTGTAAACGATTCCCATATTTAGGCGATTGATGGCGTACGTGTCATCCACGGTCCAATTTGAGTAAAAGCCTTGTTTGAAGGCGGTGGATACCGCTGCCGGTAATTGGGCGAAAGAGATGTCTATCTTCTCCATCATCCATATGCCTTGATCCGTGAACCAAGCTGTTGTCTCGGAGCCGCCGTTGTTGAAATCTACCACATAATAGTTACCTTCGATCTCAAAAACAGGGTTTTTGGCATCGGGATATTTCTCTTGGAAAGCGTTCTCTACCGGTGGAAGAGGGATAATGCCTTGATGATCATCATCATTTTTGCTACAGCCAGAGAAAAAGAGAGTCAGACCGGCTATACAGGTGAATAGAATTAGTCTTGTGTTCATACATTTTGCGTTTATAAGTTTTGGGCATAGAACAACAGGTCTATCGGAAAAGTTTTGAGCGAAATCGATTTAAGTATATTGAATCAAGAACAAGGATCTTGTTTCGACGAGATCCTTGTTCTTGTATAATTGCTACGGATTTACGTTCAAATAATAGGTTGCTGTGCCTATTAAAGAACTTCCATTATACATTGCGCAGGTGATGCGAAGAGATCCACCGTAATGTTGGGAATTTAGATAGACACTAACATCTAATCGATTACCGGAAGGATAAGTGTACCATCTATCGCATTCTCCATAGAATTCAGCGTTCCAGCTATACGAGGTCGGAGTTCCTGTCTTTGTGTAAGCATATAAAGTCGTCGTGGCATTACCCCCTGGCGCATTGATAGAGGAACTGCCGCTACTATAATCCTCTTGACTCTTCCCTATATAAACAGTCGGCATATCATTTTTTTTCATATATTTTAAGCTTGATGCATCAAAGGGACAATGAGCTTTGGGATGCCTCATAAGAGCGTATTCCCCCCATTTGGAGATGAATATATTGGGCGTAGATGTCGTTACGGCAGAGTGATTATCACTAAGATAGGATACTTTGGTTGCGGCACCTGTTGTTGATATATAACTACCATCTAACCAATATACGTTTGTGGGATTAATAGTCCATCCCATCCAAACTGCTGATCCGCCTTCAGTCATATACCAAGCATAGGCATGACAATTGTAAGTGGTTGTTGAACTACTTATTAGAGTTGCTTGTGAATAGGTTGTTGTACAATATTGGTCATGGCTCGCTTTTTGTGAGGCTGATAATTCCTCACTTCTGTAGTAAGTGTCATTAACGAGTGTCCCGTTAGGAGTGTAAACAGTAGCGGCTGCTCCTTGAGCTTTTGTCTCAACATTGAGATTCGGCTCCCAAATCATGTTTAAATTCTCCATAGTGATCCATTCATTGGGGAATTTTTCGATTCGTTCTCCGGAAAGCAAGAATAGTAATTGCCCGCAAGAAGCACAAGAATTCACCCCATCCAAAACGAGAATGTGTTCTTTTCCATCTCCTTGAATAGTAAAGACCCAAGGGTATGGATAGTCTGTTCCCTTGACATGGGAGTGAGCGACAGAATCTACTACATTCACCAACCATTTAGGATATGTTATCTTTCCGTCTTTAATGACAATTTCTGAACTGGATGTCAAGATTTCTTTATCACCTCCTTGCATATTATCCATTTCATTGTCACATGCGTTCAGCGTGAATGCCAGCATGATTATTAAATAGTATAATACTTTTTTCATGATCTCAATTTATTAAAGGTTACAATGTATTGTTTTAATAACTCTTCGATTACATTACTGCCCGTTAGCTTTTCATCGATGGTGAATTGTTTAAATTTGGGCGTAATGGTCTTGTTGTCTATCCGTTCTAGACTTCGACCTAGGAGATAGACTACGGTTTTTAGACCATATTGTCCATAAATATCCGGGTTGTTTTGTTTGTAAAGGAGTCTCTTTACGGCTTCGGAGGAGATCTCTTGCTGTAAAAGATTATTTGTATTAGATAATATCGTCTCATTAGACAGAAGAGCCTCGATTACCATTTGCCGACTAATTTCATTACCTATTTCTATGGAAGTCAACACTCCTGCTTTCAGTAATTCTTGTTTTTTCATCTTCTCAAATAGCAAAGAAGCATTGTCTTTCCTTTTGAATAACTCTTGTAACCCGTTAAAACGTGCGGAAACCTTGCTAATGCCTTCCTGTATTCCATTGTAAGCGAATATGTCGCCTAATAATGGGTAAGCAAGGCAAAGTTCTATAAGCTCTTCTGTTGATACCGTTTTTAATATCTCTGCCGGAATTTGGCAGGCTTTCAGCATATCCTCATGTGTGGATAATGCTTGCCAAGCCTCCGTTCCTGGTTTTATGGGGTAATCCCAACTTTTTATTGATTGTGCGTTCATATCTATCGATATAAACACGAGGAGGAAAATGCTCCAAACGAAAGTTACTGTTTTTTTCATCTCTCTTTAGAATTTAGGGTAAATAATATAAGATTGGTATTCCTTGATTATGGATTTTCCCAAAAATAGTCCTTTTTGTAAAGATAATCAAGTATTTATATGTTAATTATGATTGAATATCTGTAGATTCTCATTGCTGATGTCTTTGTTTTCGTACAAAAGCGGACACAGTGTTCGATATCGGACATCTCTTTTGTTTTATTTCTTCAATAAATCAATTACTTACGTTTTTGGCACGGGGTTTGCTCTTTGGAGGGTGGAAAATAAAAACAAACGAAATATGGACAGAGAGATATCAAAAGAGGTTCGGCAGAAGGAGCAGCGTAAACAGTTTATAAAGCTGGGGGCGGGGATCGGTATTGCCGTTGTCTTGATTGGCGGGGTGATCGGTTTTATGCAAACCAGCCTGCAACGGAAGGACTTGGTTTTTTCAACGGTAGATAAAGGAGTGATCGAGGTTTCCGTTAGCGCGTCAGGCAAGGTGGTTCCTGCTTTCGAGGAAATCATCAACTCACCGATCAACTCCCGTATCGTCGAGATTTATAAAAAGGGAGGCGATTCCGTGGATGTAGGTACTCCGATCTTGAAACTGGACTTGCTCAGCGCCGAGACGGATTATAAGAAACAATTGGACGAGGAGCAAATGAAACGCCTCCAATTGGATCAACTCCGTATCCAAAACCGCAATAAGCTTTCCGAGATGGAGATGCAATTGAAAGTCTCTCGCATGGAACTGAACCGAAAGGAAGTGGAGTTGCGCAACGAGCGTTATCTGGATAGCCTAGGCGCCGGAACGACCGATAAGGTCCGTCAAGTGGAACTGGACTATAACGTTAGCGTCTTGAAACTGAAAGAGGATGAGCAAAAATATGAGAACGAGAAATCCTTGACGGATGCCGATTATAAAGTGAAAGAACTCGACCTGAACATCTTCCGAAAGAGTCTAGCCGAGACGAAGCGTACCTTGGAAGACGCCCAGATACGCTCTCCCCGCAAGGCGATCCTGACCTACGTGAACAACGAGGTAGGTGCCCAAGTCTCTCAAGGCAGTCGTGTCGCTATCGTCTCCGACTTGTCCCATTTCAAGATAGAGGGGGAGATCGCCGATACCTATGGCGACCGGATCGCCGCCGGTAGCAAGGCCGTCGTAAAGATCGGCAACGATAAACTGGATGGGGTGGTTAGCGATGTTACCCCCTTATCGAAGAACGGCGTGATCTCCTTCACGGTACAGTTGGAGGAGGATAACCATCGCCGCTTGCGCTCCGGTTTGAAGACCGATGTATACGTGATGAATGCGATCAAGGACGATGTGCTGCGTATTTCCAACGCCTCGTTCTACGTCGGGAAAGGAGAGTATGAGTTGTTTGTTGTCAACGGAGACCAATTGATCAAGCGGAAGGTACAGCTGGGAGACAGCAACTTTGAGTATGTAGAAGTAGTCAATGGCTTGGAACCGGGTGACGAGGTGGTCGTTTCCGATATGACAAGTTTCAAGGAAAAGAATAAACTGAAATTGAAATAACGATTCGAATTATGTATAAGCAGTACATCAAACAAGCGGTTCAAATGCTGCGTGAAAATACGCTCGTAAGCATAATCTCTATTTCGGGAACGGCCCTTGCGATCGCCATGGTGTTGGTGATGGTATTGGTGTTCCAGATTAAATCCACGGGATATGCCCCTGAGTCCAATCGGTCTAGGTTTATGTATGTCTGGGGTACGGAAGTCAGTTCGAAATCCCCCGGAGGATCGGATCGTAATCGTGGAGGCATGTCCAGCGAGGTCGTGAAGGAATGTTTCTATACCTTGCGGAAACCAGAGGCCGTATCCGGCTATTGTAGTGATAGCCATTCCTTGTCATTGCCCAATAGACGGCTCTTCAAGGAGTATGAGATTTGTTATACGGACGCGGGCCATTGGAAAATATTCGACCATCCTTTCGTGGAAGGAGGCCCCTTTAGCGAGGCTGATTTTCAATCCGGTATACCGAAGATGGTGCTGTCGGAACAGGTGGCGACCGATTTGTTCGGAACAGGACAGGCCGTCGGGCGGCAGGTTGTGATGGATTTTATCACTTTCACCGTCTGCGGGGTGGTGCGTGACGTACCTTCTTCATTGATGAGCTCCTACGCTCAGGTATGGATACCCTATAGCTGCAATGAGGCCCTGACCCGTGTAAATGGGGAGTATGGGGAGAATATGGCCGGTTATTTCAGCGTGGCCTTATTGGCTCGTTCCTCTTCCGACTTCGATGCCATACGCTCGGAACTAGACCAACAGGTCCGTCGCTACAATGACAGCAAGACCGATTATAACGTAGGTTTCCCTTCCGGGCTACTTTCCCAGTTGGATACGGCCATGGGAAGCGGCGCTTTTCAAAAGGTGGACTGGCCTACCTTCTTGGCCGGATCGGGTGCTTTCCTATTCTTCTTGCTCTTGGTACCGGCGCTGAACTTAACGGGCGTGATCCAATCGTCCGTGCAGAAGCGGAAAGAAGAGATCGGTTTACGTAAGGCTTTCGGGGCTACGGGACAGAATCTTTTGATGCAGATCTTATCGGAGAACTTTGTGCTGACCTTGATCGGCGGCGTGATCGGCATCGGCCTCTCGATGGTCTTGTTGGTGGTAGGGAAGCCTTTCATGTTGAGCGAGAACGTGAGCCTTACGGCGCCTATGCTTATTAAACCGGGCTTATTTATCTCCGCCCTTATCTTTACGTTCTTGCTGAATATATTAAGCGCCGGGATACCGGCATGGCGTACGACAAGGCAACCGATCGTAGAAGCGTTAAAAGGGAACGAGTGAATCCAATGAATGATGAACAATGAGTTGTCAATTGTCAACTATCAACTATCAAATTATGATTAAGCATATATTTAAAATAATATGGGCCCAGCGCAAGAGCAACGGCTGGATACTGGGCGAGTTGGTTATCGTGATGTGCGCCCTTTGGTTTATGATGGATAAGTTATGGGTGGATGTGCGCTGCTATAACGCCCCGATGGGATATGATATCTCGAATACGTGGCGTTTCAAGCTTTCCACGCTCTCGTCGAACGCCCCGGGTTATGTGCCCGACTCACTTTACGACTCGAACGCAACACAGGATTTGTTGAAGCTTATGGAACGTATCCGCCAAGAGCAGGAGGTCGAGGAGGTATGTGTTACGTATTGGTCCATGCCTTATTCAAACGGAAGTTCGTGGGGGACGCTTCTTCCCTTGGGCGCTGATACCTCGAAGGCGGTAGGACAGAACTACCACAAGCTGAAAGTATCCCCTTCTTATTTCGATGTATTCCGTATGAAGGATAAGGAGGGCCGTGCTATTACCCCGTTGGTGGAGAACGCTTACCGTCCGCTCGTCATAACGGCGGAGGCGGAAGATTTCTTCTTCGGGGGGCAGTCTGCCATAGGCCGGCAGATCTCGGAGAATGACGACCTTTCCGAGCCTTTCACGATCGCCGCCGTGCTTCCTACCTTCCGTAGCAATGACTTCGACCGCCCGGAGAACTGCGCTTTCACGATATTGAAAGGTGAGTCATTGCAGGAGTTCGTGAAGAATTTCGGCGTAAGGAGCGCTGAACTATCGGTACGTACGAAACGCCCGATGACCGAGGATGAGATGTACGCTTTCTTGGAGAAAACAGCGGATCGGATGACGGTAAATAACACCTTCGTCCACGGTGTCACCCTCCTTGCCGACCAGCGTGATGACCAACTCCGGTTTACCAAGAACGAGAACAGCAAGAAACTCTCCATGATGGCCTTCCTGCTCGTGAACGTATTCTTCGGTATCGTAGGCACGTTCTGGTTGCGTACCGAGCGGCGGCGTAGCGAGATCGGTCTCCGCATGGCGATCGGTTCCAGCCGGGGCAGGCTGGGCGAGTACATGTATCTGGAAGGTCTGGGCCTCTTGGCGATCACCGTGCCGATCCTACTGGTCTTCGTCTTCAATATGGCCTTTTTGGATAAGCTGGATTCCTACCGCGAGCCCCTCTCCATCCTCCGCTTTCTAGTAACCCTCAGCGTCTCCTACCTCCTGATGGCCGGCATGATCTGCATGGGAATCTGGTTCCCTGTCCGCAAGGCGGTAAAGATGGCTCCGGCGGAGGCGTTGCATTACGAATAAATTGTTTATCTTTGCGTCTGTCAATTTATTAATGAGAAAGGAGCAAGCGTATGACAGCTATAGAATTAAAAATGTCGTTATTGCAAGAGGTGATGTCTTTGGAGGATGAACAGTTGATCAAGAAGGCCCTCGACAGCGTCCGCCGTATGAAGATGGCTGCCTTTGGAAAGGCCACCCCGGTAGAGAAGCCGGCAGACGATTACGCGGAGCCTACCAAGGAGGAGATCTTGGCGGGGCTAAGGAATGCCCTGCAAGACGTGAAGGATTTGCGTGAGGGCAAGGATGTGGGGCATAAGTTTAGAGACTTGAGTGAGTTGCTCAATGAGGTATAGGATAAAAACCCATCAAGACTTCGATAAAGAGTTCAAACGTCTCTGTAAGAAGTATAGCTCATTGAAGGCTGATTTATCGGCTTTGGGTAAGTCTTTGAGCGAGAACCCTGATCAAGGGACGAGCTTAGGCAAAGGCGTTCGCAAGGTACGCATGGCCATCGCCTCCAAAGGAAAAGGAAAGAGCCATGGGGCGAGAGTGATTACTTACACGGAGGCCATTGTCTGCGCAGATAATGAGGGTACGGTTATTCTCCTCACGATCTACGATAAGGCCGACCGTGACTCCATTTCGGCAGCCGAGATCGATGAACTGCTGAGATCCTTACGTTGGGAATTATAAAATCTGAAACTGTCCATAATCGCTGTCCGATAACGAATCAAGTGTTCGTTATCGGACAGCTTTTTTTACGGGGTGATGTTAGGAATCAAGTGGTTACGTTTTTGGCACGTTATTTGCCTCCGTAGGGGCACAAAGTCGGATGATAACAAACAATCACTGTTTTAGTCGGGTAATAGATAATTTATAATACAAAGGTTTATGATAAAGCAATACATTAAACAAGCGTTGAGGATGATCGGGGAGAACAAGCTGTTGAGCGTGATCTCGATACTCGGTACCGCCTTGGCCATTTGCATGATCATGGTGATCGTCATCCTATATGTCGTGAATACGGCGAGTTTCAAGCCGGAGGTAAACCGTGGCCGCACCTGCTACATAACGACCGTCATGAGCAATGGCAAGGATGATAACCGGCGCATTTCCTACTCGTCGTTGGGACTGCCCTTGGTGAAGGAATGCTGCTATCCGCTGAAAGGGGCGGAGGCCGTTACCGCCATCAACATGGATCGCTATAGGCCGTTGACCGCCTCGTCTATGGACGGGCTTAAGAACCGGACGAGTTACATCTCTTATACGGATACCGCCTTCTGGAAGGTCTTCCAGTTCGATTTCCTGCAAGGAGGCCCCTTCAGCCCGGCGGCTTTCACGAGCGGTATCCGCAACGCCGTGATCAGCGAGAGCGTGGCCTTGGCCCTTTTCGGCACGGACCAAGTCGTGGGGCGGGAGATGAAGCTCGATTTCATCGTCTACAATATCTGCGGGGTCGTGAAGGACGTATCCCGGTTCGCCTCGAAAGCGTGGGCGGAGGTCTGGATCCCTTACACGGTGCGGGACGACGGGGGATACCAAGAGGGCATCAACGGCTCGTATAGCTGTTGCGTCCTGCTGAAACCGGGCGTCACGAGGGAGGAGTTGAGGACCGAGGCGCTGCGGAAGGTCGAGGAGTTCAACGCCAAGACCCGGGACGTCAAGGCCGATATCCTTCACCAGCCCTCCACCCAGATCGAGGAATGGATCGGCGGCGGTAGCGAGTTCGGGGCGAACCTCTTCTACCTCTACGTCCGTTACGGTATCATCCTTTTCATCCTCCTGCTGGTTCCGGCCTTGAACCTATCGGGCATCACCCTGTCGAGGATGCGCCGCCGGATGGCCGAGCTTGGCGTACGCCGGGCTTTCGGGGCCACGCAAGGCACGATCCTCTGGCAAGTGCTGTCCGAGAACATGGTCTTGACCCTGCTCGGCGGGCTGCTGGGATTGGCGATGTCGTACGGCGCCATGTTGTTGCTGAGGGACTGGTTGCTGGTCACCTCGCTGGGGAAGACGGGGCTTTCCACCGGGATGTTTAACGGGGCGGTCTTTATCGCCGCCTTCCTGTTCTGCCTCGTGCTGAACCTGTTTTCCGCCGGCCTCCCGGCTTGGCGAATGTCAAGATTGAATATTACGGACTCTATAAATGGTTGACGCTATGTATAAGATGATTCTAAAACAACTCTGGAACGAGCGCAAGGGGAACTTGTTTATCTGGTTGGAAATGCTCGTGGTCTCTATCTTCCTGTGGTACGCGGCGGACGCCTTGTTCGTGATGTACAGACTCTACTCGCAGCCCTTGGGCTTTAACATCGAGCATACGTATCATGTGAGTTTCGGCGTGATCCCGGAGGAAAGCCCCGATTATGACACGACCTCCGTGCATAGTGAGCGGGGAGGCGGGGATTACCTGACCTTGATGGACCGCATCCGCCGGAACCCCTCCGTGGAATCAATCTGTTTCACCACCGGCGTGCATTTCCATTACCGGGGATCGAATCAATACGCCACGTTCCGGAAGGACTCGTTGATCCGTAATGGCTTCGTGCGCTTCGTCTCGCCCACCTATTTCGAGGTGTTCGGCGTGAAGACGGCAGAAGGCGGTTCCCCCTCGGAGTTGGTGGACGCCCTGCGCGACAACCAAGTGGTGGTGACGGGCCGTGTAGCCGATGACTTCTTCGGCGATCCGTCGGCGGCCGTGCGCCAAGAGATCTATATCACCGACCAAGGCTCTCGTGATAGCGTGGCCTACCGTATCGGTGGTGTCTGCGAGAAACAACGTTACTGCGAGTTCACCGGTTATGATTACGCCTACTATAAGCTGGTGGACGAGAACAAGGTGGCCGAGGAGGGCGATTGGGGCGGAGAGGGCCTGAACACCTTCATCCGGGTGAAGCCCGGCGCGGACGGCGCCGCTTTCGCCACCAACTTCCGGAAGGAGATGGAGCAGCAATTGCGCGTGGGCAATATCTATCTGAAGGATGTTTTCCCGATGTCCCATTACCGGGACCAGTTCCTTGAGCGTTGGTTGGATCAAGTCCGCCTTTACGTGGCGGGCATCGCCTTCTTCCTGCTGAATGTCCTGCTCGGCGTGGTGGGAACCTTCTGGTATCGTACGCAACAAAGGAGCGCCGAGATCGGCCTCCGCATGGCGATGGGAGCCACCCGCAAGGGCATATTCTGGCAATTGGTGAAGGAGGGCTTGGCGCTACTCACCATCGCTTTCATCCCCTCTGCCGTCATCTTCGCCAACCTGCTGCATATGGAGGTGACGCAAGGCTCGGAGATACCGCCCGACATGGCCTCACGCCTGTTGTTCGGTTTCGTCTTCTCGTATGCGGTGATGGCTGCGATGATTGTCGTGGGAATCAGTTTTCCGTCTTACCGGGCCATGCGGATGCATCCGGCGGACGCCTTGCGGCAGGAATGATCAGACACGGACATCTGTGTTCGGAAATGAACCGACTGCTCGGAAGTGAACCGACTGTCCGGGAATGAACCGACTGTTCGATAATGGACAGTACTTTTTTATGGAGATGCCATGGAATCAATGAGATACGTTTCTGGCACGTAATTTGCTTTTAGGTGGCAAAGCCTAGCGATAGCAAGAGTTTAACAATAACAAGAGTCAAACAATAACAATTAAAATATTACAGTCATGATCAAACTAACGAATTTACAGAAGATTTACCGTACGAAAGAGATAGAGACAGTCGCGTTGGAAAACGTGAACCTAGAGGTGCAGCAAGGCGAGTTCCTCAGCATTATGGGGCCTTCCGGATGCGGGAAGTCCACCTTATTGAACATCATGGGCCTGCTGGACCTTCCTACCTCCGGCACGGTTGAGATCAACGGAGTAAACACGGTAGGCATGAGCGACAAGGAGTTGGCCGCTTTCCGTAACAAGCAGTTGGGTTTCGTCTTCCAGAGCTTCCACTTGATCAATTCCCTGAACGTGCTGGACAACGTGGAGCTTCCCTTGCTCTATCGCAAGGTATCCTCCTCGGAGCGCCGCAAGCTGGCCGAGGCCGTGCTAGAGAAGGTCGGCCTGAGCCACCGTATGCGCCATTTCCCGACGCAGCTCTCCGGCGGTCAATGCCAGCGTGTGGCCATCGCCCGTGCGATCGTAGGTAACCCCGACATCATCCTCGCCGATGAGCCGACCGGTAACTTGGACTCCAAGATGGGTATCGAGGTCATGGACCTGCTCCACCAACTCAACAAGGAGGATGGCCGCACCATCGTAATGGTAACCCACAACGAGGCGCAAGCCAAGCAAACCAGCCGCACCGTGCGCTTCTTCGACGGAAGGCAGGTGCAGTGAGGGTGTCGCATAGGGGGGATCTCCATGTGTGAGGCACCACGGGTGATACCTTACCTCATAGCTATGAGGTACGATTCGTCAAACCTATGAGGCATGACACCTCAAAGCTATGAGGTACGATACCTCAAACGTATGAGGCAAGGTATCACCCGGGGTGCCTCGATACCTCATATCACGGTGAAGGTAAGCGTACCATACCGGGGCTCTTTATAGAGGTGATAAGTAGGGGTGAACTGGGTGCAGACGATGGCTTCCCACTCGCCTGCCCCGAAAGCGAAGCCGGGGACGAAGCAGAGCCGCTGCCCGCTGTTGACGAGCATATCGGCGGCGGGGTAGAAATGCTCGTCGCCGGTCTCGACGGAGCGTAGCGTAAGGCCCACCTCGGGAGAGTCGCCCGCCAGCTTCAGCCTATCTCCATAGATGGAGATGAAGGGATGCTCGCCTGCCGGAAGCTGGTTGTAAGGCTCGTCGCTGTCGGACGTGCGGGGCTGGATGCGGAGGCTGACGTAGGTGGGGCGGGGCATCGAGTTGTAGGCTAGCTGGTAGGTCTCGTTCACGGCCCGGAGGTTGCCCACCCGCTGCTTCAGTTGCGGCGAGGGGCGCAGGCGTGGGGCGAGCGTATGGCGGTTGGGGTCGAACTTCTCGTACAGGGTCTCGAAAGGCCCGTTCACGGTCAGTTCCGTCCGCCCGAAGCC
Organism: Parabacteroides sp. CT06; assembly: GCF_002257605.1. GTDB lineage: Bacteria > Bacteroidota > Bacteroidia > Bacteroidales > Tannerellaceae > Parabacteroides > Parabacteroides distasonis. The sequence goes on along the minus strand of NZ_CP022754.1, from coordinate 3,408,257 downwards.
GAAGTCCACGTTGTAGCCCTCCTCGATGGCGTCGTAGATCTCCCGCTTGAGGAGGTTGAAGGTGGTGATGAGCGTCTCCTTGCGATACTCGCTCCGCTTGTCTACGACACGGGCGGCGATGTCATCGATACTGAGCGTACGTTGCCATACGACGCTTCCCTTATAGCTCGCGTTGCCGGGCAGGTGGCTCTTGCTGACGCGGAGGCTCAGCTTGCGAAACGGCTTGGGCAGCTCCGACTTAGGTATTTCTTTATCCATGATCTCGTGGTTTAATGAATGATTGAGTGGCAAAGATAAGAAAGATAACATGAATAGTATTTGGAAATACATGCCAAGCGTATAATAATTACGGAAAGCAGGCGGCAGATACCCATAAAACGAACTAACAAATAATGAACGATGTACAAGGTATACCTTAAACAAGCTTGGGCCTTGATGGGGCAGAATCGCTTCTTCACCGCCGTTTATATCATCGGTACGGGCTTGGCGATCTCGATGGTGATGGCCATAGCGGTGGTCTATCATATCCGGACGGCGAATATCGCCCCGGAGGTGAGCAGGGACCGGATGGGCTACGTATCGAACGTATCGTATGAGTTCAACGGGGGCAAAGGCTCGTTGAACAGCGGTTGCGGGCCCCGGTTCGTGAAGGAGGTCCTCTACGGCCTCGAGACACCCGAGAAAGTGGCGGTCACCACCAACGCCGCCATCATGCCTTACGAGGTGGGGGACATCTTCATCCAAGCGCCGGGTAGCGACGAGTCGCCGAAAGTACAATTGATGGGATGCGATGATGCGTTCTGGCAAGTCTACCGTTTCAGCTTCTTGGACGGGAAGCCGTTCGCCAGTGCCGAGTTCCTTTCCGGGATGCCCTGCGTGGTGCTCGACCGTTCCTTGGCACGCCGCCTGCTCGGGCGTACCGAGGTAGCCGGCCAGACCGTCTTGATCAACGATATAGAATATACGATAAGCGGCGTGGTGGAGGATATATCCGCCGTCGCTTCCGACGTTTACGCCGAGGCGTGGGTACCCTACACCTCGATGGCGAGTATCATGGATACCGCCTTGGAGGAGCGGGAAGGCTCGGCGGGACTGCTGCTCGCCAACTGCCTGCTGCGTGACGCCTCGGACCTTCCGGCCCTCTCCGCCGAGTTGGAGAAGGGAGTAAGACGCTACAACAGCGGCTTGCGGGAGGGACAGGTGAGAGTGGAGCCGCCCCGCTCGTTCGGCGACCGGTTATTGTCGCAGTTGTTCGGGCCGGAGACGTATATCGTCTTGGGCGTCGCCCTCTTCCTCTTCCTGCTAGTCCCGGCGCTGAACCTCTCGGGCCTGAACGCCTCGAGGATGCAAGACCGGGTGTCTGAGCTAGGCGTACGCAAGGCCTTCGGGGCGTCGCGGAAGACGTTGATGGGGCAGGTCTTCTGGGAGAACATGCTGCTGATGTTGCCCGGGGGCATGGCGGGATTGCTGTTCTCGTACGTGCTGGTGTTCGTATTCCGGGGCATCCTTCTTTCCCCCGGTTTGCATAGCATGGGCTCCGGGGCGGGTAACGATATCTTCCTCTCGCCGGGGATGCTGCTGAATATGGAGGTGTTCGCCTATGCGTTCGCTGTCTGCGTGGCGCTGAACCTGCTCTCTTCGATGATACCCGCTTGGCGTACCGTGCGGGTGAGTATAACGGACGCGTTGAACGATAAATAGGATACGGCTATGGTAACACATCTATTAAAGTTGATAAGGTCCCGTTTGGGAGGAAGCTGCTGGATACTGGTGGAACTGCTGGTCGTATTCGTGATCCTGTGGTTCATGATGTACTACTTCGTGGCGCAAGGGATGCTGACGCGGATGCCGGTGGGCTTCAAGCTGGATCACGTGTACAACGTGACGCTCGCCATACGGCCGTCCGACAGTCCCTCGTTCATCGCCTACGAGGAGGGAAGCGAGGAGCCGGTGCGGAACATCGAGCGTATCGTGGAGCGTATCGAGCGGCATCCCGACGTGGAGGTGGTAGGGCTCTCGTATTATTCGCTGCCTTATACCGACTCGAACATCGGCAGCAGAGTCTTGAAAGACTCGATCAACCAGCGGGTGCGGGCAATGATCGTCTCGCCGGGGTATTTCCGGGTGTTCGGCATTCGCTCCGCTAAGGGAGAAAGCCCGGAGAGACTGGGACAGACCTTGTCGAGGCTTCGGGAGGGGAGGGAGATGATCCTCTCCGCCGATCTGGCGAGCAAGCTATACGGCCATACCGACGTGATCGGGGCCGAGATCTATAATTACAACGATACCGTGCCCTGTCACGTGATAGCGGTTACGGAGCCGGTACGAAACTCCGAGTACGATTCCCGGAATCAGCATAGTGTCTTCTCTCCACTGGACTTGTGGGGGATGTTCGGCAAGGGCCAGTTGGACGAGAAGGGACTCATGCGGGTACAGATCACGTTCCGCGTCCGTCCGGAGGTTTCTACCTCCAACTACGCCGCCAAGTTCCGGCAGGAAATGAGTAGATCCTTGATGGTGGGTAATTACTGGGTATCGGAAGTGAGGGACTACGAAGGGATACGGGCCTTTTACCTCGAGAACTCGGAGCGGACGAGCGCCCATCGGCTGGTATCGGCCATGGGATTGTTCTTCTTGGTGAACGTGTTTCTGGCGGTGATCGGTACGTTCTGGTTTCACGTGAGCCGTCGCCGTTCGGAGTTGGGGCTACGTATGGCGATGGGCTCCACCCGCAGGGGCATAGAGGGGCTGATGATCGGCGAGGGCTTGTTGCTGCTGGCGATCGCTTCCGTGCCGGGCTTGCTGATCATCTTGAATCTGGCGGTGGCCGATATCGTGCCCTGCGGCGTGATCCGCTTCACGGCCATTAGCCTGCTGACAGGGGGTGTCTTGGCGCTCGTCGTCTTTTTGGCTATCTGGTACCCGGCCCGTAAGGCGGCCCGGCAGGAACCGGCTGACGCGTTACGGTATGACGGATAATAGAAAACAGATAACACCCGGTTGTAGAGACGGGGCGTGCCCCGTCTCTCACCGACTGATAGAATATTTAAATGGAATGAATATGTATAAGATCTACTTAAAACAAGCATGGGCCCTGATCCGGCAAGAACGGCTGTTCAGCTCGGTCTATATCGTGGGGACGGGATTGGCGATCTCGCTGGTGATGGTGCTGTCCATCGTGTTTTACGTGAAAATGGCCTCTATTTATCCGGAGATGGACCGGGACCGGTTGCTGACCGTGAAGAGCGCTGCGCTGAAGAATGAGAAAGGGGGCACGAGCAGTGGCCCGGTATCGCCCCGCTTCGTGGAAGAGTGCCTTGCGGGGGTGCCCGGCTTGGAGGCGTTGGCGCTATGTTGCGATGACGCCGCCTCCGCTTTCGTGCAGCCGGTGGGCAGTCCCGTGCAGATACCGGTCATGAAGATGGGGGTAAACGATGGGTTCTGGAAAGTGTTCTCCTTCCGTTTCCTGGAGGGCAAGCCTTTCACTGAGGCCGATTTCCGGTCGGGGATGCCCGTGGCGGTAATCGCCCGCTCACTGGCCAAGAGGCTTTATGGAGAAGGTAGTGCCGTGGGGCAGACCTTGAGCCTCGACTTTACCTCATTTCGTGTGGTGGGCGTGGTGGATGACGTATCTTACCTGATGGATCGGGTTTTCTCGCAGGTCTGGTACCCATATACCCAAGTGCCCGACTTCGAGGAGCGGGTCCGATACTCGGAGGTGCGTATGCCCGGGCTAGGCCCCTTGAAGGTCTATATGCTCGTGAAGGACAAGGCCGATATCGGCAAGGTGCGGGAGGCGGTGGCGGATAACGTGCGTCGCTTCAACCAATCGTTGAACGTGGATGGTAAACGTGAGTTCTCCCTTCTTGGGCAGCCGGATCGCCATTGGGAGAGTATCTTCCGGTATTGGTCGAACGTGGAGCCGGATATCGTGGGAGACTTGAGCCGTTATGGGGTGATTTTCCTGCTCCTGCTGCTCGTCCCCGCCGTCAGCCTCTCGGGCATGGCCGATTCCCGTATGGAGCGGCGTCTGGGCGAGCTGGGCGTGCGGCGTGCTTTCGGGGCTCCCAAGGGGGCGTTGATCGGGCAGGTCTTGATGGAGAACTTCCTGTATACGCTGCTGGGCGGCTTGGTGGGACTCCTGTTCTCCTTCCTGTTGGTGACGTTCGCCAGTTCGTGGGTCTTCAAGATCGGCAACGGCTTCTCGGATGCCGCCCCGGATGGTGTGGACGTATCGCTCTCCATGGGGATGCTGTTCAACCCGTGGGTCTTCTTGATCGCCTTGTGCGTATGTTCCCTGTTAAACCTGATGTCGGCGTTGTGGCCCGCTTGGCGTGCGTCAAGGCGACCTATCGTTGATTCGTTGAACGCTTAAATGGAGGGAAGAAAGATATGTGGAAAATAACTTGGATACAATTGATGAACCGCTGGCGTAGCAACGTGTGGGTGTGTGTGGAGTTGCTGCTCGCCTTTTGCCTAGCGTGGTACATGGTGGATTACTTCTTCGTGGAGATCTATAACCGTAGCCTCCCCTCCGGACGTGGCTACGCGAATGTCTGGCAGGTAGAAATGGGCCTCTTGCCGGAAACCTCCCCCGACTATCGAGCCGCCGAGAGCGACTCGATCGCCATGCTGGGAAATTATGAGCGGATAAAAGACCGCTTGCGTGATTATCCGGGAGTGCAGGCGATGGGCGCGGCCTCGGGCTGTTACTCCACGCCTTATACGGGCTGTTATTACGGTATCGGTTTGGCGAACGCGGCCGATACGAGTAAGCGGGAAGCGGTCATGAGGTATGAGATAGATCCTACCACGGATTTCCTGTCGGTCTTCAACCATTCGTACGCCAAAGACGGCCGTCCGGTATCTACTTCCGATTTTGATTGGGGAGACCCCCGCGCTATAGTAACCACCCGGATGGTGGAGCGAAAGGTATTTGGAGAGGCATCCGCCGTTGGGCGTGAGGTGAAAGACCCTTTCGACGAGGAGGGCCCGACTTATATCGTAAAGGGCGTATTAGAGGATATCAAGCGTTTTGACAATAGCCTACCCCAAGGTGCCGCCTTCTTGGCGATCCGTCCCTCGGCGGAGGAGATCCCCGAGATGAATTATTTCATACGGATCGATCCTGCCGTGGCAGGCCCTCGTTTCGCCGATACGTTCCGGGAGAAGATGAGCCGTGAGCTTCGGGTGGGGAACTTCTACCTGAAACGCCTGACCTCCTATGAACGGATCAAGGCCGATACCGATTATTCCTTTGGCGTTACCTACGATTACCGGGTCCGTATGGCGTTGATGGCCTTCTTGGGCTTGAATATCCTGCTTTGCGTGATGGGTACGTTCTGGTACCGGGTGCGGATGCGCCGGGGAGAGATCGGGTTGCGCATGGCGATCGGTTCGCCCCGTGAAGAGATACGTAGCCAGATGGCTCGTGAGGGCATATGCCTGTTACTCATGGCTACCCCGCTCGCCTTGTTGATAGAGGCTCAATTCGTGATGGTCGGCTTCTTGGACATCCCCAAAGGGACCTTGCCGGAGCATTACTGGCCGGCGATCCTGCCGCTCCGTTTCTTGCTGGTGAATATCCTGACATGGATACTGCTGGCTATAGTCATCCTGCTCGCCGTCTGGCTTCCCGCCAGCAAGGCCGCCGAGATGGAGCCGGCCGAGGCGCTGCGGTATGACGGATAACAGATAATGCCCCGTCTCCCACCGACTGAATCGTATAATTAAATCAAATGAATATGTACAAGATCTATCTAAAACAAGCCTGGGCCTTATTGAAAGAGAACAAGCTCCTTTCCGGAGTCTCTATCTTCGGTACGGCCTTGGCGATTTGCATGATCATGGTGATCGTGATCGTATGGCAGATGCGTACCGCCAATTACTCACCGGAAGACTATCGGGACCGGATGATGTACGTCAGTGATACCCGTGCCTCCTACAAAGAGAACGAATCTTATAACGACTGCTACCTTCTTGCTTCCCGGGTGGTGAAAGATTGTTTCTATCCCTTGCGCTCTGCCGAGAAGGTGGGCATGGCCTATCATGGCGTGCAACGCTTGGCGGCAGTGGTGGATCATACGGTGGAGTTCAAGTGCGACGTGACCTTTACGGACGCGGCGTTCTGGAATATCTTCAACTTTCGCTTCCTCTCCGGTAAGCCTTATGGCGAGGAAGAAGTGCAAAGTGGCATCATGGATGCTGTGGTAAGCGAGTCCGTGGCACGTCGGCTCTATGGCACGACCGGGGTCGTAGGCCGTACCGTCGAGATCAGCTACGTGCCCTATACCATCCGTGCCGTCGTGCGGGATGTCTCCCTGCTGGCCGAGTCTGCCTATGGCGATGTCTGGCTGCCTTATACCACGGACAATTCTTTGTATGATGATAGTTCCGACCGTCTCATCGGGGGGTTCCGTTGTTATATCCTCGCTAGTTCGTCCGCCGACTTTGGCGCGATCCACTCCGAGGCCGAGGCGAATATCGCTCGCCTGAACGAATCACAGAGCACGCACCTGCTGAGAATCGGAGGTGCGCCCGATACCCATTTGGGCGATTTGGCTCGCGAGGATGCTTTCTCTGAGCCGAATGTACGGGAATTGGTAATGAAATATGTTATCATCGTTCTTGTCCTTTTGCTGATCCCAGCCATCAACATGAGCGGTATCACGCAAAGCCGGATGCGTAAACGTATGGCTGAGATCGGGGTGAGGAAGGCGTTCGGGGCGACACGCTCGGAACTACTGACGCAGGTACTCTACGAGAATCTGTTGCAGACCTTGCTGGGGGGTGTGTTAGGTTTGTTTTTCTCATACGCCTCCGTACTGCTTTTGTCCGATTGGTTGCTAGATACGGGCACGGCGTCGATGGGTATCGGTCGCACCTTTGTCAATGCGGAGATGATGTTCAATCCGGTGATCTTCCTTTACGCGTTCCTTGCTTGTCTCGCGTTGAACCTGCTGAGCGCCGGAATCCCGGCTTGGCGAGCCTCACGGATGCGTATCATCTCGGCTCTCAACGAGAATGTTCATTAATCTCCCGCATTGGATGATAGCTATACTAAAATAATAGAAAGATATGATACGACATTTATTACAATTGATCTGGAACCAGCGCAAGCAAAACGCTTGGTTGTGGGCTGAGTTATTGCTGGTCTCGGTCTTCCTTTGGTTCCTTGTGGACTACCTGTATGTGATGGGGCGCACGTATACGGCTCCTCTGGGCTTCGATATCCGGCATACGTACAGCATCGTGATCAGCAGCCTTTCGGAAAGAAGCCCGGATTATATCCCGAAGGAGAAGCGGGAGCGGCCGGATGGTGTTCATCTGCTGACGGCGTTGGATCGCATCCGCACCTATCCCGGCGTGGAATCGGCCTGCCTTACGGATGGGGGGATGCCTTATTATATGGGAAGCCGTAACCTCGTTTGGCGGATTGATACGTTGCAGGTGCCCTGCCGCTATGCTTTCGTCACCCCGGAGTTCTTCGACGTGTTCCGTATCTATGATAAGGACGGCAAGACGGCTTCCTTGAAACGGGCCATCGAGGATAACAACTCCATCGTAATCTCCGCCGACGTGGAGACGATGAATCCCGGCCTTTCCCTACTCGGGCAAAAGGCGTACCGGGGGAATGTGACCGACGAGATCGAGGAGACAATCCGTGGTATCAACGTTCCCATCCGCCGTCATGAGTACACCAAGGCGGAACCCAACGTCTATAGGGCCCTGCGGCTAAGCCGGATGGAGGAAGGATACTATGAGGGGATGATAGATGCCGTGCGACTCTGCGTACGTGTCCGTCCGGATGTCGATAATGCTGATTTCCCCGCACGCTTCCGCAAGGATATGGCCGAACAGCTTCGGCTAGGCAACCTCTATCTGCTAGACGTACAGCCCTTGTCATATATTCGCGACGGCTATATCCGTTCGATCGGCGTAGAGAACGAGGTGAAAACCCGTGTGGCGGTAGCCTGCTTCCTATTGGCGAATATATTCCTCGGTATCATCGGTACCTTCTGGTTCCGTACGGAATATCGCAAAGGCGAGATGGGGCTTAGGATGGCCTTAGGCTCTACCCGCCGTCAGTTGAACTCGATCATGGTGGGAGAGGGTGTCTTGCTGCTGGTCTTGGTGTTCATCCCGTCCTTAGTCATCAGCTTCAACATCGCCCATATGGATTTGATAGATACCTATCAGCTTCCGTTCACGTGGCTGCGCTTCGCGATTTGCGGAGGGATTACGTTTGTCTTGATCGTCCTCATGATCATCTGTGGCGTATGGTATCCTGCCCGCTCGACAGCTCGCTTGGAGCCGGCGGAGGCTCTGCATTACGAGTGATCAGGGTAGCTAGCTTGCTTTCGGGAGTGTCCGATAACGAGCCAGATGTTCGTTATCGGACACTTTTTTATGATATGGCTGTTGATATACAGCTGCTTACATCTTTGGCACAGCATTTGCTAATAGATAGATAACAGTCATAAAAACGAACACATATGTATAGGCAATATTTTAGACAAGCTCTACAGATGCTGAAAGAAAGCCCTTTCTTCAGCGTGATTACCATTCTGGGCACGGCCTTGGCGATCTGCATGATCATGGTGATGGTCATTGTCTTCGAGATACAAAATAAAGGCTTCAAGCCGGAGTTGAACCGGGATCGGACGCTTTATGTGAAGGACGTGGCGATCACGCATAAGAATGAGGAGGATGGCGGTATGAACTATTCCCTTGTCGGTGGCCGTGTGGCTAAGGAGTGCTTCTTTACGCTGAAAACCCCGGAGGCCGTCAGCATGCAATTGATGCGGATGCAAACGCTGGTCACTTCCACGGATCAAACGAGACGGATGAAATGCGATCAGATACGGACCGACGAGGGCTTCTGGAAGATCTTCGATTTCGAGTTCTTGGCGGGAAAACCATTCCTGCGGAGCGATGTGGAGAGTAATATCAAGAAAGCGGTGATCAGTCGCAGGTTGGCACTCCGTATATTCGGGTTGGCAGACGAGAGCGTGATCGGGCAAACGATATTGGTGGCACGCCGTCCATATGTGGTTGGCGGTATCGTGGAGGACGTATCTCCTCTCGCCAACCGTGCGTATGCCCAGATCTGGATTCCTTATGCTCAATCCGATGTGGATCGGCTGATAAACGAGGAGACATTGGAGGGTCTGATCGGTAGTTATCGGGTCTTGATATTGGCTCGCTCAAGCGGTGACTTCAACAAGATCAAGACCGAGGTGGAGCAAAACGTAGCCCGGTTTAATAATTCCTTGCAAGAACTCAAGATTGACTTGATGAAGCAGCCGGATACGCAGATGGAGAGCCGCCTTCGCTTGTGGAGTAATGTCGTGCCCGACGTGCCGAGAATGTTGGGGCAGTATGCGTTGGTCTTGATCGTCTTGCTTCTGGTCCCGGCTATGAACCTTAGCGGGCTTACTGCGTCAAGGATGCAGAAACGCATGGGGGAGCTGGGGGTACGGAAAGCGTTCGGTGCGAACCGTGGCACGTTGATACGGCAGGTACTGGCGGAGAATCTCGCCGTGACGTTATTGGGCGGGGTGTTGGGATTGCTGTTCTCCTATGTGGCGGTCTTCTTGCTTAAGGATTGGCTGCTAGGCTCGTTCGAGCTGGCTTCCTTGAATAGCGGCCTGACGTTGAGCGCGGGGATGTTGATCCGTCCGGCTATATTCTTCTTTGCTTTCCTGTTCTGTTTATTGCTGAATCTGCTGAGTGCGGCGATTCCGGCGTGGAATGCCTCTAATGGGAATATAGTGGATTCATTGAATGATAAGTAATAACCGGTTTTGTTAATTCTATAATTCGTCACTGATATGATAAAGCATCTAGTAAAGATCATCTGGAACCAACGTAGGCGCAATGGGTGGATTGCCGCCGAGATCCTGCTGGTATTCGTGGTTCTGTGGTACATAATCGATTCGCTAATGGCGGTTGGGAAAGTCTTCTTCGCCCCGATGGGATGGGATATCGACCATGTCTATTGGATCTCGATGGGTGTGGAAGAGGTAGACCGGAACGAGATGGATTCTACCTATCGATACATCACTTCCGGACGCAGCATGCTGACGGCGATCGACCGTATCAAGACCTGCCCGGGTGTGGAGGCGGTGGGTGCGGGGCTGATGTCCATGCCGCATACGGGAGAGAACCGGTACATGCATGTTGCCGTGAACGATTCGATAAATGTAGAGTACGTGAAGCTACTGGAAGTGACACCCGGTTTTCTGGAGGTGTTTAATTTCCGTCCCATGGAGGGCGAGAAGAAGGATTGGGAAGAGATGCTGAACGGGCGTCAGGTCGTTCTTTCCGCCGGCCTGTTTAGGGAATTTCAGGAGAAAGGCGGCAAACGGGATGAGGGGATTTCCTTCTGGGGGGATAGGCGATCGATCGGTGGGGTTACCGCCGATTTCCGTGCCGACCGTTTCACGAAAAGCTGTAGCTGGCTGTTCATGCCTTTGACGGATGAAGAGATCGCCGAGGACGATACCGATTTCCATGTGAAGATCGCCATCCGGGTAAACCCTTCTGCGGATCATGATTTCCCGGAGTTCTTCGTGAAGCAAATGGAGAAGCAACTCTCCATAGATCGTTTGTATTTGCTGGATGTCATCCCATACTCGGACTTGAGATATAGCATGGAATTAAGGAATGGCGTAAAATCCGAGTTGCAGAACCAGATCGCCGTGATGGGATTCTTGCTGTTCAATATATTCTTGGGGATCATCGGCACGTTCTGGTTCCGCACGGAACAACGGAAAGGGGAGATGGGGTTGCGGATCGCTTTGGGTTCCACCCGTTTCAGCTTAAAGGGGATCATGATTGCCGAGGGGGTATTATTGTTGACATTGATCGCTATCCCGGCCTTATTGATCTGTTTTAATCTTCATGTGTCGGAATTGACGAAAGGATTCTATATGGATTATACGATAGCCCGTTTCGTGGAGGGTTTCTTTATAACCTACTTGGTCATGGCGGTGATGATCATCTTGGGGATATGGTATCCGGCTCACCAAATGGTCCGGTTGGAGCCTGCGGATGCCTTACGGTATGAATGACTTTTTTGTTTAACATATTACACTTACACACAATTGAAAGCCCGGTCTTGTAGTGATACATGGCCGGGCTGTTTTCGTGCTTGGCAAAAATCTGCGAGTTAAAACGTCATTGACGCATATACCCCATAATGCCCGTCTCCCGCTACCGGGCTGATAGACAGGTTATGTTTCTTCGCGAACGGGCGGGTAAAGATATAGGCGCTACCGGCACCGATAACGGCTCCCGCCGCCACGTCCCACCAATCATGCTTCTTCCCATAGACCCGGCTCCAACCCACGTAGGTAGACACGGCATAAGCCGGAATACCCCATTTCCATCCATAACGCCTTTGGATAAAAGCGGCTCCCGCAAAGGATACGGAGGTATGCATGGATGGGAACGAATGATTATCGCTGAAGTCGGGCCGCTCTTTCTTCACTAGGTATTTCAGCGCATAGGTTACGCCCAATGTCGTAACCCCGGTGAATACGCCTTGTTTCAGCCCTTGCCAATCTTGGGTTGCCAATACGGTCGCTAGACTCGCCACCGGAGTGATAAACACCAATACGTCTCCCGAGGTCCGTACGGCTTTCCGGCTACCGGTCACCTTCAATTCTTGTCCGTTAACGGACAGGCATAGCATGAGCATTGTAATTGCGAAAAGGATATGTCTCATAGATTTAAAATATAGTTGCTATTTTAGGTATAAAAATGATAAACCCGACGATCGCTGCCGCTATCGCCATCAATAATACAGCTCCCGCCGCCAAGTCTTTCGTTCGCTTGATAGCCTCATTATACTCAGGGGAGACCAAATCTGCTAGGGCCTCGATGGATGAATTGACCGCTTCGGCAGCTAATACCGCTCCGATCACGATCGTTACTGCGATCCATTCCATGCGGGAAAGTCCGAATACCACCCCGGCGATAAGTACACAAACTGCCGCGAAACAATGGATCCAAGCGTTATGCTCCTTCGTGATCAATAGCTTGATTCCGTTGAAAGCGAATTTAAAGCTTCTGGCTCTCTTTCGAAATGTGAAACCGTCATTCTTCATTTTTATAGCATCTCTTATTGAGGAGGGCAAATATAGGTATTTTTTGCCTTTATCGCATATCCTGACGAACAAACAGGATATTCACCTTTCATATTCCGCAATTCGTCAAGATTACTTGTTGGTTTTTATTTGGAACGATAACTTCGTTGATTAAAAAAGTGCCTGTGATATGAGCATAGATCAAAGTAAAAGAATAAATTTATGGCTTGAAATCAGATATGAAGATAAAATATAACTTTCTAAGTCCGTTGCTAATGGCGATATTGACGATCTGTTGCCTGTGGATTGTTACGGATGTCGCTTATGGTGTCCGTATGTGGGAGCTGGGAGTGGACGCATGGATCGGGCGTATCAAGGCCCTTGCTATTATATTGATCGGCGTTAGCTTATCTTATTTGTTTTTTAATTACTTGGCTAATATTTTTTTAGATAGGAGTAAAGAGCGGAGGTCCCGCCCGGTATTCCGGGAATATCTATGGGTGGTCTTGTTTAATTTAGTCGTGCTCAATATCGGCTTATATATCGTGATCTATTCTATAAATGGAACGACCTATCGGTGGGGAGAGGCGTTAATGATCAATGCGGTAGCTGTGCCGATCTTTCTCCTATACTATTTCTTGATCCGTAATAATATATTAGCCAAACGCTATTCGGAGAAAATCGTTCAATTGGAGAAACTGAGAGTAGATCAGCTGGAAACGCAATTGAAGCTGCTGAAGATGCAATACCATCCCCATTTCCTGTTTAATGCCTTGAATACGATCTATTTCTTGATCGATGAGGAAAATGAGGAAGCGATTGAGGCTGTAGAGTTACTTTCGGACTTACTCCGTTATCAATTATATGATATAAATACGAAAGTGACGATCGAAGAGGAGATTGATTATTTGCGAACATATATTCAATTCCAGCGACTTCGTATGACGAAACGCTTACAGTTCGAGGAGTCCTTTGACCCGGAATTGACCGGACAAAAAATACATCCGTTGCTTTTCCTTCCATTATTGGAGAATGCGTTTAAATATGTGGGCGAAGCGTATTGGATACAAGTATCTATGCGGGAAGAGGGTTCAAAGGTATGCTTTGGGGTAAGCAATACTTTCAATCCGGACTCCTTGGAACAAAGAAAGGGGAAAGGCATTGGGATCGACAATCTGAGAAAACGGTTGGAGCTATTGTACCCGGATAAACATGAGTTACGTATAAAAAAAGACAATACCCGTTTTAGGGTTGAGTTATGTATTGATTTATCAGAATAATATGGAAATAAAGTGTATCATAACGGATGATGAGCCAATCGCCAGAAAAGGACTTCGGCGACACATCGGTAAAATTGATTTTCTGACCATCGTCGGAGAATGTGAGGACGCTATACAACTCAATAATATGCTGAATTCAGTTCAGGCGGATTTGCTTTTTCTGGATATAGAGATGCCGGATATGTCTGGACTGGACTTCTTGGAGAGTGCTCAGAACACACCGAAGGTAATTATCACCTCGGCATACGAGCGGTATGCGTTGAAAGGATATGAGTTTGACGTGGTGGACTATTTATTGAAACCGATCTCTTTTTCCCGTTTCCTGAAATCGGTCAATAAAGCACATGCGTTGATGGAATCTACATCGAAAAGCGAGGAGCCTGCTTATATCTTTGTCAAGACGGAGAAGCAACTTAAAAGGCTTTATTTAAAGGAGATTCAATTTATAGAGGGCATGGAGAACTATATTGTTATCCATACCCTCACTTCCAAAGAGATCGTTCATCTCCGGTTGAAGAGTATATTGGAAACGTTGCCGGCACAAATTTTTATGCAAGTGCACCGCTCTTTCATCGTAAATCTTTCTTATGTACAAGCGATAGAAGGAAATCTATTAATCATTGGGGAGCATAAAATACCGGTGTCGCGCCCTTTACGGGAAGAGGTCTATAAATCGATCGTCAATAATCAACTCATTCAAAGATAAGTATCCAAAAACGAACACACTGTTCATTATCGAACACTTTAAATATTCCTATTTATCGGATTATCAATAGTATATGTTTTTGGCATGCCTTTTGCCTTAGGCAGGATAAAAAAACTTATACTAAGATGAGAAGGATCTATATAGCGATGTGTTGTCTGTGGGCGGGGATTTCGGGAGTATGTGCCCAAGACAATACGAATAAAGTTCGAATAACCCTGCGGCAAGCGATCCAGATCGCACAGCTTCAATCCGTAGACGCTGCCGTGGCGCTCAATGAGTTGCGAACGGCCTATTGGGAATTCCGTACGCATCGGGCGGATCAGTTGCCGGAAGTGATATTTACGGGGACTCTGCCTTCATATAGCAAGCAATACTCGAAGTACCAGCAATCGGATGGTTCTTATACCTATGTGCAAAACAATGCCTTAGGCTTAAATGGAGAGATCTCTATCGCCCAGAACATAGCCTTGACCGGAGGTAAGATCGCCTTGAATACCTCCTTGGATTTTACCCGTCAGCTAGGTAGTGGCGCTTACAACGAGTTTATGAGCGTACCTGTTAGTTTGACATTGACGCAACCGATCTTCGGCGTGAATGACCAAAAATGGAAACGTCGTATCGAGCCTGTTCGTTACCAAGAGGCTAAGGCCGCTTATATGGAGAACGTGGAGAATGTAACGATCGCTACCATCACGAATTACTTCAACTTACTGTTGGCGGAAGATAATCTGGATATCTGTAATCAGAACTTGCTGAACGCCAATAAACTCTATGACATAGCGGTAGCGAAGCGTAAGATCGGGCATATCTCGGAGAGCGAGTTGATGCGTTTGAAACAGTCGGCCTTGCAAGCGAAAGGTAAGCTAACCGAGGCCCAATCCAATTATAACGCGATGATGTTCAAGCTCCGTTCCTTTTTAGGGATGAGCGAGCAAGACGTGATCGAGCCTGTTCTTCCCGAGGCGATAGAAGGGGTCCGTATGGATTATCAGGCGGTATTGGAGAAGGCTCAAGAAAATAACTCATTCTCAAAGAATATCATGCGCCGCCAGTTGGAAGCGGATTATGATGTGGCGACCGCCAAGGGAAACCGTCGAAGTATTAACCTGTTTGCCTCCGTGGGTTATACCGGTAAGGATATGTCCATGCGAGGAGCTTACAACCCGTTGAAAGATAACCAGATCGTAGAGGTCGGGCTTTCGATTCCTATCTTGGACTGGGGAAAACGGAAGGGAAAGGTAAAAGTAGCCGAATCGAATCGGGATGTCGTACTTTCCAAGATCCGTCAGGAGCAAATGGATTTTAATCAAGATATCTTCCTCTTGGTGGAGAATTTCAATAATCAAGCCGCTCAATTGGAGATAGCCGCCGAGGTGGACACGTTGGCGGAAAAGCGCTACAAGACCTCGATCGAGACTTTCATGATCGGAAAGATCGATATCCTAGACTTGAATGACGCCCAGAGTTCGAAGGATGACGCGAAGCAAAAGCATATCCAAGAACTGTATTATTACTGGCGTTATTTTTATAACATCCGTAGTATAACATTGTATGATTTCTTGAATAATCGTACATTAGATGCCGATTTCGAGGAAATCGTGAAACGATAAATTGATTATATGATACTGATAATAGATGATGATGCGGCTGTTCGTTCCTCGCTTACATTCCTGCTAAAACGTGCGGGTTTCCGGCCGGAGGCGGTTCCGGGGCCGAAGGAGGCCTTGGAGGTAGTCCGTGCCACGGCGCCGGAGCTGATCTTGATGGATATGAACTTCACGTTGACTACCACGGGTGAGGAGGGGATTCAATTATTGAGACAGGTGAAGATCTTTCGTCCCGATGTACCCGTGATCTTGATGACCGCTTGGGGATCGATCTCTTTGGCCGTGCAGGGAATGCAAGCCGGAGCCTTCGATTTTATCACGAAGCCTTGGAATAACTTGGTATTATTAAAATCGATCCGGACCGCCTTGGAACTGAGCGAGCAGAAGAAGGAGGCAAACGCTCCCTTGAACCGTTCGGATGCCGATCATAAATTTCATTTTGATAAGATCGTGGGGCAAAGTGCCGCTTTGATGGATGTCTTGGGGACGGTCTCGCGTATCGCTCCGACAAACGCCTCTGTCTTGATTACCGGCGAGAGCGGTACGGGTAAAGAGCTGATAGCGGAAGCGATCCATGCGAATAGCCCCCGGTCGAAAGAGGCTTTCGTAAAAGTAAACCTAGGCGGACTTTCCCAAAGTCTTTTTGAGAGCGAGATGTTCGGACATAAGAAGGGGGCTTTTACGGACGCGTACATGGATCGGGTAGGGCGTTTCGAGATGGCGAACAAAGGTACGATCTTCTTGGATGAGATCGGCGATTTGGAACTGTCTTGCCAAGTAAAGCTGCTTCGGGTATTGCAAGACCAGACCTTTGAGGTCTTGGGGGATAGCCGTCCCCGGAAGGTGGATATACGGGTCGTAAGCGCTACAAACCGGGATTTACGATCGATGGTGGCGGACCGTACGTTCCGTGAGGATCTTTTTTACCGGATCAATTTGATCACGGTGCATTTACCCGCCTTACGTGAGCGAAGGGAGGATATCCCATTGCTGGCCCGGTATTTCGCGGATAAGCAATCGGAGATCAATGGGCTACCGAGGGTGGAGTTCTCATCGGATGCCCAGACCTATTTAAGCCGTCTCCCTTTTCCCGGTAATATCCGTGAGTTGAAGAACTTGGTGGAGCGGACGATCCTTGTGTCGGGTAAGACGCTTTTGGATACCGCTGATTTCGAGGTTCATTGCATGAATACATCCGGTGCTAAATCGACGATTCCGCCTTCTTTGGAGGGCTTGACCTTGGATGAGTTGGAGAAGCAAACCATCTTACGCTCCTTGGAAGCGCATGGAGGTAATTTATCGCATGTCGCTACGGCGTTGGGAATCAGTCGTGCCGCCTTGTACCGGAGATTAGAGAAATACGGAATCCCGATCGATAAATAAGAAGAGGCAAGGATGAGGCTGAAAGGACTATTCTGGATATTGACGACGCTGCTGTTGACTATATTGGCGGTGGTGACTTATTATGTCTTTTATACGTCTTCTATCCGGATGTTTTTCGCGGTAGAAGCCTTGGTCTTGCTTACGATCATCTATTTATTTGTCTTTTATCGCCGTATCATAAAGCCCTTGCATATCATCGGTAACGGTATGGAGCTGTTGAAAGAGCAAGACTTTAGTTCCCGCTTGGGAAAGGTCGGGCAAACGGAGGCGGACCGGGTGGTCGATGTGTTTAATAAGATGATGGAGCAGTTGAAGAATGAGCGTTTGCACCTCCGGGAGCAAAACCATTTCTTGGACTTGCTGGTCAACGCCTCTCCGATGGGAGTGATCATCTTGAACTTGGATGAGGAGATTCTATCCATGAACCCGGCCGCATGTAAATTGTTTGGCGCGCAAAGCTCGGAGGATATGGTGGGAAAACGTTTTCTTCAACTAGATTCTCCCTTGGCGGAAGAATTGGTACGGGTTCCGATGTATCAAGCGCAAACCGTCCGGTTGAACGACGCTAATATTTATAAATGTACGCATTCCTCATTTGTGGATCGAGGTTTTCACCACCCGTTTTATTTGATAGAGACGTTGACCCAAGAGGTGTTCAAGGCCGAGAAGAAAGCGTATGAGAAAGTGATACGTATGATCTCTCATGAGGTGAATAATACGACCGCGGGTATCACCTCTACCTTGGATACGTTGGAGTCTACTTTCAGCGGGATGGAAGATATGGAGGATGTCTGCGAGGTTTTGCGGGTCTCCATAGAACGCTGCTATAGCATGAGCCATTTCATCACCAATTTCGCCGATGTGGTGCGTATACCCGAACCCCAAAGTCGTCCGCAAGAATTGAACCAAGTGGTGTCCGCTTGTAAACGCTTTATGGAGACAGTTTGCCAGAACCGGAATATCGAGATTGTTATGGATCTGAGCGAGGAATCTCCAGTCGTGAATTTGGATAATTCATTATTCGAGCAAGTCTTGGTCAATATTATCAAGAATGCCGCCGAATCCATCGACCGGGACGGAAAGATCTATATCCGGACGACAGTGCGTCCTACCTGCTTGGAGATAGCCGATACGGGCAAGGGCATCGACAAGGAAACGGAAACGAAACTGTTCAGCCCGTTCTTCTCTACGAAACCGAACGGACAAGGTATCGGCTTGATCTTTATCCGTGAGGTGCTGTTAAAACATGATTGCCGATTCTCTCTCCGCTCTTACGCGGATGGATTGACAAGGTTTAAGATTTGGTTTAGTTGAAATAATCCCTTTATGGTTTGAGGTTTTTCCCTTGTAGGCTAAGGCTGTATTCTTACAGGTGTTAGCCTTTTTGTCTGCTTGTATTCATCATGCAACAGCCGTTGCATGATCATCTACCAACTGTTGCACGATCTTCTACCAGTCGTTGCATGATCGTCCAACAGTTGATAGATGATGGATGTCTCTTGAGGAAAAGTCTAAAGATAGGGATGGAAAGGGCTAAAGGATATGGAGGTTTTGGGCAAGCTGTACTGGATTTTATACTATCTTTGGGCCGTATAAATGCAATAGAAATCTAATCTTGAATATCATGAAGAAAGTAGTATCTGTATTATTTATCCTTGCGATTATCGTATTTTCTGTATTAATGGTAAGCTATTCGAGTGATCAAAAGCCGGAGAAAGTTCTTCGCCATGTTGTTATGTTCGGTTTTAAGCCGGATGTGTCCGAGGCGCAGGTGAAAGAGGTTGAGGATGCCTTTTGTAAGTTGCCTTCTCAAATCGACTTGATCAAAGGATATGAGTGGGGAACGGATTGTAGTCCGGAGGGATTGCAACAGGGCTTGACTCATTGCTTTTTCTTGACTTTTCATTCGGATGCGGATCGGGACGCCTATTTGGTACATCCGGCGCATAAAGCATTTGGCAAGGTGTTAGGAGGGAAGGCATCGGCGGTTACGGTGTTGGATTATTGGACGAAATAAAAAGAATGGGCGGGATGAATCGATGAGTCACCCCGCCCGTTTTTATATTCCTTAGTTACTTTATATTATAACCATTGATTCATGAACTGATCCATCTCTTCCGCATGGGCTTCTAGGCTTTGAAGTAGCTTGAATTGGGCTTTCGTACGGATTAAGTTATGTTTCGGGCTATGGATCTTGTAATAGGTATCGCCGTTGATATAATCGGTTAAGAAACGAACGGTCTGCATATAAGTCAATAAGCGTCCACCGTAAGGTAGCAATTTGATCTCGGTAGGAGTTAAGAACGCCTTGGCCTTTTCCATGTATCCACGGGTATAGGCTTTGAATATCTCCATATTAACGTTTACGTTATCCAGATTCTCATCGTCCTCGGCACCCGTATTGGCTCCGGTACGGATAAAGTCGCCGATATCGGAAAGGACGAAGCCCGGCATCACGGTGTCCAAGTCGATCACGCAAAGCACCTTGTCGCTATCAGCGTCAAACATCATATTGTTAACTTTTGTATCGCAATGGTTCGTGCGTTTCTTCAATTGGCCCTCACGGTACAGGCGTTCTTGAATGCACATCGCTTCGGCACGTTTCTCGATCTCCTCTACCAAATCTTTCACCTCTTCCAACCGGCCTGCCGGATTAGCGGCTACAGCCTCATGGAATTGTCGCAAGCGGAACTCCATATTATGGAAATCCGGGATGGTCTCGCCCAGCGTACCCTCGGGTATATCGGACAACATGGTCTGGAAATCACCGAACGCTTTGCCAGCCTCATAAGAAAGCTCAGGAGTTACTTCCTCATAGCTTTTGCTGCGAGGGATGAATAGGCATACCCGCCAATAACTATCTCCATCGAAATAATATTTTTTCCCGTCTTTAGTCGGCAAGAAGGTTAATACCTTACGGTCGATATCCGTTTCACCTTTTTCCTCCAGCTTTTTGCGGATATGAGTGGTAACCACATGGATGTTATTTTGCAGCATATCCACATTGGTGAAGATTAAATGGTTGATACGCTGTAGCACGTATTTGATCTCCCCTTTCTCGTTGGTCACTTTCAATGTATCATTAATGTGTCCGTTTCCGAATGGTTCAGCGGAAACTACTTTCTCGTCCAACTGGAACTGATCCAAGATGTTTAGTAATTGTTCTTTCGTTTTTGCCATGATATTTCATTATGTTAACTCCGGCAAAGATACAAAAAAAGGCCACGATACAAATCGTGACCTTTTTTTATTTCTTAAAGAAAGAAATCTTATTTCTTGTTACGGTTACCATAACGGCTCATGAACTTATCAACACGTCCGGCTGTATCGACCAACTTAGACTTACCAGTGTAGAACGGGTGAGAAGTGTTAGAGATCTCGACCTTTACCAACGGATAAGTTACGCCGTCGATCTCGATCGTCTCTTTAGCGTTAATAGTAGAACGAGTGATGAATACATCATCGTTTGACATGTCCTTAAATACTACAGGACGATAATTTTCAGGATGAATACCTTTTTTCATTGCTTTATTATCTATTTTAATTTATACTCTGTATATATTTGGTAACCGGTATTTTGGCTTGCAAAGGTAAGGGTTTGCCACAAACAAACAAAGAAAATCGTATTATTTTTTTCAAGGGCGTTGATTTTGTGTTATTTTATATGCTTTGAAGCATCATTTGTCGTGAATCTTGATTATCTTTGTGCAAGTTTTTAATCATTAACGTAATAACATAATAACAACTATGGTAAATTACAAAGATTTGGGCTTGGTGAACACAAAAGAAATGTTCGCTAAGGCTATCAAGGGCGGATATGCTATCCCTGCTTTCAACTTCAATAACATGGAACAGATGCAGGCTATCATCAAGGCTGCTGTAGAGACAAAATCTCCGGTTATTTTGCAAGTTTCAAAGGGCGCTCGCCAGTACGCAAACGCTACTTTGCTTCGTTACATGGCACAGGGTGCTGTTGAATATGCTAAGGAATTAGGTTGCCCGAATCCTCAGATCGTTCTTCACTTAGACCATGGTGATACGTTTGAGACTTGCAAGAGCTGTATCGACTCTGGCTTCTCATCTGTAATGATCGACGGTTCTCACCTTCCTTATGAAGAGAACATCGCTTTGACTAAGAAAGTTGTTGAGTACGCTCATCAATTCGATGTAACTGTAGAAGGCGAGCTTGGTGTATTGGCAGGTGTTGAGGATGAGGTTTCTTCAGACCACCACACTTATACCAATCCTGAGGAAGTTATCGACTTCGCTACTCGTACGGGCTGCGATTCTTTGGCTATCTCAATCGGTACTTCTCACGGTGCTTATAAGTTCACTCCGGAGCAATGTACGATCGACCCTGTTACAGGTAAGATGGTTCCTCCTCCATTGGCATTCGACGTTTTGGACGCTGTTATGGAGAAACTTCCGGGATTCCCTATCGTTCTTCACGGTTCTTCTTCTGTTCCTCAGGAAGAGGTTGAGACTATCAACAAATTCGGTGGCGCTTTGAAGGCTGCTATCGGTATTCCTGAAGAGTGGTTGCGTAAGGCTGCTAAATCTTCTGTATGTAAGATCAATATCGACTCAGACTCTCGTTTGGCGATGACTGCCGCTATCCGCAAGACTTTCGCTGAGAAACCGGCTGAATTCGATCCTCGTAAATATCTGGGCCCGGCTCGTGATAACATGGAGAAACTTTACAAACACAAGATCATCAACGTTCTTGGTTCTAACGACAAGTTATAATCGGAAGTTTCTTGATATAAATAAAGAAAGCCATCTCGGTATCGGGATGGCTTTTCTTTTGGTCTGTAGTTTAGTCTTTTAATACCTTACGAAGCGCTTCCAACATCGGATCTACGGTAAGATCGTTGCCGGTAGCTTGCTTGATCCACACATTCGGGGTGAGGCGGCCTTGCTTGAATATCCGGCTAACCTCATTCGCGAAATCCTTGCCATTGAGGTAGTTCTCTAGCTGGAACTCGATAATCTGTCCGAAAGCGTAGGCGGAAAGGTAGAGCGGATAACCGATCATATGGGAGTAAATCGCTAGAACGGTCTCGTCTTTTACACCGAATACCGGAGCGTAATACTTATTCCAGATTTCCTTGGAAAGACGGATCACGGCCTCCTGCAATTCCCCGGCGGTAGCGTTAGGATGTGCGTACATCCATTTCCATACGGAGATATCCAGCATGGAAACACCGCAAATCTCATACATGCTCCATATCTTATCCAAGATATCCATCTTTTCTTTTTCCGGATTCTCGTCTTTTATGCCCAGTAACTCAAGGTCTCTTTTCTGGAAGACAAAGGCCAGCGCTTCGGTGAAAGCCGTATTGGGAACTCCGTTGAGCATATAATAATCGACATCATATAATGAGATCGTTTGCTCTACGTTATGTCCGAACTCGTGGATGGCGATATTATATCCTTTGTAATCCATCCCTTGTGAAGGGATACGGGTACGTAAACGGGAACGCTGGCCTTTCATGGAGGCTCCCCACGCATGACCGGAACCACGGGCGGGATCGACTGCGATCTTATCCGCTAGATATTGGGCACGATCGGGGCTGAATCCTAGTTTCTGTAATATTTCCGGTAGCTTCTTTTCCATCGTTACCGCATCGGGATACAGGGTACGGGTTTGCTCGTTTAGCTTGTTCTCGTCCAGATTGCTACGGGCCTTGAAGCCATCGTACCATATATCGTAGGCTTCCAGTTTGCGTCCGAGGCGTTTGGAGATGATTTTCCCCACTTCCTTTAGTTCGGGGGCGGAAAGGAATTGATCGAACAGGGCTTCTACATCGTTGACATCTATTTCCATATCTTCCGTGAACTTACGGTCTATATAGGTGTTTCCCGTATATTTGTCTATACGCTGCATGGCGTTGAAGTTATTCAACATTTTCTGATAGCGGGCCGGGCTTTCAGGGGTACCTTCTAGTTCATTTCCTGCTTGAGATAACGTATTGGCGTACGGGTTCCATTCGTAACGATCCGAGTTGATCACCTCTTTCGGGATTTCTTGCGAGATGATTCGCTTCATGATCTCATATACCATCCGTTGTTTTTCCAATCCCTCTTTTCCTTTGTTATAATTGGCCTTGATCTCGTCGCGAAGGTTCCAATGGCAAAGTAAGCGCATGTCGGAGGGGAAAATGGTTTTTCCTTTAGGAGTTAGTAAATGCCCCATATAGATATTATAATCCGCTATGTAAATATCCGCGTCACTTTCCGTATCTGCGGCGGCTTGCTTTACTTCCGCCGGTATCCGTTCCGTAAACATATCGCCTAGCCGGGCGTAGGCCCATGCTTTACGGTCATTCCCTAACGCCTCTTTCTCCTTGAGAGTAAGTTGGGGAAAGTTGAGGGCGATGATGAAGCCGATCTTGTTGGCGTATAGATCGTCCATTAGGTGGGAACTGGGGCTGTAGGATCCGAATTTCTCATCGATGGCGTGTAGAGGTCCGGTATCTAGGTTCAAATTTCGTTGCAGACAGAGTACCATCTCGTTGAAATTGCCATTGATACCTTCAATATACTCGCTGATCTTGAGGAAAACTTGGTCTTTTTCGGCGGGATCGGATAGATAATTCTCCCGGCAGAAGGTTTGAAACGCTTGCTCATCCCCATCGGAGGTTTGCCAGAGGCGGGCTACTTGCTCGACACCCTTTGTGATTCCTGCTTGATTCTTAGCGTCCTTGGCTATTAGCTCGTCAATCGTAGCTTTTACGATAGAAGGCTGGATGCTGGCTTGCCCTTGCATAAAGCTAAAGGCGCAGGCCAGTAACATACAAATACGTACGACTTGCTTTCTCATGGTATGTTTGTATAAAGTTATTTAAAACAAATGTATGAATAATATTCGTATCTTTGGCCGATTTTTCTAATTGAGTAAAAAACAAAGAGATGAAAAAGTTACTATGTATGTGGATGGTCGTATGCGGCCTTTTGTTGATTCCCGGAAACATGAAGGGACAGTCCTTGAAAGATATCTTAAATTCATCTGCCGTAAAGAACGCCGTGACTTCTGTCACCGGAGGGAAAGCCGTGACTTTCGAGAATTTACAGGGAACTTGGATGTATGTGAACCCTGCCCTGCAACTGGAAGGTGATAATGCCTTGAAGAATGTAGCGGGAAGCTTGGCGGCTACCGAGGCAGAGAAGAAAATGAAGGAATATTGCGCGAAAGTAGGTATCGTGGAAGGTGTATTTAATTATGTCTTTAATTCGGATAGTACGTTTACGAGCGCATTGAAAAGGGGAAGCCTGAAAGGTACTTATTCGGTGAATCCAGAGGATAAAACGGTGACGTTACGGTATACGGTAGGTAATAAGAAGCTGACCGTTTCTACGCTTACCGCCCATGTCGTCCTTTCTGGTAATGAGTTGACATTGCTTTTTAACGCGGACAAATTACTGAAGTTCTTGAGCACGGTTTCTTCTATATCCAGCAATACGACCTTGAAAGCTATCAATAAGTTGGCAAGTGAATATGATGGCATGATGCTGGGTTTCGATTTGAAGAAATAATGTAATATGATACGATTTATACCGAGGCGTTATTGGGCAGTAATAGCGGTTGCGTTGGCATTGACCATGTCCGTGTTGGACGGTACGATTGTCAACGTGGCGCTTCCTACCTTGTCCCGTGAATTCGGGACATCCCCTTCCTCCACGATCTGGATTGTCAACGCTTATCAGCTGACGATTACGATGTCTCTTTTATCATTCTCTGCTTTGGGAGATATTTATGGATATAAGCGGATTTTCTTGATCGGGACGACAATATTCTGCTCAACGTCATTATTCTGTGCCTTATCCTCGTCTTTCGCCATGTTGACGGTCGCGAGAATATTGCAAGGGATCGGAGCCTCGGCT
This sequence comes from Parabacteroides sp. CT06, assembly GCF_002257605.1. Lineage (GTDB taxonomy): Bacteria > Bacteroidota > Bacteroidia > Bacteroidales > Tannerellaceae > Parabacteroides > Parabacteroides distasonis. The sequence goes on along the minus strand of NZ_CP022754.1, from coordinate 3,383,305 downwards.
ATCATGAGCGTGACGACCGCTTTACTTCGTATTATTTATCCTCCTCAATATATAGGGCGGGGAATGAGTATCAATGCCATGGTCGTGGCGGTATCGATTGCTGCCGGGCCGTCGTTGGCGGGCGCTATCTTATCAGTCGCTTCTTGGAATTGGTTGTTCGCTATCAACGTACCTTTAGGGATTTGCGCGATTATAACGGGTTATTTTCTTTTGCCTCAAAATCCTTGCAAGGATGGGCCGAAACGAAAGTTTGATAAGATCGGTGGAATCTCGAATGCCCTGACTTTCGGATTGCTGATTTATTCGTTGGAAGGCATCGCCCATCATGAGAACTGGAGAATGATCGCTTTACAGGTTCTTCTTCTATTGGTGATCGGAACATTTTTTATCCGCAGGCAACTACGGCAGGAGGTTCCGATATTGCCATTGGACTTGATGCGGATTCCGATATTCGCCTTGTCCGTATTATCCTCGATTACTTCATTTACGGCACAGTTGTTGGCGATGGTATCATTACCCTTTTATTTGCAAAATGTGGCCGGAAGAAATGAGGTGGAGACGGGGCTGCTGTTGACTCCTTGGCCGGTAGCGACGATCTTGATCGCTCCGGTGGCCGGGAGGCTGATCGAGAAATATCATCCCGGATTGTTAGGCGGTATCGGAATGGTGGTGTATGCGACCGGACTTCTTCTATTGGCTTTATTGCCGGAGCAACCCACCAATATGGATATCGCTTGGCGATTGATGCTTTGCGGTATGGGTTTCGGCCTGTTCCAGACCCCGAATAATAGCACGATGATATCGGCCGCCCCTCGTTCCCGGAGTGGCGGGGCGAACGGTATGCAAGGTACGGCACGACTGTTGGGGCAAACGCTGGGGACGACATTTGTCGCTTTGATCTTTAGTGTTACCTCTGCCACCGATAGTATGCCGGTTTGTATGTATGTAGCGATCGGTTTCGCTTTAGTCGCCGCTATCGTGAGTTGTCTCCGTATCTCACAGCCCGTTCCCATGCGTGGAAGGTGAGTAGGAAGATACGATTTCTAATAGGGTCTCACCGTAGTTCTCTATGATCTTTTTGCCGATTCCGGGTATCTTCAACAGTTCTTTCGAGTTCGTGGGCAAAGTGTTGCAAACGCCAATTAAGGCTTTCTGTTGCAAGATCGTGTAAGGAGGCAACTCCTTTTCTACGGCAAGCTCGTATCTCCATTGTTTCAAACGGGCATATAGCTCAGGATGTAAGACATCCGTGGAGACGGGGATCTTTTCCGCTTCCGTCGATTTCCGCGTCGATTTCTGCTTGCTGGCAACAGCCGACTCCTCAATGTTCGCTTTAGCCTTGGCGGATAGATAGTCGATGAGACGAAAACCATCTTGGCAGGCTTTTAATGTAGCGACCTTGATCGTAAGCTCATCGCTGAAAGCTTTTAATGCGGATGTAAATGCCTTACGGGCCTCTTTATTGTCGATCTCTACATCGGAAGCCTCTATCAAAGGGAGGCAATAGGTCTCGATCTTTTCCAGAAAGTAAGCGCAACCTTTTCGGATGCGGTCTTGTATATGCTCGTCCGTATCATAGAGATTCGTGCTGGAGATCATACGGGTGAGTTGCTGGCAGAAACGTTCGCCTACTTCTACTATATCCGAACGGAAATAATCCCGTACCCGGGGATATTGGTTGCTTAATTCCGGGTATAGTTTTTGCAGATGGGTGTATGCCGCGTAAGATGTATATTGCAACTTTTGTTGTACGGGATTGAAGTCGAATAGCTCGGTTGCCAATCTCAAATAATACTGTTGTTGGGCTTGACGCAGTTGGTCTTCACACGGTTGACGCTCCGAGAGGGAAGAGGTATAACTTAATATCTTCTCATCGCTAATCATGGCGTTTCGAGTGATCGGGCTACTTAATACCATTCCTTCCAATGTCTTGCAACGGCTCAAAGCAACGTAGACTTGTCCGTGTGAGAAGGCGGCGGATGCGTCGATGATGGCATGCTCGAAAGTCAAGCCTTGGCTTTTATGGATCGTGATCGCCCAAGCGGTTTTCAGTGGGTATTGGCTGAAAGAGCCGGCGATTGTCTCCGTGATATCCTTCGTGTTCTCGTCGATCGTATATTTCACGTTTGTCCATGTCTCCCGGTCTACGGTGATATCGTTTCCTAATTCGTCGGATACGATAATCTTGCTCGGGCTGATGAAGACAATTCGGCCGATCTTTCCGTTATAATATCGCCTTTCGCCGGAAGAGTCGTTTTTTACGAACATGACTTGAGCGTCTTGCTTTAGCTCCAATACCTCGTCGGTCGGGTAGGAGTAAGCTGGAAAGTCATCCTTGATCTCCGCCTTGTACGTATAAGCCGGGCCGGGTAATTCTTGCAACTTCCGGTTATTGATTTGCTGGGCTTGATAATTATGGGTTGTCAGCGTGATATAACCTGCTTTGTCATTTGGTTTAAAATTGGGGATATAACGTTGGTTTAAGGTGTGTAGCGTATTCTCGTCGAAGCGGTTTTCCCGGATATTGTTCAATAAGCGTACGAACGTATCGTCCGCTTGGCGATATACTTGAGTTAATTCGATGCAAAGATAATCACTTTCGGAAAGAGCCTTACTGTCAAAAAAGAAGGGAGAGGCGTAATGTTCTCTCAACAAATTCCATTCGTCCTCCTTCGCTACGGGGGCTAATTGTTGTAAATCTCCGATCAATAATAATTGAACGCCCCCAAAGGGTTTATTCCTATCCCGATAACGACGTAGCATATCACTGATAGCATCCAGCAAATCGGCACGTACCATACTGACCTCATCAATCACGAGCAGGTCCATACTACGGATGATATTGATCTTATCCCGGCTGAATTTATGAGAATAGGATTTATTTTGCCCGGAGGCCATTTCGCTACCCGGTATATACGGTCCGAAAGGTAGCTGAAAGAAGGAGTGAATGGTTACCCCTCCCGCATTAATCGCCGCCACTCCGGTAGGTGCTACCACAATCATCCGTTTTGGGGAAGTCTCTTTAAGTTTTTTCAAGAATGTGGTCTTTCCTGTTCCCGCTTTTCCGGTAAGGAAGATGTTGGTTCCGGTATTTTCCAGATAGTTGAAGGCAAGGTCCAATTGTAAATTCGTCTGCATCATATTTAAGCTGTTTAGGTGAATTCACAAATGTACGTATAATCTTTCAAACGTCCTTCTCAAATGGAAAATAAACGGAGTAACTGCGCTAAAATCTACATCCCTTTTTCCTTTTTAGGAAGAGATTGATATACGATATCGTAGGATTGTTTTATAAGCTCTTTGATCTTGTTGTCGGGTACATCTTGATTAAAATAGACACTAATCCAGTATTTTTTATTCATATGCCAACCGGGTGTTATGCCAGAGTATCGAGCTTGCAACTCTCCCGATTCATTCGGGTCACATTTGATACAGCAAAAATCAAATACTTCGATATTTACGAAGCAGAACCATTTACTTCCTACATAAAAGCAAAGAACGTCCCGACTGTATTTATCAGGAACATTCGTGAAAGGCATTTTTTCATAAACACCATTCAACGAAAGGCAATATTCCCTAAACTCTTCAATATTCATAACATTCGTATGTATGATAGATTATAGCGATATCCTATAGACTAAGAAACTCAATGGTTGGACGGAGACTTCAGTAGCGGGAGCCTCTAGTTCCACCGCTGATTCAATGGGTATGACTGTTTCCGGTTTACCCAATGTGTTCTTCGCTTCTAAGTCTGAGGCATGTAAGACCATCAACTTTCCTTTATGCTTGCCGGATGAGATTCCGTTTAGGTTTAATTGGATCTTTTTGCTCTGGATGCCGGTATTGACGATTTTGATGATGAGCTCGTTTGTGCCTTTGTCGAGGGCGGCTGTGGCGAATAGCTCGCTTTGCCCGGTAACGGCTTCTTTGTTCATCGTCAGGGGCAATACGTTTGTTCCGGCATTGTGCCCGTATAATTGTTGTACATAGTAGTTAGGAGTTTTCACGATGTTTAGGTTGTTGAACCAGATTAAGTCCGGACGCCATTGCCACGCATCGACATGTGCGAATAAAGGGGCGTATGTACATAATTCCACCACGTCGGCATTCCGTTCAAGACCGGTCATAAACGCAGCCTCGCATAATGCGGTCAGGAAGCTATTCTCCCGGTTAGTCGGGTGGCAAGCATATTCACCGGCGAACACTTTGGGGCCTTGCCGATCATACGAATCATATCGTTTGGCACTATTTAGGAACCATTCCGGTGAGCGATAGAAATGTTCATCCACCAGATCTACTTTTAAGCGTTTCATCTCCGGCCATAGATATTCGAAATCTTTTCCTTCCGAATCAGGACCGGAACTGCCGATGATTTTGATCTCCGGATATTTGGCTCGGATGGCTTTCACGAATGGTTCGAGGCGTTCGGGATATAATGGTCCCCATTGCTCGTTGCCGATAGCGATAAATTTCAGATTAAAAGAAGCCGGATGCCCCATATCCGCACGCACTTTGCCCCATTGGGAGGTAATCGGGCCATTGGCGAATTCGATTAAGTCCAAGGCATCGTCTATATAAGGTTGTAATTTATCTACCGGCACATGCTGGTCCATACCCTCATTCTCAAACTGGCATGACAGCCCGCAATTCAATACAGGCAGGGGCTCGGCTCCGATATCTTCGCTTAATTGGAAATACTCAAAGAATCCCAAACCGTAAGATTGATAATAATCCGGGAATTTCTTGTGAGGAAATGTATAATTCCATCGGCTGATATTGATAGGCCGGTTCTCTACGGGGCCTACCGTATTTTTCCATTGGTAGCGTGTGGCGATGGTTGTACCCTCAACGATACATCCACCCGGGAAACGAAAGATTCCCGGCTTTAGATCTTTCAACGCTTGTGCCAGATCGCGGCGTAGGCCGTTCGTGCGATTGTTGAATGTTTTTTCCGGGAAAAGGGAGATATGTTCCATATCCAAAGTACCTGCCGTTTCCATCGTGATGCGTAGGCGTGATTTAGCCTCGGTAGCTTTGGGAGACAAGATAACGGAATATTTCTTCCAGTCTTTTCCTTTTATCTCTAGGTGTTGTGTCTCATAAATATCGTTATCCCTGTTTACTAATTCAATACGTAGTTTGATCGGGTTATTGGTCTCGGTACGGGCATATAAGGAAAAGTCGTAATTTTCGTCAGCCTTTATACCGATACCTTTGAAGCCTTCGTTCTCCAGACCGGTTCCGGTGATTTGCCCGGTATAAGTCAGGTGTGCGTAATGGGGGTTTTTGTTGAAACAGGGATTCTTCTCAGCTATACTTACATCGCCGAAAGGCTCCCAACCTCCCCATGGATTCTCAAACTCGAAGGAGCGGTTCTTGATTAGCTCCGCATACAATCCTCCATCTGCCCCGAAATTGATATCCTCGAAGAAGATTCCATACATGGTTGACTGGATAGGCGAGCCTACTTTCTGTATATCGATGTCAAACTCATGGACAGGAACGATGTCTTGTGCGGTCATGCAGTTTACACCTACACTTAAGAGGAATAAAGCCGCGGTTTTTTTCATGTTCTTTCTTCTCATATTCTATGTTTTTCAATAAATAAAGATTTAGACAATCAAATTCGCTATCATCTGTATAAACAAGATCAGGAATACCATCGCTATCGGATAAACCGTCGCATAAGCCACGCTTGGGGCTGGGCTGTCTGTCATAGAATCTGCGGCGGCAAGTCCCGGGGTACTGGTCATACCGCCGGCGATTGTTCCGACTAAATCGAGAATGTTGATCTTAAAGAAATAATATCCGGCTAATACAGCTACGATCATAGGGATCATTGTTATAGCGATACCGACTCCGAATAACGTTAAACCGCTTGATTGGAAAATGGAAACTAGGTTTACACCGGCAGATGTCCCTACTTCGGAGAGGAATAGTAATAACCCCAATTGGCGAAGCAGGTTATTAGCGGAACCGGACATAGACCAGATGATCGGACCTGTTTTTCCGATGGCGCTTAATACCAAGGCAACCATAAGGATACCGCCGGTCAGTCCAGGAGAGAATGAGAAGGAATCCGAGAAGGATATATTTAATTTTCCAAACAATACGCCTAATACGATACCCATAGCGATCGGGAAAAAGTCCGTATCTGAAAGACGTTTCTCGTCATTGCCAATGAATTGGGCGAGTTCATTTACGCTTTCTTTCTCGCCGGCGACCATCAACTTATCTCCAAACTTCAACACTAAATTAGGTTCTGGAGAAAGGTCGATTCCGCTTCGACGCACACGGGTTACCGTACAACCGAAAGTGCCTTGTAAATTTAAATGCCCTAGCGATTTATTGATAATGCTCTTATTGGTAAGTAACAAGGATTGCAAAGTCTGTCCGCCACTTAACGGTAAATCTCCCTCGACACGTTCTCCCAACAATAATGTCAGTTGCTCCAAGGCTTTGTCATTACCTACGGCCTTCAATAAATCACCCTCGTGAAGTGAGGTATGGGGAGTTGGCATAGAAATGACATTGTTGTGCTTGATACGGGAGACTACCGCTCCGGTCATGGCCCGTACCTGCAATTGAGCCAAACTCTTTCCGCAGATGTTTTTATTCGTGACTTTAAATGCGGCGGTATGTAATGTAGGATATTGGCTTTTCCTTTGGGTTTCCAGCGCTTTAGCCTCAGCTATCAAATCCTTGCGAAGCATTTTTGGCAATAGCTTCACGAAAAGGATCACACCGATTACGCCGAACGGATAAGCGATACCATAGGCGATGGATGCTGCGGATGATTGCGTGGAGTCGATCGCTACCGCTAAACCGGGCGTACTCGTCAATGCCCCAGCGATCAGACCGACGATACTCGGGGTATCGATATCCAAGATATACTTGAATAAGATTCCTGTCAGGCATGCCGAACCGACAATTAATAACGTCAGGATAATGAGTGTCTTGCCTTTGGAACGGAAGGAGTCGAAAAATCCGGGGCCCGCTTGGATACCAATGGTAAAGATGAATAACACCAACCCCATATTCCCTAATTCCTTGGGTATGATAACCCCGAAATGGCCGAATAACAAGGCGATGAAAATAACTGCCGATACATCTAGCGAAAGACCTTTGATCTGTATCCGGCCTAGCATGAATCCAAGCGCTATGATCAGAAACAGGGCAAAATAAGAAGACTGAAGTAATGTTTCAAACATGTCAGATAGTTTTGAAGTGAAGCTGTTAAAGATGCAAAATTAAACTTTTTAGTCCATTCAGGCAACGGCTTGGCTGGATTTCTGTACCTTTGTGCCATATTTTAGAAAAGATAAAGTAAAGAGTATAAGCGTGAGACGATATTTTATATATCTGGGGTATAACGGAAAGAATTTTCGGGGTTGGCAGATCCAGCCGAATGGTATGACGGTGCAGCAATCTATAGAGGAGGCCTTGGCCATCTTGATGCGTAAGCCCGTGCCTATTGTGGGGGCCGGCCGTACCGATGCCGGTGTACATGCCCGCTTAATGATCGCCCATTTTGATTGGGAAGGACCGATCGAGGATTTGGCTTTCCTTGCGGAAAAATTAAATAGGCTGCTGCCTAAAGATATCGCCGTTTATAAGATCGTGCCTGTCGTACCGGAAGCGCATGCCCGCTTCGACGCCACTTCACGAACCTATAAATATTATATTACTACAAGGAAAGACCCGTTTAATTACGAGCTGGTTTATAAGCTTCCCGGTCGTTTGGATTTCGAGGCGATGAACGAGGCGTGTAAGGTCTTATTCGATTATATCGATTTTACGAGTTTCAGTAAGTTGCATACGGATGTAAAGACGAATAATTGCCATATCCAACATGCGGGTTGGACGCAAGAAGGGGATATTTGGGTGTTTACGATCCGTGCAGACCGTTTCCTTCGTAATATGGTGCGTGCGATCGTTGGTACTTTATTGGAAGTCGGAAGAGGACGTTTAACGATAGACGGCTTCCGAAACGTGATTGAGGCAAAGGATCGTTGCAAGGCCGGAACCTCCGTGCCGGGACACGCCCTGTTCTTGGTAGACGTCACGTACCCGGAAGAACTCTTTCCTGTGGAGGGTTAAACCATGTGGTTAGCTCTAGCCTTCCTCTCCGCCTTCTTGTTAGGTTGTTACGAGGTCAATAAGAAAATGTCGTTAAATGGGAATGCCGTTATTCCCGTTTTATTCTTCAATACGCTCATAAGCAGTTTGATTTTCGTCCCGTTCATCTTGCTCTCTTTTTATACGGATTGCTTGGACGGGACGATGGTGTATGTACCCCGTGCCTCTTTGGAGGACCATCTGAAGGTATTGATAAAGGCGGTGATCGTCTTATCCTCTTGGATATCGGGGTATTTTGCCTTGAAACATTTGCCGCTGACGATAACCGGGCCGATCAAGGCCAGCCAGCCCGTGCTTACATTACTGGGTGCGATGCTTCTGTTCGGGGAACGACTGAATCTATTTCAATGGGTCGGAGTCTTGCTTTCTATCGCTTCCTTTTATCTCCTTTCCTCATCGGGGAAGAAAGAGGGGATTCATTTTGCCCATAATAAATGGATCTTCTTCACGGTCCTGTCTATCTTGACCGGAGCGATGAGCGGATTGTATGATAAGCATTTGATGCGTAGTATGGATGTAATGACGGTACAAGTCTGGTTTAATGTCTATCAATGTGTTATCATGTCATTTATCCTGTTGTTTCTATGGTATCCGAACCGGAAAAAGAGCACGCCTTTCCAATGGCGATGGAATATCATCTTTATCTCCGTATTCTTATGCGTGGCGGATTGGGTGTACTTTTATGCCTTGACATTCCCTGATTCCATGATCTCGATCGTATCGATGGTACGTCGGAGTAACGTATTGGTGACATTCTTGGCGGGAGCCATCTTCTTCCATGAAAAAAACTTAAAGAACAAGGCGATCGACTTATTCCTTGTGTTGTTAGGAATGATATTCCTATATTTGGGGACAAAATAGAAAATTAGATAATGAGACGAGTTATAGTTACGTTGTTGATCTGTGTCTTTGCGTTGGGAATGAACGCACAAGATATGACAAGTGTGTTCACGGCGATGCCAGACCAATACATTCCTCAATTGGAGCACGCTTGGCGAAAGGATTTGGTGGATCTTTATACTTCAGGAAAAGAATCCCGGCTGAAAAATACGATGAATGGCTTTTCTACCTTGCAAAAGCTAACGAACGATTACCTTTTGCTACAGACTACGGAGCGTAGCACGGTAGAGATGAAATTACTTCCCTTGGTAAACAATACCTACGTGGTTTGTATGATCTCTACGGTAAACGGCCCGGTTCCGGATAGCCGTATCGAGTTTTTCACGACCAATTGGGAGCCTTTGGCAACATCCGATTTATTCACGCAGCCAACTTCCGATTGGTATATCAAGCAGGGAATAGATAAGAAAGACGAAGCCTATCAAGAGGCCGCCTCACATTTGGATATGGATTTAATTCAATATCGATTGAGTCCGGATGATCAGACTTTGACCGCCATTTATACGACTCCTCAATATCTGAGCCAAGAGGCTCGTGAGAAAATAGAGCCGTATCTCAGTGAACCGAAAGTCTATACGTGGCAGAAATATCATTTTCAGTAATTCTTTCCTTATCTGTCCACTCCGATATAGTTCAAGAGGTTTTTTTGCGGTACTACTGCACGGCGGTTGCGGCAATATTGCACGTGGGTTGCAGTAGTACTGCGATAAAGAGTCTTTTTTTAATGGGTAGGAGAGACTAAGATCCCTTCTTCATTAAAAAGAATCGTTATATCTCGGTCTCCTTGCTCCAGTTCGAACTCATAAGAGAGTCCTTCCGCTTTTTGAATGACATGGATATCATCGATTTGATAAGAGGCATATGCGGAGGCCTTGAATGCGGTCATCACGATATCGGGTACTTGGGAAGAGCGTATTTCCCACTCCGTATATAACCATTTGTTCTGGGTATCCAGCCAAACTTCCTTATGGATATTCTCATGAAGGATATCCACCTCGATACCTTTTGTCTCCGTATCTATCTCAAGGATTGTCGCTCCCGGATACATCTCTGAAATGAGTTCCTTAATAGCGCTGGGGGTAACAGAGGGACGATGCTCGTTGTCGCCGTTACCATCGGTTACTTCCTTGATGAGAATACCGCCTTCCGTATAATGTAGGTCTGCATCTTGCTCGCCATTTTCAACGTCGAGAACGTAAATGGTACCAGCGTCCGGACGTTCTAGCATATCTACATCGTCTATCTTCCATTTAGCGTATAGGCTTGCCTCGAAACTGTTTTTTACGGTTTGGGGCAAAGCGTTGTAAGGAAGATCGGTCTCTGTCAGCATCCAGTTGCCTTGCGGATCAAACCACGCTTCAGCCTCATATGAACCGGTGTAAAATTCTGCTTTGACATAGCCTGCCTCGTTCTCCCAACTGACACGTTGCGCATCCGGATATTTTGTGTCAAAGGCTTTTGTTACAATACTCTCAGGTGTGAATTTGTCATCATCGTCATCACATGACATGAATACGAATGAGCTGCAAACCAAAGTTGCCATTATGAATGCTTTTGTTTTCATACGATTGATTTTAATTAAAAATATATTAATACTTATCTTAGAGTGTCTATTAGTCATCGATATCAATCAAGTTCCCTTTTAAGTCGAATGTCATCTCAAGACCGTTATCTAGCTTTATCTCATAATCCCGTATCTCTTTTTCTATTTTAACAACCTTATTCGATGAATAGTTTTTCTTGATAAGGTCTTGTATTACCTCCGGAATGATCGCTGGCGGGATAGGGAGCCCATGCCGTTTAATCTCTTTCCATTCTCCTTTATGGTTAAACTCAACATTGGTCCCGTCCGTGAGGATCACGTCGTAACTGCTAATCCGGATCAGATTTTTCTCTATTTGGATATGCGATACTGGGATGTCTTTAAAATGATCCGATATGAATTGGCGGCTGGAAACCGGCAATATGTTGGTGTCACTCGTGATCTTATCGTTGCCGGCACAAGCCATGACAGATAATAATGATAAGACTATCAGTAAATAATTGATCCTTTTCATATGCCTTGTTTTTTATTATACCGCAAAGAAAAGGATGCATTTTGGAAAAAATTGGGAATTTCGGCCGTTAATAGAATAATAATGTGAATGTATGCATGCCATTTGCGTATTGGTAATCTATCCGGATCGAATATAGATCGACTATTGATTTGACAATGGCCAACCCAAGGCCCGTCGATTCTTGTTGTTTGCTTTGGCTGGCAAAACGGGCAAATAATAATTCCTTATCAAGGGTTTTGTCGATTCCCGTATTTGAGATTGTAAGCATACGGCGAGAGATCGTGATTCCTATATCCCCTTTCTCGTAATTATGGACATAGGCGTTTTTAATGAGATTGGTGATTAACGTAGTGGCCAGCGATTCATTCATGGTGCATACCAAACTCTCTTTTTCTGAAACTCGTAAGTGGAGAGCTTTTCTTTCGTATATGTCATTAATTCCTTCTAATATCTTATGGATAAGATGATTTAGGCAAATATCCCGGGTTTCGGGGAATTGTTTGTTATCTATCCGAGAAAGTAATAGGAGGGATTTATTCAACCGGATGATGCCGTTCAACGCTTGATGCAAGCCAGCGATCTCTTTCAGTTGATCTTCCGTGCAATCCGGATGTTCGCTCAATAATTCTAATTTATTCATGCATACGGCCAATGGAGTTTGTAACTCGTGGGCGGCATTCTCTACGAAATGTCTTTGTTTGTTGTATAGCTTGTCACTCTGGTTGACGCTTTCTTGAACGGTCTCGTTTAATATCTTAAATTCCTCGATGGGTGTAGGGTTGTTTAATGGAGGATTATATTTGCCTACTTGAAAACTTTTCAGCCAGCTTAATAGCTTATATAAAGGCTTAAAGCTTTTTTTGAATCCTCGATGGATCACGAATAAGATGCAACTTATCAATGCGATATATAAGACGGCCATGCTCCAGATAATCGTCTCGATCATATCTTCTTGTTCTAAGGTGGATAACTCCAGCGTCAGTTCGTAGAATTTACGATCTTTTGTCATGAAATAAGTGCGTAAGGCACGAACCGGTTCGTATTCTTGCTCTATCTCTATGTATACCGTAGTATCGTAGAACTCGTCCTTATCTAGTTTCGCTTCGCTTTCCGGAACCTCACGAATGTAGTACCGGGTCATGATATCCACATGATCTTTCAGCAATGTGCTGTCCGCTAAGGCGGAGCGGATGATAATCTCTTTGTAGTTCTCAAGGCTGTCATTTGTCTCGTCTTCTACCTCATGTAGAATCATAAGGCAGAAAACACATCCCCAAGCGGCGAAAATGACCAATATGGGGACAAATAAATTGCGGAGGGTGTAATGGATTAGCTTCATATTTATTCCTCGTCGGTCATTTTGTAACCGAAGCCATAGACCGCCTTTATTTCGGGGATGGCTCCGGCGGCTTTTAATTTCTTTCGCAAGTTTTTTACTTGGCTATAGATGAAGTCGAAATTATCGGCTTGGTCTATATAATCTCCCCAGACGGACTCGGCTAAAGTAGCTTTGCTGATCAAACGGTTGGGGTTGGATATGAAATAGTAGAGCAGATCGAACTCCTTACGGTTCAATACGATCTCTTTCCCGTTTATATAGACGGAATGTTTATCGGGATATATCGTTAGGTTCGCTAAAGACAGTTGCAATTCCCCATCTTGTTGCTTGCGGCGGATAACGCTCTTGATGCGGGCGTTCAATTCCGCCAGATGGAAAGGCTTGGTCAGATAATCATCGGCCCCAAGATCTAATCCTGTAACTTTATCCTCGATAGAGTCTTTTGCGGAGATAATGATGATACTGTCTTTCTTGCGTAAGGCCCTTAATTCCTTCAAAAGGGTAAGGCCGCTACCTCCCGGAAGCATGATGTCCAATACGATACAATCGTAATCATAATCATTTATTTTAAGAGAAGCTTCCCGGAAAGAGGAAGCGCTCTCTACCACATATCGTTCTTTTTCAAGAGAACGAACGATAACTTCTCTCAGTGCGTTTTCATCTTCGACTACCAGAATTTTCATAGGCTAGCTTGTTAATCACACAAAGCTACTGAAATATTCTGATAAAAATCTGGAATAAGAAAAGATTCAGTATCGTTCTACTTCAATAATTGGGCCTCTGAGTTAAACGTGAGACGAACCTCATTGTTCTCATGCTCTAGTTTGAATACGTAAAATGTTCCCGAAGGCTTGTCTATTTGTGTCACCTCATCTATCTTATATTCATGATAAGCCGAATTTGTTAGGTTATCCATGATGTCTACGGGAACATCTTCGGCATGGATATCGAATTTCGTACTTAGCCACTCGTTATTTTTGCCGAGCAGAACCTCTTTCTTAACGCCTTTATCCTTGATGTCGACTTCTACACCTGCGGCATCTTTATCGTAATCGGTAATGGTCGCCCCCGGATATTTTATCTGGATCACCTTTTGAATCGCTTGAGAGACCGATTTGTCATCGAAACCTTGTTTCTTTTGTTGGCAACCTACGGTGAGGAATAAGCAGCAGCTCATGAATAAAATGGCTGTAAATGATACTTTTAGTTTCATAACGTTTAAGTTTTCTATTACAAACAAACGGGTGACAGGCAAAGTTTTTTCCAAATAAGTTAATTTTCCATGATATGTTTTTCTTCCTTTGTCGTCTTGATTATAGAAATGGAACTTGAGACGTTTAAAATAACCGTACTACCTCTCCGGCAGAAGATGTTGAATTTCTCCCGGAGACTGGTTGAGGACGCAGCCGATGCTGAAGATGTGGTGCAAGAGGCATTCATAAAGCTTTGGTATATCCGGGAAAAACTGGATGCCTACCATAGCGTGGAGGCGCTGGCTATGCAGGTTACGAAAAATCTCTCATTGGATAAGATAAAGTTGCGAAAGCCGCAGGGATCGGAGTTGGAGAGCGTTACATTGATATCGGAAGCGGTAAGCCCGGACGAACAACTGGAGCAAAAGGATGCCGCCGAGTGCATACGGCGCTTGATCGCCCAGTTGCCCACTTTGCAGCAAACCATTATCCGGATGAAGGATATAGAAGGCTATGAGTTAGCCGAGATCGCGGAGATCACGGCTACACCGGTCGAGAATGTCCGGGTGAATCTCTCAAGGGCTCGGAAAAAGATACGGGAACAGTTTTTACAATTAAATAAACAAGAGAAATGGACATAGACGAGTTATTAAACCGATATTTTGAAGGAGAAACCTCTTCGGAAGAAGAGCGGGAACTTCGAGCCTTCTTTACTTCCGGGAATGTTCCGGACAGGTTGGCGGTCTATACGCCTATGTTTACCTATTTGGAGGAAGAGAGTCGGAAGGAACGACAGCCAGATGAGGCATTGATTCCGATTGATGAGGATATCCTTTTTATGCTGGATGCGGAAAAGGTGGAGGAAAAGAAGACATTTACTTTACGATCCGTGTTGTATTTGGTATCCGGTATCGCCGCCAGTTTCTTGCTGCTTTTGGGGCTTAACCATCTGTTGAATCCGGTAGATCCTTGCTTCTGCTCGGATAATTATGTCGTTATAAACGGTCGTTGTTATACGGATATTCATAAAGTTCGCTCCATGGCGCTGGAAGCTTTGCAGGAGGTGGCCACTCCTACGGACGAGTACTTCCCGGAAGTGGATCTTGATGAGGCCGATCGTGTGATTATAGATAACCAATTGGACGAGCTTCGTTCTTTATTTGATGATAATGAATAAAAATACTGTAAATATGAGACGGTTCAAATACATGTTATGGTTGCTGGTGGCGGTATTTTGCTTAATGCCTTGTGGTGTCTCGGCTGCCGAGACACAGAAAGATTTGAAGATTCAGGAAGTCTTTCAACGATATGGCAAAAAACGTAATGTCACGATGGTGGAGTTGTCTAACGAGATGTTGGAAACGTATGGCATGACTCGTTATAAGAGTATTACGATCAAAGATGATCCGGAAGCCCTGCGGTTTACCCGCCAATGTCTGGAAGCGGACCAGAAAGGGGCCCGGAAGATCAAAGAGGTGACGGACGATGGAGGGGTAGTCTCCGCTTATTACCAGTTGAAGGGCGTAGAAGCAGATATCAACCGTTTTGTCCTTTTTAAGGTCAGCAAGAAAGGGGTAATAACCTTGGTGTACATTGAGGGAGATTTGGATAGTGATGATTTAATCACGCTATTATTTACGAAGAAAGATTTATAAACAAACAAAACAGATAGGAAGATGAAAAGAATACTTTTAGTCTTAATGGCTTGCTTCCCGGTAATCGGGTTGATGGCCGCTGAGGTTGAGCCTTTGGCTGGGGATACGATTATCACCCTTGAGAGAAAACGTATCGAGGTGAAAGATAATGGCGATCGCATGAAAGTCAGGGTGTATGAGGTAGACGAGGATGGTGATTCCGTGGACGACGAGTTGATCTTCGAAGGGCATTACCGGGACGGACAAAACTATGAACGCCGTAAACACGTGAAGTCTATCAATATCCCTGTGCCTACTTGGGATAAAGACTTCAATCCGCATTGGGCCGGTTTTGGAATGGGCTTCGCGAACTTCGCGGATGGGAGTTTACATGTAAATGATGTAGACGGAGTCTCCCTTCGTAGTGGAAACTCATTGGAATATAATTTGAATGTATTGGAAAAAGCGTTCCCGTTCTCTCGGTATCGTTGGGCGGTGGTGATCGGTGCCGGTATGCGTTGGAGCCGTTACCGGATAGATACGAATGAGTATTTCAAGGAGATAGACGGTGTTACGGCTTTACGTCCGGCTCCTGAGAGTGTTACGTTGAAAGCGAGTAAGCTGAATATCACGAGTCTGACCATTCCGTTGTTATTGGAATGGCAACCTAAAAAGCGTTCGAGTGAATTCTTCTTGTCTGCGGGTGTAGTCGGTGTGATCAAGACTTGTTCTTCCTCGAAGATCGTATATAATGACGCTTCCGGTAAAAAGCACAAAGAGAAAATGGATTCCGGTATGAATATCCGTCCGGTAACTATGGATTTCTTATTTCAAGCCGGTTGGGATTGGATCGGTCTTTACGCCAAGTACTCACCGATCGACCTCTTTGAAAATGGGAAAGGTCCGAAGGTGCATCCGGTTTCTATCGGCTTGCAGTTGCATTTGTAGGTCGTTGAGTTTTTGCGAGATAAAGAACGTACGATATGCCGGATCTTGTTAGCAAGGTTCGGCATTTATCTTGAAAAAACTTATTTTATACTTTTTTGATGGGGATCGGGAAGTATTGCAAACTTATCCGGCGATATGGCCATTTCTTAATCGTGGAAATAAGATGAACTTTGCAATATAAATAGAAGACAAAGTAATAAATAAAAAGGAGGTTCAAGATGGGTTTTATTAAGGTCGGTGCCGTATTGTTCGCAAGTCTTTTGGTAGGAATGGCGAACGCTAGTAATGGAAATAAGAATAATAACAATAAAACAGAAAATAAAATGACAGTAACAGAATTAACACAAGAAGATTTCGTAAAGAAAGTGTATGACTTTGAGACAAACCCGAACGCATGGAAGTTCGAGGGTGATAAACCTGCGGTTATCGATTTCTATGCCACTTGGTGTGGCCCTTGTAAGATGATGTCTCCTATCTTGGATGAGATCAGCAAAGAGTACGAGGGTAAAATCAACGTATATAAGGTGAATGTCGATAAAGAGGCGGATTTAGCGAGTGTTTTCGGTATCCGTAGTATTCCTTCTTTATTGTTTGTACCGATGAAGAAAGAACCGAGTATGGTTCAAGGGGCTATGCCGAAGAATGAGTTGAAGAAATTGGTAGATGATATTTTATTAGAGTCGAAATAACTCGTATAGTGTGTTTTGGGGATTAGTGACGCGGAAGTTTGCTGGGAATAAAGTGAACTTCCGCTTTTTGTTTATATAATATTGTTATCTTTATCCGTCTTAAAATCCGGAAGAAATCTATGGAATATATTTTTAATACTCGCTTAAGAGGTAATATAGCGTTGACCGATTCGTATCACACGAACCTTGCTTTGCAGAAAGATAATACGCTTTACAAGTTTATTTGGGTACAAAGCGGTTCGTTGCAACTGGAGATCGATCACGTACCGACTACCTTAATGAAAGGTGAGATTATTCCCTTGACTCCTTTGCACCATATCGAGTTCAAGGCGATCAATGGCGAGTACTTGACCCTTCTGTTTAACAGTAACTTCTATTGTATTTTCGGACATGACAATGAGGTGTCGTGTAATGGTTTTCTTTTTAACGGGACTTCCAATGTGATGCAATTGAAATTGAGCGAATCCCAAGTTGCCTCTTTGCGCGATATCACCGACAGCCTAACGAGTGAGTACGCCATAAAGGATAATTTGCAAGAGGAGATGCTGCGTATCTTACTGAAACGTTTCATTATTTTGTGCACCCGGATCGCACGTGAGAAGTTTTCGGTAAGCCCGGAACGGGAAAAGGCGTTCGATATGGTTCGCCAGTTCTATGTATTGGTAGATAACCATTTTAAAGAAAAGAAGATGGTCCAAGATTATGCGAATATGCTGCATCGCTCCCCAAAAACCTTATCCAATCTTTTTACGACTTGCGGATTACCTTCCCCGTTGCGGATCATTCATGAACGAATTGAGGCTGAGGCCAAACGATTGCTATTATATAGCCAGAAGAGTGCGAAGGAAATCACGGAGATCTTGGGCTTCGAGGATCAAGCCACATTCAGCCGTTTTTTCAAGAAAATGACGGGAGAAAGCGTCTCTGAGTACCGGAAAAGAGAGAAACAGGAATAATTGCTAACTCATCCGGTAAAATCGCCATTTACGGGATAGGTGTTTCTACCGATCTTTGCGGTATAAGTTCAATACTATAAAACAAATAATAAGATGAAAAAGTTGAATGACCTGTTTTACTCGTTTTTGCAAGTGGCGGCCTCTACTCAGAAGCTAGGTATTAATTTGATCCGTATATCGATCTTGATCATATTTGTGTGGATCGGCGGTTTGAAGTTCTGGAATTATGAAGCGGAAGGCATCGTTCCGTTTGTGGCGAACAGCCCTTTCATGAGTTTCTTCTATACAAAAAGCGCTCCCGAATATAAGACGTATAAATTAAAAGAGGGTGAGTTCGATCAAGCGAAGCATGAGTGGCATCAAGAGAATAACACGTATGGCTTCTCTCGTGGCTTGGGAATCTTGATCATGGCGATTGGTATCTTGACTTTCCTCGGCATTTTCTCGCCGAAGATCGGTTTGGTAGGAGCGGGGTTGGCTATAATCATGACGTTCGGGACGTTGTCCTTCTTGGTCACGACTCCGGAGGTCTGGGTACCTAATCTCGGCAGCGGGGAATTTGGTTTCCCGTTATTATCGGGGGCCGGGCGATTGGTGATAAAAGATACGGCGATACTGGCCGGTGCGATCGTGGTGCTGTCGGATTCGGCGCAACGGATCTTGAAAAAGAAATAAGCGAAACAAGAAAAAGGGGAATGGTTTTAATGCCATTCCCCTTTTTCTTGTTGGTTACCGTTTATTCTGTACGATATTCGGGTTTGCGTCGATCTCGCTTTGCGGAATCGGGAGTGCTACCCGGGGATCGGAAGCGTTGATCACCTGTGCGTCGGTAGGTAATTGCGGTAAATGCCAACCGCCCTTGCGGATTACCGGAATATTGTTACGCATGTAATCAAAGAACGCATGTCCTTCGCCAACCAATTCTTTGCGGCGTTCTTTAAGGATTCTCTCTAGGGAAAGCTCGGAGTCGCTAACGGATTTATTGGGGTTGGCTCGGCTTACGATTTGATTCAGGTAGCCTAACGCCTCGCTACGTTTTCCTAGCTTGAAAGCCGCCTCGGCCGCATTTAAGTATATCTCGGACAGACGGATGATGCATAGGTCATTGTCTTGCGGATTGCCGGTCAATACATCTCCTGTTTTTCCGGGATACTTCGTCAGATATTTAGGATGTCCGGTCGAACCGGTTGGAAGGATATCCTCGTCCGGTTTTTGAGGTAAGCGGCATAAGGCATGGCGAACATCATCCGGGTCTTCACCCAGTAAATCCAAGAAATCTTTCGTCAAGACCAAATTGTTCCAATCTTTCACGTTATCGGCATATACCATGGGAGCGCCTTCTCCGCCACTACCGCCGGAAGGCTCGGTAAGCGTAAAGTAGAACTCGAACAGGGATTCGGAATTGAAGTCTTTTCCCCATACGGAGGTATACTCATCGTGCGTGAACAAGGTATAAAGATCTCCGTTATTGATTACTTCTTGAGCGTATTTAAGGGCGTTCTCGTTATCGTTCATATATAAATAGATACGAGATAGAAGTGCTTTCACGCTCCATACATTTTGGTGACCGTCGAATTTGGTTGTAACAAGGTTGGGTAAGGCTTCGGTCAGGTCTTTGATCACTTGGTTGTAGCATTCGGCTACCGTGTTGCGAGACGGTTGGTGAGTCGGCAACTCCGTCTTGATCTCGATGGGAACACCCAAGGACGCCCCATTATCCAGTGTATAAGGCATGCCAAAGAGACGGGTTAAATCGAATAAGGCCAAGCCACGCATAGCCAACGCCTCTGCTTTTATACGGGCGATTTCTTGCGTGTCGGAGGTTTGGACGCTACCGTTGTCTATTTTCTCGATTAAGCTGTTCGCTTGATGAATCACGATATAGGGTTGGTTCCATACTCTCGTGATATTAAAAGCGTCGTCGGCGGCTACGTTGAACAGATAGTACGGAGATACACGTCTGCCGGGACCTTTGTCAATACGAGCTTGTACGTCTTCGCCACGGCAGTCGGCATAATAGAGGTAGTTGTCTCCATAATAACTATGCTCGGATGCTATGCGATAGATTCCATTTAATGCGGTTTTAGCGTCTTCCAGTGACTGAATAGCGTTATCGCTGGTCACGGAAGTGGAGGGATCCAGATCCAGCCAATCTCCGGAGCAAGCCGTGAATAAGAAAGGAAGAGCGCTTACGATATATTTAATTGACCATTTCATTGTATTTCTTTTTTATCGAATGAATTGTTGTGTTTAGAAATTAACTTCCACGCCGAAACTAAAGGTGCGCATGGGCGGTGTCTCACAGAATACCTCGCCGGATACGGGCACTTCCGGATCATATTGCTTCCATTTCGCCCAAGTCAGCAAGTTGCTGCCGGAGAAATAGACACGGACTTTATCCAGCAAGACTTTATCGGTCCAGTTATGAGGCAGGGTAAACCCGAACGTCAGGTTCTTTAACCGCAAGTGATCCGTACTATGTACGAAGCGAGAGGAACCACCGCTCACTTTGTCGGAGCGTCCCAATACGAAACGGGGAATGTCGGTGATATCACCGGGCTTTTGCCAACGGTCTAACTCATAGATGGGCAGGTTGCGGTTTCCTTCGCTGGCTCCGTCTGTCTCGATATACGTACCGGTCTTGTCGAAAGAATAGCCGCCCAATGAATAAGAGAGCGTAAAGGCCAAGTCGAACCATTTATAAGAAAGGATATTGGTAAGGCCGCCGGATATCTTCGGATCTACTTGTTTATAAGGAACCGCTTGCGCCTCATTGACATCTTGGGTCAAGGTGCGGTCTAGATTGCCGTTCTCGTCTTCCGTATTTTTATAATACAGCGCATTTCCGCTCGAGGGATCTACCCCGGCGAATTCCTTTACATAGAATGTATTGAATGGCAATCCTATTTTCCGGATAAACCAACTACTTTCCACCACTTGATCGAGATTACCATCAAGGGCCACGATCTTATTCTTGTTATGTGTCAAGTTCAATACCGTAGTCCAATTAAAATCTGCGTTTGAGATATTCAAGGAACGAACCTCCAGCTCGACACCTTTATTGTTTAACTGCCCCAGATTACCCAGATAGTTCAGGAATCCGGTCGTGGCGCTGATCGGACGGTTGTAAAGCAAATCCTTGGTGTCACGATTGTAATACTCGAGCGTTACGAAGATGCGATCGATAAACGCAAGGTCTAGTCCGAGGTTCATATTATAGTTCTTCTCCCATTTTAGATTGGGATTAGCTTGTGTGCTTTCATACGAACCGGGGTTATCCATATAGTTCTTTCCGTAACTATATAAACCCATATAACCGTAATAAGATCCCGGCTGATTACCGTTCACGCCATAAGAGGCACGGATCTTGACATCGCTCAACACCGGCTTTACGGCTTTCATGAAATCCTCGGCTCCCAGATGCCACATGCCTGAGACCGACCAGAAATTACCCCAGCGATGCTCCGGCGCCAATCGGGAACTACCATCCCGACGGAAACTTCCGGCGATATAATACCGGTTGTCGTAATCGTAATTCAAGCGGGTTAGATAAGAAAGCAACCGATAATCCTGTGTAGAGGATACGAAACTGTTTATAACGGCGGCATTGTCCGGCTCAAATAATTGGTCGGACGGCATCTTGCTTTTCTCACCGGCGGCTTTATCCGTCTGGAAACTTTCCGCCTCATAAGCGGCTAGTACATCCAGATGATGTTTGTTGGCGAATGTCCTCACGTAGTTCAACGAGGTAGAAGAGATCAGTTTCCCGTATTCGATAAAACCTTTGGACGATTGGGCATCGCTACCGCTCTTGGGACCCGCCCCGCTTAATGCGTTGAAATATCGGGCATCCTTCTGGATGCTATAATCATAGCTGAGTACTTCCTTTAATTTAAGTCCTTTGATAATCTCTACCGCACCGTGCGCCGTACCGAAGATACGGGTCATACGAACCCGGTTATAGTCGGTACGCATATCCCGCAAAGGATTTACGTTCGTTCCGGGATAGGTATTGGCGTAGGAACCATCCTCGTTAAATACCGGGTAGGAGGGAGGAGTGGCTACCGCCATGCAATAGAAAGGATTGATACTGGATGTACGTTCCTCGTTCATCTCTTGATTCACTTGCGAGAACATGAGGTTCGCTCCGGCCTCGCCTCGTTTGCCGATCTTTTGTTGCACGTTAAAGCGTCCGGAGTATCGTTCCATCGATGAGTTCTCCACCAGACCCTCTTGTTTTTGATAACCCAAGGAGCTGTAGACCGTCGTGTTCTCGGAGCCTCCGGAAACGGAAGCCTCATAATTTTGATGTACGGCCTGTCTCATCAACACGTCTTTCCAATCGGTATAGCCTAAAGCGGGAACAGAGGTGTATGCCCCGATATTGGCGTTGGCGTACTCTTCCGGAGTCTGGGTGAAAGATGCGGGATCTTTGGCGATCTGGTCTTGCGCGTAATTAACCAAGCCTTCATAAAGTAGTTCCCGGCGTTGCTCTCCGTTGAGGGTCGGGCGGAAGTCTACCGCTGCGTCCGAGAATCCTGTGCTAGCGTTCAACGTGACCCGGGTACGTCCTTTCGATCCTTGTTTGGTCGTGATCAAGATAACACCGTTGGCCGCACGGGAACCGTAAAGGGAGGCGGCGGCGGCATCCTTGATAACCGTGATATTCTCGATATCGGAGGGATTGATCGTACTCATGATGTTGGTCTTGGCATTGTTCATGTAGGAGGCCTCCGATCCGCTTCCGGTACTTAGGTTTCCCGAGGTGACGGGAACTCCGTCTATCACAAACAAAGGTTCGTTCGATGCGTTGAACGAGCCCATACCACGGATACGGATGGATGCGTTCGCTCCCGGTTGCCCGGAGCTTCCCGTGATATTGACACCGGAGGTCATGCCTTGTAGTTTTTGTTCTATGGAAACCACCGGCATCTCTTTCAGTAGGTCAGCCCGTAAAGTGTTGGCGGAACCGGTAAAGGAAGAACGTGAGAAGTTACCGTAACCGGTTACCACGACCTCATCGAGGTTCATCGCCTCCGGTTGTAAAGCCACGTTTAAGATACCGCTTTTCGGGATAGGTACTTGGGTCTGCTTCATGCCGATGTAATCGACAATAATGAATTTGGCGTCAGGATCAACTTCCAGCGTGAAATGCCCGTCAAGATCGGTCTCCGCTCCCGACAGGCTCCCTTTTACGATAACGGTCGCTCCTATCAGAGGCTCCTTGTCCTCTTGGGAAATCACCGTTCCTTCGATCTGTCTTTTTTGCGCATACGCTACCCCGGGCAATAGAAGTAGACATAGGAATAGTATGCCCCATGTTTTTACATTTCTCATCTCTTTTTGTTTAAAACGTCTTATTAATACCTATACTAACTAAAGGATTATCTGAAAAAGGCGTGCCAGATGTGATAAATCCTGTAGATTTCTTTATAATTGTTTTCTTATGAGATTATTACGAAAAGCTTTGAATACGGGTGTGGAGGTGGCATTGTGTAATATTTCCTCATTTGATGTGCAATTTTTCTACACTACTTGTTATCTTTGTGAAAGATGATTTAATAGGATTCGTTTATGGACACAAGAAAGATTGAGGATGTTCCTTTCGAGGAAGTACATGAGATACAAAGATATGGGACTTATTTCTCGGAGAAGAGTTTCTGGAAGAAGATAGAGCGGGTAGCGAAGAAAGTGGGGGCTACGGTATTGCGTCCTGTCTTCACGCTGTATTATATGTTGCAGGATGAAAAGGTACCTCTTCAACATAAGGCTTATATAATCGGGGCTTTAGGATACTTTATATTGCCTTTCGACTTGATCCCGGAGAGCGTGCTCCCCATTATCGGCTTCACGGACGATGTGGCGGTGATGACTTTCGTATTGAAAATGGTGAAGGATAGCATTACACCGGAGATCCGGAGAAAAGCGGATCAGAAAATACTGGATCTGTTTCCTGATCCGGCTTGATAGGGCGTTATAGCAACGGGCGAATATCGGGAAGCTCCTCGCTTCCCTTTTTCATTTCCGGAAGGAGGATTAAGGGGATCTCCGGGAATTTGGCCTTTAGATACTCCAAGGTATTCGCCTCGATCAGCGGGTCGATGCTTGGATATTGGTTATAGACGATGGCTTTTACCTCGATACCGTATCGCTCGCAGGCGTACAGGCTGAGCAAAGTATGATTGATACTTCCCAGCTTGCCGGACGTGACTAGTATCAGGGGATACGCCTGTTCCTTCACATAATCGATCGTAAGGGATTCCATGTCGTTCGGAACCATCAGTCCTCCGGCTCCTTCCAGTAATACATACTCGTAGGTCTCTCGCAATCGCCGGGTGGCTTGGGTGATCGTTTCTAAATCGATACGTCTTCCATCTTTCGCCGCCGCCATATGAGGAGAGCAGGGATAGGTGAAGATATAAGGACAAGTCAGTCCTTGCGTATCCTCGTCGGTAAAGGGGAGCCCTTGGATTTGGCGGTGTGCCTCGATATCCTCCGATACGTGCTCGCATCCGGTCTGTATCATCTTTTGGGTGATCACTTTCTTTCCGGCTTTCGCCAATGCCTTGGCGATCATTCCGGTGGCTACGGTCTTTCCGACGTTCGTGTCTATGCCGGAGATAAATAATACATTTTCTTTCGTTTGATGGTTCATTGTTCTGTTGTTTAAATAGTTGCTTGATTAATCTTTTGTCTCTATGGATATTACTCCTTGTCTCTAAGAGATTTATTCCTATTCTTCTGCGCTATTGATCTTTTCACCTTTGTGAAAAGAACGTATCACCTTTGTGAAAAGATCGTTTCACCCTTGTGATACGATTATATCATATAGGTGAAAGGATCAATACCTCGGAAGAGGCGATCTACCTCACCTTTATCTTTTGACCACTAAGATATAGAGTGGACGGTAAGTTAATGTGACCCCACCATCCGCCGAGGGGAATCTCTCTTGATAATCCCGGCAGAAACGTTCCTGTTTTCCCCGTGTCCAGACGCAAGAGGCGTTGGCCGTGACACCCGTGTACTTTAGATGTCTTAGCACCTCCAGCGGGTGCCGGAAGGTCAGGGCGATATTTCCTTCCTCTTCATGGACGATCCGGAAGTAGGTGGATAACCACTCCCTTAATTGTCCGGCGGTAGGATAGGTGAGCCCTTCTCCGGTCAGTTCCTTGATCTCGTGAAGGTTGTCTGGCGTGAAGGTGTTGAAAGCCAGCATGCCTCCGGGCGATAGGGTGGACGATAGCTTATGGAGGAAACGTGGAAGGTCTTTCATCCATTGCAGGGCGGAGGCCGAGGCAATCAAGTCGAACGTGCCGGGAAAAGCCAGTCGCTCGGCATCACCGGCCAAGAATAGAGGAGTGGCGGAAGGAAACAACTCCTCGATGGCGCTTTGCCAAGTCTCGCAAAGATCGTTGAGTACCCATTCCTCGATTTGGCATTCTTGTTTTAATAAACGGGTGAATCCGCCGCTTCCGCAACCGATTTCCAGCACCCTGCGGAAATGAGAGGAGGTGTATGCGGTCAATAGCTGTACCAGATGGGCGCATATCCGTTTCTGGGCATCCGCGTGATCGTCGTATGTATTCACCGCTTGGCTGAAACGCCGGCGGATCCGTTCTTGTTCGATTACTTCCATAATTCGTTCCATGATTGATAGTGGTAAAAAGGAAGATGAGGCGCCTTGATCTCTTGGATGGGGCAACGGCCTTGCCAGTAGTTCCGGAGGTTGGTTGCCGGGAATATCTTATCTTCGGTGGATAGGATGGCTTGATCCCAGAAGGTGGATATCCGTGGATCGGCTGATTCGAGCTTTTCCGGGAGGATCTGATTATATAGAGATTCCAGTTCCTCCTTGATTTCCTCCAGCGGACGTGGTGAGAGTTCCGAATAGCGATTGAATGTCTCCTTGTCTCCGCACATCCTGCGGTTAAAGCGACGCATGCCTTCCTCGCTGATATGATGGAGGGTTCCCTCGAAGATCGCGGTCGGGATGCCTAGCGTATCGTGCATGGGAAAAGGGGTACCGTTCAGGGCGGTCGCCGTGGTAAAGGATCGGTGGCCTGCCCAGAGTCGGGTGGCTACCCATACGCCTAGAGACCAAGCGACCAGATGTACCTCTTTATAGGGGGCGAATGTCTCTTCGAATGCGAGCGTCCTGTAATCGTAGGCAATCCATAGGTCTGTCTGCTCCGGTACTTCCAGATGGCGGAAAAGCTCCGGCGAGGTGGACCAGCCGGCGAGACAGAGGATCAGACTAGGGGATAGCTTATTTATTATCTTATCTATATACATACTATCAATTCAATTTATATACATACTATCTATCCAGTTATCTATCCGGGGGTGTAGAGACGGGGCATGTCCCGGTGGGAGACAAGGCACGCCCCGTCTCTACAATCAGTTGATGAATATTTTTTATTGTGAGGTTTGCCGTAAGGGAGAAGCGGATACGGGAGGTACCTTTGGGCACTGTCGGCGGGCGAACGGGGAGGCAGTAGAAGCCTTTTCGTTGTAGCTCTTCCGCTTTCCGTACGCAATCCTCGCTCTCTCCCACAATGAAAGGGATGATGTGGCTTTGGCTGATCTCGCCTCCTTTGCCCGTTAAAGCCTCCGCCAGCAATCGGCTATATGCTAGAAGATTCTCCCGTTCCTTCGTGAACGAGGGGAGTTGCTCCCAGATGAAGGAAGTCCATGCGATTTGGAACGGTGGCAGGGCCGTACTGAATATGAGCGGTCGCATCGTATTGACCAGATATTCCCGTATCGTACGGGAACAAACCAAATAGGCCCCCATAGACGCTAACGCCTTGCCGAAAGTACCGACCAATAGATCGATCTCTTGGATACAACTTTGTTCCTCGGCGATACCTAGCCCCGTCTTTCCACGGGCTCCGATGGCATGAGCCTCGTCTACGTACAATAGGATATTGGGATATTGCCTTTTGATAGCTATCAGGCGGTTTAAATCCGCTACATCCCCGTCCATGCTGAAAATGCTTTCGGTCAAGATGATGATCGTCTCGTATTGACAGGCGTTCTTTTGTACGAGGCGTTCCAGTTGGTCATAGTCGTTGTGGCGGTAACGGAGGAATGGGGAGCCACTCAACAAGATGCCATCGATGATGCTGGCGTGCACCAGCTTGTCGGCGAGTAATAAGGTCTGTTTATCGGTTAAGGCCGGGAGGATTCCGGTGTTGGCATGATAGCCGCTATTGAAGATCAATGCGGCTTCCCGGTCGAAGGAGCGGGCGATCTGTTTCTCCAGTTTCGTATATACGGAGAAATTACCCGTCAGCAAGCGGGATGATGATGAGGAGTAGGGATAGAAGCGGTCTTGTGTGGATGCTTGAAACTCCTCTTGTAAATCCTGCCGGCTGGCTAATCCAAGATAATCGTTGGAAGAGAGATTCAGCATACGCTTTCCCTCTTTTAATATCCATATTCCTTGATGCTCGACTTCCGGTAGGTGCCTAAGATTCCCGGAGGCTCGTAAAGCCGTAAGTTGCTCGTTATATGATTTCATATATCTATATATTACCCGGTTGTAGATATGTTAATTATGCGTTAATACTCTCAATAATCCGGAGGTTAGTCTGGATAGTTCATTCATGGAGATAATGAAAGGAGGCATGAGGTAAACCAGCCGTCCGAACGGACGTACCCATATCCCTTCCTCTACGAATTGGCGTTGTAATACCGCCATATCCACCGGATGCTTCATCTCGATAACCCCGATCGCTCCCAATACCCGTACCTCAGCGACTTCAGGCAGCTTGGCGGCTGGCGCTAACTCCGCCCGCAATTGCTCCTCTATAAGCTTCACTTTCTCCTGCCAGTGACTGGCGATCAATAAAGAGATCGAGGCCGAAGCGATAGCGCATGCCAAGGGATTTCCCATAAACGTAGGCCCATGCATAAAGCATCCCGCCTCGCCGGAACAGATCGTGTCGGCTATCGGCTTCGTCGTGATCGTGGCGGAAAGCGTAAGATAACCTCCCGTCAATGCCTTTCCGATACACATGATATCGGGTTCGACTCCCGCATGTTCCCATGCGAACAACTTTCCGGTACGTCCGAAGCCTGTCGCTATCTCGTCGAATATCAATAAGACGTTATACCGCTCGCAAAGTTCCCGGGCACGAACGAGGAAAGTGGGGGAGTAGAAATACATACCTCCTGCCCCCTGTACGACCGGTTCCAAGATCAAGGCGGCGATCTCGTCGGCATGCCGCTCTAGTAAATCCCGCAAGGGAGCCATGGCCTCCTCTCTCCATTCCTCGCCGAATCGGACCGAAGGTTGAGGTATGAAGTATTGGATGGGTAGGCTTCCGGAGAAGATCCCATGCATACCCGTCACCGGATCGCATACCGACATGGCGTGCCAAGTATCCCCGTGATAACCGCTACGGATCGTGGCGAAGGTATGTTTTCCCGGTATGCCTTTGGACTGCCAGTATTGGATCGCCATCTTTAAGGCTACCTCCACGGCTACCGAGCCGCTATCCGCTAGGAATATCTTTTCTAGGGAAGGGGGCAATAGCGGTAATAATTTAGCGGCCAACTCGACAGCCGGCTCGTGCGTGAATCCCCCGAACATGATATGACTCATCTTATCCAATTGGGCTTTAGCCGCCGCGTTAAGTACCGGATGGTTGTATCCGTGGACTGCCGCCCACCAAGAAGACATTCCGTCTATTAGCTCCCTGCCGTCCGCAAGGGTTATCGTTACGCCCTCCGCTTTGGATACCGGATAGACGGGAAGTGGATCGATGGTCGAGGTGTAGGGATGCCATAGATGATCCCGGTCGTATTGTAAAAGTTCGGTTGTTGTCATTTTTCCCAATCGGTGTTTTCGGTGAGTGAATAGCCTTCGGAGGTAAATAAGACTTTGTCTTCCTCTACCTTGCTTCCGATAGTCGTTAATAAGTCTCCGATGATTGCGGAGTTAATCCCTATATATAGGGATTTCCGTTGCGTGGCCTCGCTTAATTGTGCCCGTCCGCCGGAGAAACGGAGAAATGCGTTCGGATTGATCAAGCGGAAAAGGGCGATCGTTGTTAGCCATTCCTCTTCTTCTAGGATATGTGTATTCTCCATAGGAGTTCCCGGTATCGGCTGTAATAAATTGAGAGGGATGGATAAGACACCTTCTTTCTGTAAGAAACAAGCCATCTCGATTCGTTCCTCCATCGTCTCGCCCATGCCGATAATACCACCGCAGCATATACGGAAACCGATTTCCCGGGCGGTATGGATGGTTTCCATCTTCTGCTCGATCGTATGCGTGGAACAGAGTTGACGGAAATAGGAGGGGGCGGTCTCTATATTGCAGTGATAGTTCTCCACTCCGCTATCGTAAAGCGATTGGAGTTGGGAGCGGGTTAGCAATCCCATGGAGGCACAGCATTTAATATCGCTTTGCTGCTTGATTTGCCGGATCGTATCGGTGATCTGTTCCAATTCTTTATCTGATACTCGCTTACCGCTAGTCACCAAGGCAAAACGCCGGATGCCCTGTTTCCGGTTATATACCGCATGATAGACACATTCCTTGGCCGGAAGCAAAGGATATAAGTTTACGAGGGTCTTGTAATGTCCCGACTGTGCGCACCATTTACAATCCTCGCTGCAATTACCGCTTTTGGCGTTGATGATGGAACAAGTGTCGAACTTATTCCCCATAAAATGGCGGGTGATTTGGTGGGCGGCCTCGTAAAGTGCCTCTTTGTCCGGGTGATTCGCCAAGCTTAAAGCCTGTTCCTCAGTAATCTTCCTACCCTCTAGGATGTACTGCTTTGCTTCTTCTATTGTCATTTTCTCTCATTTAATAATTCTACGTATATATACCCAGTTGTAGAGACGGGGCACGCCCCGTCTCTACAACCAGATGGAAATAAGAAAGGCGGGAAGTATTCTTTCGGATACTTCCCGCCTTTACTATATTATATAATGTATAGTGAGCTACACGATGAGCCGGATGAGCGATCTCATTTGATACCAATACCGGGAGTAATGCCGTAAACAGTCCATGCGATACCGCGAGGCTCCGTTTGTTCTCCTCGGTATTCTCCCTCTCCTCGTCATCCTCTTCGGAAAATCCGTCCGTGAACGTACCGATACCGGTATGTAAAGACTGGTTCTTTTTCTCGAAGCGATCGGCTACGGAAAAGGATAATTGTCCGATCGTAACAGCTCTCTGTACACTGATGAAAGCCGCATACGCCTTCCGGCTCCATCTTCTGAAACGGAGTGCCTGCGAACGATATGTATACGACTTCCTCATCCTCTAATTTTCAATTGTCAAGCCACTTTATCCAGTTTCTTCATGATAGAGAACATGAACAACGCAGACAGTAAACAAAGAACGATCAACACGCTCCATACCATCCATAACTGCATGCCTCCCCACAAATAACCGATGATAGCGACCAGATAGTTACCGATAGCCGTAGCCACGAACCACCCACCCATCATCATACCTTTGTATTTAGGAGGAGCCACTTTGGATACGAAAGAGATACCCATCGGAGAAAGCAATAATTCGGCGAAGGTCAATACCAGATAAGTCGATATCAACCAGTTCGGAGAAACCAATACCTGCAATTTGCTATCCGCCGCTAAAGCGTCCGGTGTAGGCAAGCCCATAGAACCGATCGCCAAGATCAAGAAACCGCAAGCGGCGATCATCATACCCAATCCGATCTTACGAGGAGCGGACGGCTCTTTCTTCTTATTAGCCAGATAACCAAAGATCGCCAACGATACCGGAGTCAATACAACCACGAAGAACGGGTTAAATTGCTGGAAGGTCTGCGGAAGGATCGTTACGGTTTCCGGCATAGCCATATATTTGATACCTAGAGCGGCTAATGCGGCCACGGTCACGATGCCGGCGATCGTTTTGCCTTTGCTCGTTGTGGATTGTGCGATAGCGAATCCTCCATACACGGCGATAACCAATAATGTTAAGTTAATCACATCAAAGCCGATACGATCCAGTCCGGTCACTTGGTTGGCCGTATAGTCGCGAGCAAAGAACGTCATTGTCAGACCATTTTGATGGAAAGCCATCCAGAAGAACAATACCACGGCGAATACCAGCAGCAAGGCGGTGATACGTTGTTTCGTCTCGGCAGGTGACAATTCCTCTTGCGGAGCGTGGGAAGCCTTTGCTTGTTTGGTATTGACATCCGCATGCTTAAAGGTAGAGCGGAATCCCATATAGATAGCCATCGATATGATCAATGAGATACAAGCCACACCGAATCCATAGTTGTATGCCTCAGACAACTTCTCGATATACGTGGAACAGAACGTAGCCATATCGCCGGTGAAACCTTGTGCGCTTTGCAGAGCGGCGAGTGCCTCTTTGTTCTCTGCGGAGATGGTTCCGTTTAAGAATTGGTGAGCGAGTGCCGGAATTTGTGACTCGTAGAAAAGGTTATACTTACCCAACATCCAGTCTGTCATTTTAGTGGCAGCCGTAGGTGCGTACATGGCACCGATATTGATCGCCATATAAAACAAACTAAAGGCTTGGTCACGTTTACTTCTATATTCCGGGGCATCATAAAGATTACCTACCATCACTTGTAAGTTACCTTTAAATAATCCGGTACCGCAAGCGATTAGCGCTAGCGAGCCGAACATCATGATTTTTCCCGAGGCGGCATCTGTTGGGATGGCTAATAAAAGATAACCGACAAACATGATGATGATACCCGAGGTAACCATCTTTCCATAACCGAACTTATCGGCCATCATACCGCCAATCAATGGCATAAAATACACGAACGCTAAGAAGCTAGCGAAAATCGTTGATGTCTCAGCGGCCGTATAGCCGAATTTCGCTTGCAAGAATAATGTGAAAATCGCAAGCATCGTGTAATAACCGAAGCGTTCGCCCGTGTTCGCGAGTGCTAGGGCATAGAGACCTTTAGGTTGTCCTTGTAACATGTGTTTTAGATAATATTAGTTTATACTTATTGAATAATTTGCTTTATGGCGCCGGTTTCCGGATAGAAAAGAACTTTGACGGGGGCTTTCTTATCCTCAAACATAACAGGGGCTAATCCTTCCCGTGTTCCGAATTGAGTGATTTGGGCCTCTCCTTTGTAGAGCGTTTTTTTGTTCATTAGTATTTCTATGCTGGCTTTTCCCGGAACATTGTAGACGATTCCTTTCAATGATTTGTCTTTCTTCTCGGCTTCCTTGGCATCAAGGATCGGAGCTCTTTCTGTCGCTTTCAAGTTCATATAGACAGGGGTACCGCCCAAATCGTCAGCGTCTACGATACCTAGCTGCTTGGAGAAACGGAACAATACTTCTTTATCTAGGTTGTCGTGGGGGATGATACTTACCTCATAATGCTCGGTTTCTTTGGTCAAGATTCCGGTGAATAGGTTTGTTAATGCTTTTTCTTGCTCCTCCAATTGCTGGATCACCAGTTTCATGGCTTCACCATCGGGGGGTAAATTATCCGCCTCGCCGGTCAAGATGTTCAAACGGCTTTCCCGGATACGGTAAATTTGTTTAGCGGCCACCTCCGCTTGTTTGGCGGTGGAGCCTGCCATTAGTAATTCCTCTGAGAAAACGGAAGCGTCTGTCACTTTTTGTTGGGAGCCTTTATTTTTCTTTGCGGCATCTAGCTCGGATTCAACTGGTGTATATTCTGCGTTTATCGAGCATAATAATCCATCTTCGGTAAGATAAGCGTAAGGGGCGACCGTACCTTGTTTGAATTCTACGATATAGGTATTATCCGCATCGGGTAATCCCCGGTTGATCAGACTGATTTTTCCGAGATCGAAATAAACCTTGTCTTCCGTGACCGCATCCTTTACGCCTAGATACTTCTCTGCATATTGATAGTAAGGCCCGGCTTTGCAAGTTACTTTCGTCACTTCGGCGTCTACGACTAGCGAGGTCTTGGGCAACGAGTAGGTGATTCCGAAATTATTGGCTTTTACGGCGTTCTTTTTTACCACCTTGGTTTGTGCCATAAGCGGCATCCCGAGGAGTAAACTAGCTATAATGATTATATTCTTCATATCCCAGTTTATTTTAATTCTGTATATTATTGCGCAAAACTAGGAAATATTTTGCTTAAAACCAATTGGAAGTATTCTTATTGCATGAAAATCCCGGACAACATTAAGAATTTCTAGATTCGCATTGTTCGGGATTCTGAGGATGTCCGGGGGAGAAAGCTTAAAATAGCACGTCTATATAGATCGGCAGGTGATCGGACGACTGGATATCGATCACTTGGTCGTTGATAATCCTAAATTCATGCCTTAGGTCGCCGAAGATATAATCTAAACGCAAACGGGGATGATCCGAGGGGTAGGTCTCTAACGTAGGGTCGGATAAGAGCCTCCACGTTTGTTTCATCGCCTTGAATTCTTTAGAGTCTGGCTCCATGTTGAAGTCTCCGGTGATCAGGATTGGTTTGTTTTCTCTTTTCATCGTCTCATTGATGAGTCGTATAGAGGCCAGGCGAGAGTCTGGGTCGAGCGAGAAATGTGTGTTACACAAGGTATAGTTCGGATATTCGAGACAAAGGAAGGTACGTGGCTCTTCCTTTCCCGGCAGAGGTATGTATTGGTAGCTGCGAGGTTTTTTGCGGGAGAGTGCGGCGATTCCGTATAATCCCTTAGAACGTTCTGTGGCAGGTGCGAAGATTGGATACATGCCGGTCAACCGTGCCAATTCTGCATATTGGTTGATCCATCCAGAGCGTTCGCATACACTGTCCACCTCTTGTAGCCCGACATAGTCCGGCTGGATCTTGTTGATCACTTCAGCGATTCGCTTCAAATTGGTCTGTTGGTCCATACCGATCCCGATGCGGATGTTGTAGCTCATGATTCTTAACGATTGTCGTGTCTTGCATAGGCCACTTCCCAAATTTAGGAGGGCGATGGTTAGGAGAAATAAGATTCGTTTCATGGATTTCTAAGGTATTTCGTGAATAGAAACCCCCGCAGACAACAAGAAGGACTATCTGCGGGGGCTACAGTAATAAAAATTGAAGATTAATAATTATCGTTCTGTGTTAATGCGCCTCCTACATAGTCGATCTCGCTTTGTGGAATCGGGTAGGGGTATGTCTTATCGGTGACGAGTGTCCCGGCACCGGAATACTTGCCCTCATCAGTCTTGCCGAATTTCTGCATTGTAGATACGAAGGTGCCCCAGCGAATTAAGTCGTAGAAGCGTAATCCCTCGCCTGCAAGTTCGATACGGCGTTCGTGGCGAACGGCGGCACGCAGATCATCGGAAGCTTTCACTTTATACTTAGCGTTGAAAGTATCCTCGGTCACTCGATCGCTCTCCTTGAGGTTGAACTTACGGTATTTAGCGTAGCTATCTGTCAAAGAGGTTGTCACGAAGGCACGATAACGTACTTGGTTGATCAGGTCGGCCGCTAGTTGTTTGTCGCCATCCGTCTCGATCAGGCATTCAGCGTACATCAGCAATACATCGGCATAGCGGATGTGATAGTGGGTCCAATCCGTGTTCAATAAATCGTTTAGTGGCCGTCTGGAGAAGTCTGGATACTGCTTACGGCTGTGTTGCTGTGGGAAATTGTCGTAGCCGGAATAGTCGTGTACCTCTTCGGAACCATCGTTCTTGACGAATATATCGCCGGATGACAATACCGTGTGTACCAAGCGTGGATCGCCTACCTCATATTCGTCTACCAAATCCTTCGTCGGACACTCGCCGCCCCATCCGCCGGCAATACCGCGACCGACATTCATTTGTGGACAAACGCTACCGCTAGTGTAGCTAGGAATGTAAGAGCGCAGGGTGATGAAGACGGACTCTTTTGACATATAGCCCTCTGTGGCGTTATTGAATAGCTTCTCGTAGTCATCTACTAATTCATAGCTTCCGGATTCGACAACTGCCTTCAGGTCTTTCAGAGCCTCTCCGTAGTTGCCGTAGAACATCAATACCCTAGCACGGAAAGCCATGGCGGCCTCTTTGGTGATTCGCCCAATCTCGCTGGTCGGAAGGCTTTTTGCATTAGGTAGATTAGGTTCGGCGATTGCGGTGTTCAGGTCTTTCAGGATAAAGTTCATGACCTCCTCTTTGCTGGATTTCGTGATCGTACTTTTGTCGACGACTTCCATGGGCTTGTCAATTAGTGGAATATTCTGGAAGATTGTAGCTAGGTCGTAGTAATAGAACGCACGCATGAATTGAGCCTCTGCGATCCATCGCTGTTTGGTTTCTGTGCTGACCAAGCCTCCGGCATCATCGATCAATTCTGATTCAGGTGTGATTAGCGACAGGAATACGTTGCAGGCTGAGATCGCTGTTTGGTAGCGATGAGTCCAAAGGTCGGACAAGACTTGATTAGTCGCCATTGGTGTTCCGCGGGCGATTTCCGTGATACGAACGCGGTCTCCTGCATCAGAGCCGCCTTTGGAGCAGTCGTCGCTCAATTGATCTCCCAAGACAAATTTCATGTCCTGATAGTTCCAGCTATCTTGTAAGGGCTGATAGCAATTGACCAAAAGTTTGTAGCCGGCATCCTTGGTACTCAGATAAGTTACCTCATCCAATGTTCCCAATGGCGGGCGGTCTAGAAAGTCGCTGTTACAGCTTGTCGTAAGGGCACCGACGCATGCGATCGATACAAGTAATTTCCCTATGTTAACTATAGATTTCATAATAATTCATTTTAAGATTATAATTTCAAACTAAGACCGAACATGAATGTACGCGGTTGCGGATAGAATCCCATATCACAGCCTTTGTAAAGAGGCGAGTTATTGATCTCTCCGATCTCAGGATCTAGTCCGGAATAACCGGTGATCGTGAATAAGTTCTGTGCGGCAACAAAGAAACGAAGGTTGTTGATCGTGATCTTCTTAGTCCATTCGGACGGAAGCGTATAACCGATTGTCAGGTTCTTCAAGCGAACATAAGAACCATTTTCCACATACCAATCGGACATCTCCAAGTTCATGCGGCTATCCGCATCGATTGCGAAGTTCTCGTTTGTACTACCCGGTCCGTTCCAGTAGGTTGTTAATATATCCTTCGGAGCATTGTACCAACCGGTACCTGAATAGATGTCATATTTCAATATGTTTAAGATGTCATTGCCGACTGATCCTTGGAAGAAGGCGGAGATGTCGAATCCTTTCCATTCTGCGCCTAAGGTCAAACCAAAGGTGAAGTCTGGATGAGGATTTCCTGTCATCGTGCGGTCTTCGTCGTCTAGTTTACCATCTTTGTTCAAATCTTGGAACTTTAAGTCGCCCGGCTTTGCGTTTGGCATTACCATTTGACCGTTGTTCTTGTAGTTGTCGATCTCTTCTTGGGTCTGGAAGACACCATCGGTTTTATATCCGTAGAAATAACCGATCGGTTGTCCTGGCTCTGTCATCGTATAGGAGAAGTATCCTAGATGGATGCCTTTACCCGGAATATTCGCTCCACTACCTAGGCTTTTTACCTTATTTTTATAGGTGGATACGTTTCCGTTGATATGATATTGGAAGTCGTTCCCGATCTTACCGTCGTATCCGAGCGTTACTTCAAAACCTTTATTGCTTACGCTACCGGCATTCATCCACGGCGTGTTGGGGAATCCTAGTGAACTGGGCACGGGTACTTGCACCAACATATCACTTGTCTGACGGTCAAAGTAGTCGAAGGTTGCTCTCAAGGAACCTTGGAAAAAGGCCAAATCCAATCCGAAGTCCAGTTGGCGAGTAGTCTCCCATTTCAGATCCGGATTACCCACCTGCGTACGTCCGGCATACAAGTTCGTCTGATACGGATTACCGAAGAGGTAGTAGCTACCATTTCCGAACGTATTCATATAGGCTCCGGAGGAGATAGTCTGGTTCCCGATCTCACCCCAAGCTGCTCTTAACTTACCTTGTGACAGCCACTCAAGGTTCTTCATGAAGCTCTCTTCCGAGAAATTCCAACCGGCGGATACGGAGGGGAAGTAACCCCAGCGATTACCATCTGCAAATTTAGAGGATCCATCCCAACGGATATTGGCTGTGATCATATAACGGTTGTCAAAGGAATAAAATACACGACCGAAATAAGAATTCAGCGTACTCGTGGCGTAGTAGCCTGATGCGGCGGGATTCATGGTACCGGCGTTGATGATCTGCTGGTTCGGGTTGTTGTTGACCTGTCCTTCTTTATAGGCGTAGATCTCCTCGTAGCGCTCTTTCTCTGCGGAGGTACCGACCATGGCTGTTACCGCATGTTTGTCGAATTTTTGATTGTAAGTTAGGTAATTGTCGAATACCCAGTAATCTTTATTCGCTACGCTCCGACTGGCGCCCGCATAAGTGGAGTACTCATCTCCATCCAGATAGTAAGAAGGACGGAAAGAGTCGCTTTGGTTACGGACTAAGTCAAGAGCGATACTGGATTTGAAGGTCAAGAAGGGTAACAACTTGACTTCGCCGGAGATATTACTTTTCGTGGCGATCCCGTGCCATTGATTTAATGCGGAGCGGTCTACCTGTCCAACCGTGTTCGGTTTGTTTGAGTAAATTACGCCTGTATAGCGAGACCAAGGATTGGTCGGCTCATAACCACCCATAATCCGGTTTTGCAAGAAATCTGGGATATCCACTAGGTTGTCGCGATATACCGGAGTGATTGGGTCTGCCGCAAGGGTACTGAACACGGTTGCTGTGTAAGAGTTATTCTCATCTAGGTTGCGCCTGGATTCGTACGTGACGTTCACATTTGCGGAGAGGTTCAACCACTTGGTTACCTCAGAGTCTACGTTCAACCGACCGGAGAGGCGTTCATAGTCGGAACCTTTCAAGATTCCTTGTTGATCCATATAGCCGAAGCTAGCACGGTATCTGAGTTTCTTCATACCTCCGGAGAAAGCTAGGTTGTAATTCTGACTGATAGCTTCCTTGGGTTTACGGGTGCTCTCTTTCCACCAATCCGTACCGGATCGTCCTCCGTTTTTCCCTAGGAAAGTAAGGATCTGCTCTCGCTTCTCTGATGTGGCGAAATCATCGATCAAGGCTTTCCCGGATGCGGCGTAAGCCCGGTTCTTATATTCCATGAAACCTTCGGCGTCTAGCATGTCATACGTTTTCACTACATCTTGGAAACCAATGTTCATATCAAACTCGATGTTGCTTCGGTAACTCTCGCCGGAAGCTCCTCGCTTTGTGGATACTAGGATCACACCGTTGGCAGCACGGGCACCATAGATCGCTTGTGCGGAAGCGTCTTTCAATACCTCTATGCTCTCGATATCACGGGCATTTAACCAACCGATATCACCTTGAGGTAGACCATCTACTACATACAACGGATCATTATTATTGATAGTACCGACACCACGGATACGGACATTACCGAGTGAACCTGGGCTACCGGAACTAGATGTTATGGTTACACCGGCTGCTTTTCCTTGCAAGGCGTCGGCGGCGCTGCGAAGCGGTAGGTTCGAGATCTCGTCTCCTTTTACTTGAGAAACAGCTCCGGTTAAATCTCTTTTCTTGAAGGAACCGTAACCAACAACTACTACCTCATCCAACTTTTGAGTGTCTTCCGCTAAAGTGACGTTGAGGTTGCTTTTATTGCCTACGTTGATACTTTGTTGGAGATAGCCGATGTACGAGAATTCAACGGTAGCATTGGAGGGAACATTCTCTAGAATGTAGTTTCCGTCCATATCGGTCATAGATCCGATTGTAGTACCTTTCACTACAACGTTTACTCCGATCAGAGGCTCCCCATCTTGTCCTACTACTTGTCCGGTTAGCCGTTTGCGATTTTGGTTGGTGGATGGCAACTCCGTATCTTTCATGGTCTTGTTGGTAAGTACTACGTGATTCTTGACGATCTTATACGTAATATCCGTACCTCTAAAGACATTGTTTAATACTTGTTCTATGGATTCTTCATGGATATTGACATCAACCCGTTTATTCAAATTGATTTGATTGTCATTATAAAAGAATTTATATTCACTTTGGTCTTCAATCGCCTTAAAAACTTCAGTGATAGTTCCTTTTGTGATATTTAAGGATATAATTTGTGCTGATGCCGCTACTGTGTACGGCTGGAAAAAGGTTAAGCACAAACCTAAAAATAATGATTTTTTCAGGGTTCTGTAATTAGTTCTACCGGAACCATTGACATTCCCCGATATGAAATATCAGAGATGGATAAACAAGAGGCTGTGGAAGATAATGATCCTTATTCGATACTTAGTATTTTTGAAATAGAACGAATCACGGAAAATACGATAGAGGAATTACCAGATCAATGTAAATCCATTTTTAAATTGAGTCGTATAAATGGACTCAAGAACCAAGAGATCGCAGATAAATTGGATATCTCCGTCCGTACAGTGGAAACACAGATATATAGAGCCCTTAAGATTTTGAAAAGTAGATTGAAAGATTATCTGGTTTCTTGAAAAAATATAATACAAAAATCTATCAATCTTGTAAGTAGCACATCGTTTTGAAGTGTCATACATATAGAATCGAGAAAAAACAATGAAAGAATATATAAAAAATATAATTGCGGAAAGTCTCAAAGACGAAGTAGATGTTGATAGGGAGTGGGAGCGTTTGTTTTCATCCATAGAGAAAAAAACTATTTCCAAAATGAAAACAAGAAGGCTATTCCTTCAATACATGAAATATGCCGCTGCCGTGGTTTTGGGCATAGGTGTTTCACTATCAACGTTGTATCTTACGAATCAAGAGAACTTATCGACAGTTGGAAATTATAAATTAGTAACGAGCAAAGGAGAGAAGAGCTATTTGCAATTACCGGATGGTACGAGGGTTTGGCTTAACTCTTGTACAACTCTAGAATATGCGGAGAACTACGGCCATTCCAATCGTAGCATTTATTTGGATGGAGAAGCTTATTTTGAAGTCGCAAAGAATAAAGACTTACCATTTGTTGTAAAGGCAAACGGTATTGATGTGAAAGCGATTGGTACGGCCTTTAATGTTTCCGCTTATATGGAAGACTCGCAACTAACCACAACCTTGTTCAATGGCAAGGTCGCCGTACAACCTACGTTGACTAAACAAGAGGTCTTACTTGAGCCTAACCAAGTGGCGGTTTATGATAAAAGTAGAAATAAGATAGAAGTAGTACCTTACGATAAGAAACTATTCGCTCAATGGAGAGGAGGTTTCTTGTCTTTTAAAATGATGTATCTGCAAGATATAACAAAGTTGTTGGAAAGGAACTATAACGTTGTATTTCGTTATGAAAATCAAGGGATAAAAAAATTAAGGTTTAGCGGTAGTTTCCGTAACAACGAAGATTTATCGGAGATTCTCAATGTGATAAAGACGAATACGGGTATTCGCTATCAAATACTGAAAGATACTATAGTAATCAAATAATAAATCATTGAATTATTAATCTTAAAAACAGTCTTGCTTATGAGAAATGGATGATTTTTAGTGTAATACGGATAAAAAACGTAACATTGTTAGATCTTATTATTAATCTTAAATTTATTAATTATGGCTAATCAGATAGGGAGTTCCGGTAGAACGAAGGTAATTGAGGCATTCGTTCTGTATAGCCCTGTATAAATAAGCGTTTAAAGACGTGTGAATATCGATGTTCTCACGCTTTTCCCAAAAGCGGAGGAAGACGTTTTGTAAGATGTCTTTTGCGTCTTCCGGGGCGGGGATAAATTTTCGGCAATGTATATAAAGTTGGAGATAAACAGACTTGAACAGGGTATTAAAGGCGGCTATATCTCCTTGTTTGATCAATTCGATTATTTTGTTGTCAGATGCCATTTTATTCCCGTGTATTATTAGAAAGGTGGAGCGTATAGGCTAGGAGAACGTCCCTTGGGCCTATACGCTTACTACCTGTCAATTAATGCTAATCCCTATTATAAGATTTCGTTTGCGGTTTTATTGAAGTATTGGATACATTCTTTAATGTCCGGTACAGAGTTTTCCCAGTTGTATTCATACTCGATAGAGAATACTCCCTTGAAATTCTGGGATTTGAGTTCTTTCAACATTCCCTTTACATCTAGGATGCCTGTGCCCCAGATCACGTCGTGCTGCTCATTCTCTCCTGCTTTTTTCGGGGCGATATCCTTGAAATGCAAAGAGATGATTCGACCTTTGAGTTGCTTTAAGCAATCAATCTGGTTTAGCCCCTCCCGACGCCAATGCCCCACATCGGAACAAGAACCAAGCGATTGACTGCGTCCGGAGATGGCTTTCAACAGGTTCTCAGGTTTCCAGTAGTCGGAAGGCTGCGGGTGATTATGGACGGAGATCTTAATGTTGTATTGCTTGGACAATTTTTCTACCAAGTCCCAGTCACTTAAAGCCGGTTCGCAAGTAATGAACTCTAGGTCCATCGCTTTCGCGAATTTGAACATCTTTTCCCAATCGGACGACTTTTCGGCTACATACACCCCGGTTCCTACGATCTTGATACCTTTGGATGCCGCAAGCTCCTTGATCTCTTTCTGGGTCTGCGCATCAAGGTTGAAATCGAATACTTTATCTCCCCATTTACCACCGAGCTTATGGCCGGGATAAATCTCGATGTATTTCAATCCCAGTTCTTGTGTCTTATCGAGAGCTTCCGTCAAAGGGAACAGGTGGAAACTATAGGATTGCATCCCTAGACGCCATCCGTTCTTCTCGGCCTTCGTTTGCGCTTCGCTTGGAATAGCCAATAGGCAGCAAACGATCGCTATCATTATTTTATAGATATGTCTTATCATATTTGGCTGTTATTAAAAGGTTTATCTTGGCATATCCGGCAAAGAGAAACCGTTGTTATACGTATGCTTGATCCATTCGTTGGCCATTTCCGCAGCGTTAAACTCGGCGAAGCGACGGTCGAAACGCGGATCTCCGTCAATTACCTTGAAATCATCCACCGTGACGATCTTGATCTTATCGTTCGGGGAGATGTTCGTAAACCGCATGTTCTCTCCATCCCATTGCAACTCACGATGCAAACCTTGCAGTCCGGAGAGGCGAACGGCCAAGACTCCCATCACGACCATCTCGTTGAACGGACCGGAGAACTGGAAGTTGGATGAGGCTTCCGTACGATTTTCCGGGGATTCCTTGCAAGCCCGGATCCAGTCTTGCTCATGGGCATTGGTGGACCATATGTCTCCATTGCCACCTTTCACTCTCGGGATCGTCGGTTTGGGCTGGTTGAAATGTTCCATGTCGGAAACCGGTAATAAGGTCGGGTTCATTCCATAACAGCCTGTCATGATCTTTCCTTTCGTTCCGATGAAGATGATACCGCCGTTCTCGTCGCCCATCATCTGCCCGTCTTTCAATTCTTCCGGACGGGGAGGCATCAGACCACCATCGTACCAATAGACTTTCACTTCCGGCATCTTGACATTTCCTTTGGGTGGACGTGCGGGGAATGTATAGGTTACGATCTGTGCGTGAGGAGGGGAGTACAGGTTACTCAAAGTAGAGCTGCCGATTACGCTGGTCGGATATTTTAAGTCGAGTGCCCAATACAACGGGTCCATGATATGGCAAGCCATATCGCCCAAGGCCCCGGTTCCGAAGTCCCACCATCCACGCCAGTTCCAAGGGGTATAGACCGGATTATAAGGCCGCTTTTGAGCCGGGCCGATCCATAAATCCCAATCCAGTGTCTTCGGGCACTTCGGGGTATCGTTCGGCTTCATCAAGCCTTGGGGCCAGATGGGGCGGTCTGTCCAACAATGTACCTCATATACATCGCCGATTACGCCAGACTGTATCCACTCCGCGATCTGCCGGCACCAGTCGAATGAGTTACCTTGGTTACCCATTTGGGTGGCTACCTTATATTTCTTCGCCAGTTTGGTAAGCAAACGCGATTCGTAAACGGAGTGGGTAAGCGGTTTTTGCGTATAGCAATGCTTGCCTAGCGTGATTGCGTGGGCGGTCACGCCGGCATGTGTATGGTCTGGGGTGGCTACCATAATCGCATCGATTGATTTACCCATCTCATCGAACATGACACGCCAGTCTTTAAAGCGTTTAGCCTTCGGATAGTCCTTGAAGGTCTTGTCCGCGTAGTGCCAATCTACATCGCATAAAGCTACGATATTCTCCGTGTTCATGTTGGCGAGGTTACGACGTCCCATACCGCCGACACCGATACCCGCGATATTCAGTTTGTCACTAGGAGCTGTATAGCCAAAGGATTTACCGAGTACAGAACCCGGAACGATCGTTAGTCCGGCTGCCGCTACGGCTCCGGTCTTGAGGAAACTTCTTCTCGAAATGTTTTTCATAACTATTAAATTTTAAGAAAACGATATTCTATAATGTTTGTAAATGAAGGTTGCGCCAAAGAACCTTGATGCCGCCACCATCATGTATTTGCAAAGCGATACGCCCTTGACCGGCTCCGATCTTTTCATCCCGGATGTTTACCATCTCCTCTCCGTTGA
Source organism: Parabacteroides sp. CT06 (assembly GCF_002257605.1). Classification (GTDB taxonomy): domain Bacteria; phylum Bacteroidota; class Bacteroidia; order Bacteroidales; family Tannerellaceae; genus Parabacteroides; species Parabacteroides distasonis. The sequence continues at coordinate 3,340,000 of NZ_CP022754.1, read as the reverse complement.
GCCAAGTCTGTACATTATCTCCTTGTACCCGGATACGCATCGTGTTCCACTCTCCTTGTTTTAGGATGTTCTCCTTCTCGTCCGGGATCTGTATCAACCATCCTCGTCCGTAGGATTCGTAGATACCGCCCGTGTCAAAGCCTTTGGGGGCGACTTCCACTTGCCAGCCGTTTACCTTTACATCTTTTTCTTCTACAAAGGAACGAATAAATACGCCAGAATTACCATCCGCTTCCTGTTTAAATTCCACGGTAAGGTCAAAATCGTCGTAATATTCCCGGGTGGCTAGATAGCCGTATTGTTTATCCGGGCCACTTTCGCATACTAATAAACCATCTTTTACATACCATAATTCTGTGCCGTATTTATCCCAGTTTGTAATGTCCTCGCCGTTGAATAAACGAGCCTCTCGTGTCTTGCGGGGAAGTTCCTTGATCTTGATATTACGGAACCATGCGGGATAACCGTGGTCTTGCAAACAAATCAAGCCTTTATGCGCTAATCCGTATTCAGGAGCGTTCGCCCATTTACCGCTGTTCTTACGGGAGAACCAATCATCAGACCATGCATCGAACTCTACGGTTTTGTGCCCGTTCATAAAGTAGGTGACATGTCCGTTGTCAAAAATAATCTTAGAGTTGTTCCATTCGCCGGCCGGATGTACTTTTATCGTGTTGAAGTCCGGTAAATACATCGCGTAATCCACTCCGCAACGTTGCCAATCTTCCAATGGCTCCGCGAAATTGATATCATCAATCAATTGATACTCGGGACCGGTAACGTAGGGAACCGGGAATTGAGGACGTTCTACCACATGATATAATAAACCGCTATTTCCTCCTTTCGAGATTTTCCAGTCCCACGAAAGCTCAAAATTCTCATAAGCCTTGTCGGTGACGATGTATCCGCTGGCATCGCTACCTTGCCCGTCCGCTTGGATGGTTCCGTTTACAACTTCCCAAGGTCCGGTCAAGGCGGTTCCGTTATAATCCCGCCAGCCATCCAAGGTTTCCCCATCGAATAGAAGTTCCCAGCCTTCCGCTTTCTCTTGTTCGGTCAATGTGTTATGCTTCGTGTTATCACAGGAGATTAAACCGAAAGCGGCTACCATTGCGAACGATACGATTGTTATTTTCATGTACGTATAGCTTTATTGTTAATACAAATTTGTCGGTGTTTTATATATGAGACAACTCTGGGGCAAGGGATACGTAAGCTCTTTTCCCTTTTTTATTTATTTTAACGGAAGTGTATGGCAATCGGTCATTTATTAGTCGGCAAACGCAGTAGTACTGACTTTGCCAAGTAATATATACAAACATCGCCAACGCAGTATATCTGATTTGGATACACTAAATACATTATATGATGTAGCCAAATGTTGCTGTAATAGTTATGGTATCAACGACTGAAGCTTTTCTTTACAGAAAATACTACAATAAGCCAGTAATCGAATACTTTATTTAAAGTGTTGATAATCAGCATTGTGAAAATATCATGATGTTTATGCTGAAACACGTACGTGTTTTCGAAAAAAGTCGTACATGTTTAAAAAAATTCATGTACGTGTTTTTCTATAAAATGATAGGGATACAATTATACATGTTTAAAAGTTACAATAACTCTACTTTACAGAGCTTTGTCATAAAAGATATCGCCGACATTTATCGAGTGAGTAAGAAAAGGTTGAAATGTGATAGCAAAAGGCGTTGGGGTACCATGAAAATTTACTACCACCATTCTATATGTACACTGTAAGTCCGTATAATATATGGAATAGCGGTAGTAATTGTAACAAACGAGAGTAAAAACGCCCGTTGTTTTTGCTGGATTTATTTGATTTGCTTAAACGCTTTTCCGAGCATATCCGTGATGTCGCTGGCGATCATGCTCTCTTCCGAGCGGAAAGCGGCGGCGAGATCACCGGCTGTACCGTGCAAGAATACTCCGACTACAGCGGCAGTTTCCGGAGAATAGTCTTGCGCCAATAAGCTGAGGATGATGCCCGTCAGCACGTCTCCGCTACCGGCGGTTGCCATGCCCGGATTTCCGCAACTATTGAAATAAATGTTTCCTGCCGGAGAACAAATAGCGGTATAAGCACCTTTCAATACGATACAAATCTTATGTTCGGCGGCGAAAGATTGCGCTTTCATCAAACGGTCGTATGAGTTCGTGCTTTCACCCGCTATCCGATCGAACTCCTTCGGATGGGGAGTGAGGATGCTCCGTGGCGGGATCTTATTGAATAAGTCCTTGTTGGATGCCATTATATTAATAGCGTCCGCATCGATAACGACTGGTTTTGTGCTGGATTGCAGGATACGTTCGATCGCTGCTGCGGATTCTAAATGCTGTCCGAGTCCCGGTCCCATACCGACAGCGGAGTAACTACCTATCTCGGGAACCGTAGAGAAATAATCAGGATTTGCGTCTAGACTTAACATCGCTTCCGGGAAAGCGGTCTGGAAGATTGATTCGCCTCGGGTCGGGATATGCACGGTCAATAGTCCGGCTCCACTCCGTAAGCATGCCTTCGCGGATAATAGGGCGGCTCCCATTTTTCCTTTACTTCCGGCGATCAATAAAGCATGTCCGAACGTTCCCTTATGGGCGAAACGTTTGCGAGACTTTAACGAATAGGATATATCTTCTTCCGTAACCAATGAGTAAGGGGAAGCCGTCTCATAAATTGCGTCCGGATGGATTCCGATATCCAGTATTTTCCACTCGCCTACGTATTGTTCATTCTCCGGAAAAAGAAACGCCAGTTTCGGGAAGCCGAATGTCAAGGTTAAGCTGGCCTTGATGATCGCCTCCGAGTCATTCTTACGATTATCTTCCCCGAATAAGCCGGAAGGAATATCGATCGCTACGACTTCCGCCTCGGATTGGTTGATATAATTGACCATAGCGGCGAAACCTCCGGTGAGAGGACGGTTTAATCCCGAACCGAACAAGCCATCGATCACCACGTCTCGGTCGGTTAGCGTCGGCGGCTCAAAGTCACGGACCACTTCCGTAAATTCGATTCGTTCCATGTCGAGCAGACGCTGCTTGTTTTGCTCACACTCTACGGACAGATGCTCTGTCGGGTTGAATAAATACGTCTCTACCCGGTATGATTCCTCGTTCAAAAGGCGGGCGATGGCCAAAGCGTCGGCTCCGTTATTGCCTTGACCGGCGAAAATCACGATGCGGACCTGCTTGGAGTAGCGCCGGCAAAACTCATGGACGAACGTCGTAGCGGCACGCTCCACTAAGTCGATCGAACTAATTGGCTCGTGTTGAATCGTATATTGGTCGAGCTCCTTTACCTTGTCTGTAGCGAATATCTTAATCATAATTCTAGATGTCTGGGGTTTTATTCTGCTTACAAATGTATAACAAACTTTGGTATGTTGCTACACTTTTTTGTGCATCGCCGAAAAAGTTGTACATTTGTCCCCTCGAAAACCGAAAGATTTATGGACAGAATTCGTCTAAAAGACAAAGAATTTGAACTGTTTATTCCGGAGTCGGATATTCAGGCGGCTATCGCTAAAATGGCCGTTCAGATTAAAGCGGATGTGGAAGGGAAAAATCCTCTATTCGTGGGTGTGCTAAACGGGGCTTTTATGTTTGTCGCCGAGCTGATGCGTGAGCTGGATGTTCCGTATGAGCTGACATTCGCTCGTTATTCCTCGTATCAAGGAACTTCCAGTACGGGCATATTGAATGAGATCATGCCGGTGCAGGCTGATATTCGCGGACGTATGGTGATCTTATTGGAGGATATTATCGATACGGGCTTTACGATGAGCTACGTGATGGAGAAGCTTCGGAGCGAGGGTGCCGCCGATGTAAGATTGGCAACGATGCTTTTCAAGCCGGAATCCTTGAAATGCGAGTTGACTCCGGATTATGTAGGCTTACAGATACCCGCTGATTTTATCGTGGGACATGGTTTGGATTATGATGAGTTGGGCCGCTCATATAAGGATATCTACAAGGTTGTGGAATAAAATAGTATACATTATATATAATAAAGGAACAATAGTATGTTGAACGTGGTTATTTTTGGTGCTCCCGGTTCAGGTAAGGGAACACAAAGTGAGTTGATTATTAAAGAATACGGTTTGGATCATATCTCTACTGGCGATGTATTGCGTGGCGAGATGAAGGCTGAGACAGAACTGGGCAAGATCGCTAAGGATTATATCGAGAAGGGACAATTGGTTCCGGACGAGTTGATCGTTGATATGTTGGCGAATGTATTGGATAGCAAGAAGCCGGCTAAGGGCGTAATCTTCGATGGTTTCCCTCGTACGATCCCTCAAGCGAAAGCCTTGAAGAAGATGTTGAACGAGCGTGGAACAGACGTTTCCGTTATGTTGAACCTTCAAGTAGAGGAAGAGGAGTTGATCAAGCGTTTATTGGAGCGCGGTAAAGTATCCGGACGTTCTGACGATAACTTGGAGACGATCAAATCCAGACTGGATGTTTACCATACTCAAACAGCTCCTTTGGCAGACTACTATGTAGGTGAAGGCAAGCACGTAGCCATCAAAGGGATGGGAACAATCGAGGAAATCTTCGGTCGTATCAAAGAGGCGGTTAATAACGTAAAATAATTGAAATAAACCAATATGGCTGAATCGAACTTTGTAGATTATGTCAAGATCTATTGCCGCTCAGGAAAGGGTGGAAGAGGGTCTTCTCACTTCCGTCGTGAGAAATACATTCCGAAAGGAGGTCCCGACGGGGGCGATGGAGGGAGAGGAGGTCATGTGTATCTCCGTGGTAACCGGAATTACTGGACGCTCCTTCACTTGAAATATGAGCGTCATATCATGGCCACCAATGGTGAGAGTGGTAGCGCGAAGCGTAGCTCGGGTAAAGACGGGGAGGATCGAGTAATCGAGGTTCCTTGCGGTACGGTTGTTTACGATGCTGAGACCGGAGAGTTTATTTGCGACGTTACGGAAGACGGTCAGCAAGTGATGTTGCTGAAAGGCGGTCGTGGCGGTCTGGGGAATTTTAACTTCAAGACGGCTACCAATCAAGCGCCCCGTTATTCGCAACCGGGTGAGCCGGCATTGGAACGTACGGTGATTCTTCAGTTGAAATTGCTGGCCGATGTCGGTTTGGTAGGCTTCCCGAATGCGGGTAAATCTACCTTGCTTTCTGTCGTATCCGCCGCTAAACCGAAGATCGCTAATTATCCTTTTACTACGTTGGAGCCTAATTTAGGCATCGTGAGTTATCGCGATAACCGTTCGTTCGTAATGGCCGATATACCGGGTATTATCGAAGGAGCAAGCGAGGGAAAAGGTTTGGGACTTCGTTTCTTACGTCATATCGAACGTAATTCATTGTTATTGTTCATGGTTCCCGCTGAGGCAGACGATATCAAGAAAGAATACGAGATATTGCATAATGAGTTAGTGAAGTATAATCCGGAATTGCTGGATAAACGCCGTGTACTGGCGATCACCAAGATCGATATGCTGGATGAGGAATTGATCGAGGCTTTGTCGCAAGACTTGCCGGAGGGAATTCCGTATGTCTTTATATCTTCTATCACGGGACTGGGTATTGTCGAGTTGAAAGACCTTTTATGGAAAGAGCTGAATAAGGAGAATTTCCATGAGGCAGAGCGAATTGTCCATAAGAATATAGATGTAAGCACGTTGGAATTTGAGGACGACGACGAATACATCTTCCCCGTGGACGAGGACGAGGATGACCCGGATGAGGAATACGAGGAATACTGGGACGATGATGAAGATGAAGATACAAGAAAATAAGCAAATAGAGGTGTCGCGGTTCTCCGGGTTAAGCGGATACCGCGACATTTCTCATTTTACGACAACACGTCATGGCGGCGTGAGTACGGGAACGTACGCTTCGATGAATCCGGGCGTTTATACCGAGGATGATCCGGGCTTCATCCGGAAGAACTTGGAACTTCTTTCGAATGCGGTCGGGATTTCCCTAGAGAATATGGTTATACCTCATCAGACCCATGAGGATCGAGTATTGGCGATCGACGCGTCTTTCCTTTCGCTGAATGATAAAGAGCGAAAGCTACGTTTGGAAGGCGTGGACGCTTTGGTGACGAATGTTCCGGATGTATGTGTAGCCGTATCTACGGCGGATTGTGTCCCTGTCTTGTTATATGCGCCGGATCGTAAAGTGGTAGCTGCCGTCCATGCGGGTTGGCGGGGTACGGTTTTACACATAGCTCGTAAGGCGGCAAGCTTGATGATCGAGGCATACGATTGCGATCCTACTCAATTGGTTGCCGGAATAGGTCCCTCTATCAGTCAAGCGGCATTTGAGGTGGGAGAGGAAGTCGTAAAAGCTTTTCAAATGGAGGGCTTCCCAATGGAGCGGATTCTTCGACGTAATGCGGAGACTCAAAAAGCGCATATCGATCTATGGGAAACCAACCGTTTACAATTGTTAGAGGCAGGATTGCTCTCCGGGCATATAGAGATCGCTGGCATCTGTACTTATATTCGGTATGAGGATTATTTCTCCGCTCGTCGCCTCGGTGTCAAAAGCGGCCGGATCCTTACCGGGATATGTTTGAAAAAATCTTAGTTATATTGGCTCAAACTTATAATAGACATGATTTCAATCACTCTTTCATCTGAGATATCGGAGGCTTGCCCCGATCTTCACGTGTTGGCTATCGCCTGCCAAGTAAAGAACACGGAGCCCGATGAACGACTTTGGGAAGAAATAACCCGTGTTGAGGAGGACATCCGTTCTACCTGTAAGATAGAGGATATTAATAAGTGGACTCCTATTTTCGCTACCCGTCAGGCTTATAAACGTCTGGGGAAAGACCCGAACCGGTATCGCCCTTCCGCCGAGGCGTTAAGACGACGGATACTTCGCGGGCTTCCTTTATATAAGATAGATACCTTGGTGGATATCGTCAATCTGGTTTCTATCCGTAGCGGTTATTCTATCGGAGGATTTGACGCAGATAAGATTGTAGGCGGATTGGAACTAGGTGTCGGAAAAGAGGGGGAAATTTATCACGGTATCGGACGTGGTGAATTGAATATCGCCGGTCTTCCAGTCTACAGGGATGGAGTAGCGGGTGTCGGAACGCCTACCAGCGATGAGGAACGTACCAAGATTGAAATGTCGACCACTTCATTGTTAATGATTCTGAATGGTTATTCCGGTAAGGAGGGCTTATTGGAAGCGGGTGGTTACTCGGTTGACTTATTAAAAAGATATGTCTCAGCGGTAAACGTGGAAGCGGAACTGATATGCCGAGAAAACAGAGGAAAAATAACGTTATAACCGTGTTAATATTGTTTACAAAGCGAAAAATGTCCATCTTTTATGCTAAAAAACATCTATAATCTTTTGTTTTAATCATTTAATCTATAAATTTGTCCCCAGTAATCAAATGTTATCATAAAATGATTGAATTAATTGGTACAAACGCCGGCCTTGTATGGAACGTTTTAAATGAAGGCGGTAAAATGAGTTTTAAGGCAGTGAAGAAAGCCACGAAGATTAAAGCGGAAAAAGATATGTACGCCGCTTTTGGTTGGTTGGCGAAAGAAGGTAAATTAGCTTTCGAGGAGATTGAAGGTGAAATGTATGTTTCTTTAGTGTAAACAAGAGGAACGTTTACAAGAATTAGGGAGGGCTGTTCGATTTTTTTGAACGGCCTTTTTATTTGTCCATACGTTTTCTGTCAAAATAATTAAGTCTACAGTTGGTTAATTCAATTCAAAAACTTACTTTTGTGTAGAATTTGGTGTGAAATGACCGAAGATCATAAGAGATTGTTAGCTGTATTTGAGGTTAGAGTTCGTGATTTGATGGCGTTATGCGATCAGCAGAAACGTAGAATTGACGAACTTACAGCTGCTTTGAGCCTTAAAGACGAGGAGTTGCGGCAGGCGAAGGATATGATTGAAGGATTGAATGCCAAATGTGATAACATGCTGACGGTGCGAATTGTTTCCACGAACGAGGAAGAGATGAAGAACGCCCGGATGCGGTTATCAAAATTAGTGCGGGAAGTAGACAAGTGCATCGCACTTTTAAATGAATAGAAGCGATGGACGAAGAATTTCTTATAAATATAGTGATAGCCGGAAAGAAATATCCGCTTACGATCAAACGTCATGAGGAAGAGTTGGTGCGTGCCGCCGCTGATCAGATCAACAGCAAGATTCTTCAATACAGGCAGCATTTCGCGGTCGAGGTGGATACGAAAGATTTGTTAGCCATGGTGGCTTTTCAACTCTCGATGCATAATCTGGAGTTGGAAAAACGGAATGATACAAATCCTTTTACGGATAAGATACAGGAGCTTACAACCGAGTTGGAAGGATATCTGAAGAAATAACATACATATTGTAAGAAGAGAGTTTCCGCACTGCTTTGCACGGTGAGACCGTGTGATGGTAGTGCTTTTTTTGTATATAAATAAATGAATCTTAAATTATTAGTTAAATGGTTGGAATGTATATAATCATACCGATAGTAACCTTCATCATTGGTGGGTTGCTTGCGTGGCTGGGCATGCGTTTCCTTCTGAAGTCGAAGTACGACTCCGTGCTTCAAGAGGCGGAGAAGGAGGCCGAGGTGATAAAGAAGAACAAGATGCTGGAAGTAAAGGAGAAGTTTCTTCATTTGAAAGCGGACTTGGAAAAACAGGTATCACAGCGTAACGCTAAGATCCAGTCTGTCGAGACTAAATTGAAACAAAGAGAACTGACGATGAATCAACGTCAGGAAGAGTTACAGCGTAGGAATAACGAGGTAGAGGCTGTAAAGGAGAATTTATCTTCTCAGTTGGAGTTGGTGGAGAAGAAGAAGCAAGATTTGGATAAACTTCATCAGAAGGAAGTGGAGCATTTGGAGGCTATCTCCGGGTTGTCCGCCGAGGAAGCCAAAGAGCGTTTGATCGAGTCCTTAAAGGATGAGGCAAAGACGCAAGCCGCTTCTTACATCAACGAGATCGTCGAGGAGGCGAAGATGACCGCTAATAAGGAGGCGAAGAAGATCGTGATCCAGTCTATCCAACGGGTAGCGACGGAGACGGCTATCGAGAACTCTATTACCGTGTTCCATATTGAATCGGACGAGATCAAAGGCCGTATCATCGGTCGTGAGGGACGTAATATCCGTGCTTTGGAGGCCGCTACCGGTATTGAGATCGTGGTGGATGATACGCCTGAGGCTATCGTTCTTTCTGGATTCGACCCGGTTCGTCGTGAGATCGCTCGTTTGGCTTTGCATCAATTGGTGCAGGACGGACGTATCCATCCGGCTCGTATCGAGGAGGTGGTAACGAAGGTGAAGAAGCAAGTGGAAGACGAGGTCGTAGAGACCGGTAAGCGTACCGTGATCGATTTGGGAGTGCACGGTTTGCATCCGGAATTAATCCGTATGATCGGTAAGATGAAGTATCGCTCTTCTTATGGACAGAACTTATTGCAGCATGCTCGTGAGACGGCCAACCTTTGTGCCGTGATGGCTTCTGAGTTGGGCTTGAACCCGAAGAAAGCGAAACGTGCCGGATTGTTACATGATATTGGTAAAGTGCCCGATGATGAGCCGGAATTGCCGCACGCTATCTTGGGTATGAAGCTTTGCGAGAAATATAAGGAGAAACCGGATATTTGTAACGCCGTAGGCGCTCACCACGATGAGGTGGAGATGCAGACGCTGTTGGCTCCGATCGTACAGGTTTGCGACGCTATTTCAGGTGCTCGTCCGGGCGCACGTCGTGAGATCGTAGAGGCTTATATCAAGCGTTTGAATGATTTGGAACAATTGGCTTTATCGTATCCGGGTGTTGTCAAGACTTACGCTATCCAAGCGGGTAGAGAGTTGCGCGTAATCGTTGGCGCTGATAAGATTGACGATAAGGACACCGAGAACTTGTCCGCTGAGATCGCTAAGAAGATTCAGGATGAGATGACTTATCCGGGACAGGTTAAGATCACGGTGATCCGTGAGACTCGTGCGGTAAGCTACGCTAAGTAAGAATATTATTAATATAAATAAAAAAGGCTGGCTTGTGTAAGTCGGCCTTTTTTATATCTGTCGTTATCGATTTCCCAGATCGTCGTATAAAGTTTGTAATAGGACTTTTCCTTTCTCCAAGCGGGTCTCGTTTCCGCTTTCAGGTTCTTCTACTAAAATCTTGTTCCCTTCATTGTCGTATACGGAAACACCGGATTCGTCTATAAAGCCAAATCCATTATTGAATGTATAAAAGGCGTAATGCGGGACGCAAGGATTCAATATATCTTTGCTGAATGAGAACTCATCCGTGGGGAGACCCATCTGATTTAATAAGGTGGCTGCCAAATCGGTCTGGTTTGCGTACGTATCGATCACTTTAGGTTCAGCGATCGCTCCACCTAGCCATAGCATAGGTATGTGGAAACGCAAAGGTCCGTACTCCTGCATGTTTTCAGGGTAACGGTATCCGTGGTCGGAGACAAAGATGACTACCGTATTTTTCCATGCCGGCAGTTCCTTGAACGTATCAATGAAATTGCCGATACAGCTGTCCGTAAATGCGACGGAGTTTAGATAGGGATGCTCCAAATGGTGAAACGGGACCTCGAATGGCTCATGGCTACTTAATGTTAGGAATGTACTTAACCAAGGTTTGCCGTCGACTGGTCTTTGCTTGATATCCTCGTAAAGATGCGAGAACGTGATATCGTCGTTTGCTCCCCATTTACTCAGACGGCTACTCAAGGGAAAATCACGGTCTGCCGTTATCTTGCTGTAGCCGGAACTATAGAAATAACTTTGCATATTCGTGAAATTGATATCACCTCCATAGAGCATATCTGCCGTATATCCTTCTTTGTTAAGACTCTTTGCGATAGATGGAAGGGTCTGGCTTTTCACCGGATACTTCATGATGGAGGTGGTGGGTTGGGCTAAATAGCCGTTCAATACGGAGACTAAGCCTCGGTCGGTACGGAACGAGTTGGCATATAGGTTCGTGAATAATACACCTTCTTTGCTCAGCCGATTCAAGTTCGGCGTAATTCCCGGCTCACCACCAACAGCCTCGATAGCATTTGCCGTGAAACTCTCCATGATGATAATGAGAATATTGGGACGAGTCGTTGTCAATAGCTTGACAGGCTCTGTAGGTATGGAATCTCCCGGGCATAAGGAGTCTTGGGCTTGAATGAGCGTATCGAATAAGGCTTTCCGCTTTTCCTCCGGATAGAAATCGAATTGCGAGGCAAAATCCTGTTGCTTACTCAATGAGGCTATCAGACTGAAACACGGGTTGATCGCCGAATGATTCAAGAACTGGTTCTGGCTGAAATAAACCATGCCGACATTTGCCGTAGACGTAGTTACGCCTCCCCGGATCGGAATAAACAATATTCCCCCTGCTAAGAGGATGGCGAAAGTACTTCCCAATTGTTCCAATCCCGTAGGTGGAAAGCTAGGCTTTACTGGCGCGAACCGGAGGATGAAGGTGAACCAAGCATAGATACCTAGCGCATATGCCACGAATACCAATAATTGGATAAAGAACATTCCCAACGGAACACTCGCCATCGCATCGGCGGGCGATTGCAGGTAGAAGAATAAAGTAGCGTCCAACCTGAATCCCCAAAAGCTGTATAAAGCCACATCTACGGAGAAGATCGCAGATACCAGAATTCCCATGATCAAGAAGTACCCTTTCAATACCTTCTTCAACCAAGCGCCCGGAAGCCAAACTGATACTAGAGTCAATAGGAGAGGGATGGCGGTAAGGTATCCCGCTATCGTGCAATCCAGCTTCAGCCCATGAAGCATAACTTGTAGGAAGTCCGTGAAGGTACAAGTCTCGGACAACGCATGCTGATAAAACATAAATACCGGTTTTTGAATAACAAAAACCGGTAGCCATGCGATAAAAACGATTAGTATGAATAATAATCTTTTTTTCATTTCGAATATAACTTTTCCCGTAACTCCGCGATAGCCGGATCTGTGATGTAGTCATCGTAATCCATCATCTTATCGATGATACCGTTAGGAGTCAGCTCGATGATACGGTTCGATACAGTCTGTATGAACTCGTGGTCATGACTGGAGAACAGGATATTTCCCTTGAATGTCTTCAATGTATTATTGAAGGCTTGGATGGATTCCAAGTCCAAGTGGTTGGTCGGAGTATCCAAGATCAAGCAGTTGGCGTCGGTGAGCATCATACGTGAGATCATACAACGCATCTTCTCACCTCCGGAAAGTACGCTTACCTTTTTCATGAGCTCCTCGCCCGAGAACAACATACGTCCGAGGAAGCCTTTCAAGAATACCTCGTTAGTATCCGGCGAGAACTGGCATAACCAATCGAGCAGGTTGATATCTGTATTGAAATATTTGGAGTTATCGAGAGGAAGATAAGAGGTCGTGATCGTCTGTCCCCACTGATACGTACCGGCATCCGCTTTCTCCTCACCGTTGATGATCTGGAACAAGGCGGTCATGGCACGAGGGTCGTGACTGATAAATACGATCTTGTCATCCTTCTCCACGAAGAAGTTCAAGTCCTTGAACAATACCTGTCCGTCGATACTCTTCGACAATCCTTTCACCTCAAGGATCTGGTTGCCCGGTTCGCGGTTAGGCGTGAACAAGATTCCCGGATAGCGGCGTGAGGACGGTTTGATCTCCTCGATATTCAGCTTCTCCAACATCTTCTTGCGACTGGTGGTCTGCTTGGACTTCGCTACGTTGGCGCTGAAACGGCGGATAAATTCTTCCAACTCTTTCTTCTTCTCCTCGGCTTTCTTATTCTGATTCTGCTGTTGACGAAGGGCTAACTGGCTAGACTCGTACCAGAAGCTATAGTTTCCGGCGAATAATTGTAATTTACCGAAGTCGATATCCACGGTATGCGTACAAACGGAGTCGAGGAAGTGACGGTCGTGGCTAACAACCAATACGGTATGCTCGAAATTAGAGAGATAATTCTCCAACCAAGAAACCGTCTCAAGGTCCAAGTCGTTCGTCGGCTCATCCAATAATAGGTTATCGGGCTGTCCGAACAAGGCACGGGCCAATAAGACACGTACTTTCTGCTTACCGCTCAAGTCCTTCATATACATATAATGCAAATCCTCCTTGATGCCTAGTCCGCTCAATAGGTTGGCGGCGTCGCTCTCCGCGTTCCAGCCTTCCATCTCGGCGAATTTCTCTTCCAGTTCCGATACGCGGATACCGTCGGCGTCACTGAAATCAGGCTTCTCGTAAAGGGCGTTTTTCTCGCTCATCACCTCCCATAAGGTCGTATGTCCCATCAATACGGTATCCATAACCGTATATTCATCGAATGCGAAGTGATCTTGGCTCAATACGGAAAGGCGTTCGCCCGGTCCTAGGTTAACGCTACCTCTGGTAGGGTCTAATTGCTTGCTGATTACACGGAGAAACGTAGATTTTCCGGCCCCGTTAGCACCGATAATACCGTAGCAATTGCCCGGTGTAAACTTCATGTTCACATCCTGAAAAAGGATGCGTTTTCCAAACTGTACGTCCAGATTGTTAACTGTTATCATATTTCGTATACCTATTAAATTGCGATTGAGGATGCAAAGGTACGAAAAATATTGTTTATCTTATCATTGGATGTCATACATCCCGCTCGTTCTCTCCCTTTTTTAGGCTAATTATCTTTTGGGCGTTGAGCGGTGAGATAACGCTTTTCCCGGTTTTGGCTTCCAATTCTAACCGGGCATTGCGAGCCACCTCGCCTCCTTGTTGGGCGACATTTATATGTTCACTAAATGTTTCCGGCTCTGATGTTTCTGATATTTCCTTAGTGGATAACTCAGCCAGCATGTTTAATACAAGCTCTTTGTTTGTCATATTATCCCTAAGGTTTTCTTTTCTTAATCCTTTGAGTCGTTTATATTCTTTGGAGGTCATATCGGACCACGACTTATAAATGATATCGGTTAGCGTAGCGAAATGGAGGCCTTCTTCCAGTCCTCTTTTCTTCCATTCGTCTGTTAGATCTTTCCGTATCTCTATGGATTTCAATCGTTGGTTGATCCAATTATCCGAATAGCCCAATCGTTTATAATCGGCCATGGCTTGCTCGATAGACAATTCCGGGTCTTGCATTTGATCCAAACGTTCCTTCGCTACTTGGGCGATCCATAACTTAAAAGGTTCTGCTTTTGGAGATGGTACTGATTGGATAAGGCGGAAGAGTTGCTCGGTATTGGCTACGTCGGTTAAATATTTCTTGCCATCAGCGGCCTGCATTTTCAGTTGACTACAATTTGTAGTCAACTCGCTACCTTCTCTTTTCAATCTGGTTTTTAATACACTCCAGTATTTTCGAGGGTTGGGGCTATCTGTTAAAATAGATATAACATCAACGATCGAGAAATACCATTCCTCTTGTTCGTCATCCCATATGGCGCGAACTTTTCTTTCTTCGAATAAGCGGATAGATTCTTTTTGTGTCATTTGTAGTTGCTTTGAGTAGTTATAGACAAAGGTAAATGAGAATTTAGTATATCCATAGTTTAATAGTTTGATTAAAAGTTTATTTATCGCAAAGTAAGTATATTAATCTCATTTAAGCAAACGATACGCGGTTTAAATGAGAAGGTACGAAAAATATTGCTTATCTTTGCATTATACATTAATATCCAATTGTGTAATGAATAAACAATCTGTCATATCTCTTCTTCGGAAAGCAAAGCAGCCTTTGTCGCAGAGTTGCGGTGTAAAGCAGTTGGGGCTTTTTGGCTCTACTGTTCGTGAGAGCAATACGGAAAGTAGTGATGTGGATATATTGATCGACTTTGAGGATGATAAAGAGACTTATTCCAATTTCCTTTTGGCTTGTGAGATATTAGAGAAGCTTTTTGACAGATTGAAAGTGGACATAGTCACCCTTAAAGGGTTAAGCCCTTTTATTGGCCAGCAGATATTAAAGGAGGTAGAATATGTGTAAGACCCCTATCGCTTATTTGCTGCATAGTAGGGCTTTATGCGATTTTGGCTGTGTGCGACCTCTGTTTTATGGGAGAACCATGGTGCCGATACCTGCATAACGTGGGGATTATCGTGGGGTGCGTGTGCTTTATCAGCCTCACGGCGACCTGTTTGGAGCGAGGGCTTTGTCGGGTAAGCGGTTTTCTGGCGGGGAGCAGCTTCTTTGTTTATGCTTATCATGGGATGCCGTTGGCGTTGGCTATCAAGGTGGTGGTTCGGTATCTCCCTCCGGGGTCTGAGTTAGAGGTGATAGGCTTGTATTTGGGATCTGCCTGTGTGGTGATAGGGATCGGACTCGCTTTGTATGGCGGGATGAGGCGGTGTGTCCCTTCCTTTTTATTGCTGATTACTGGTGGACGATAGTTCTCATCACTAAAATGGCTTGTCTGCGTAATTCGCTTATTCGTGGCTTTTTGCTTGGGATGGGCGCTTTTCGCTGACAAGCCATTCCTTTGAATAGACTGAAATAGCGGGAATAGAGGGGAGAAAAGAGAGGATTTGGTTGTCTTTTCATGCTGCGGATAGGCATTGTAAGGTTGTTACGATCCAGTTGTAGGGTGTTTACGGCGGCGTTGTTAGTTGCTTTCGACTACGAATGCTATTGTTTTCGAGTGAAAAGTCTATTGTTTTCGAATAAGAAGTCTATTGTTTGTATGTTTGAGGGTGATAAGAGACGGGAATCCTCGCTAGAATAAAAGCTCCAAAAACGATATATCCTTGGAAGATAACTAATTGCGGATTTTTATTCTCAAATATGGAAACCGACTGTACTCTGGGGCGAAATATTCGATTCTCTGGAGCTTTAGAATACAAAATGTCAGAATGTCAAATTGGGCGATCTTCTATTATTAACAAAGGAAATCTCATTATCTTAGGGCAATGTCATATGTTGTAGAGACGGGGCGTGCCCCGTCTCCCGTATCATGTGCGATGGATTCATGTTTCTTTGGCTATGGATGAAATTTGGTATGGTTGCCTTGTTTTTATCTGAATAATAAGGCTGGATTGGAAATAAATATCTACTTTTGTGCTCTAAAACATTAAAGTAAACGAAAATAGAAAGATGGCTGCAACGAAACGAATGAAACGTGCCTTGGTCTCTGTGTTTCACAAAGACGGGCTGGACGAAATCCTAAAGAAATTGCATAGCGAGGGTGTGAGCTTTGTATCAACAGGTGGTACTCAATCATTTATCGAGTCATTGGGTTTGCCTTGTGATGCGGTAGAGGACTTGACTTCTTATCCGTCTATTTTGGGCGGTCGTGTGAAGACGCTTCATCCGAAGGTGTTCGGTGGTATCTTGGCTCGCCGCGAGAACGAGAATGACCAGAAACAATTAGCCGAATATGAGATCCCGGAGATCGACTTGGTTATCGTTGACCTATATCCTTTCGAGGAGACTGTCGCTTCCGGCGCTGAGGAACAAGCGATTATTGAGAAAATAGATATAGGCGGTATCTCTTTGATACGTGCCGCCGCGAAGAACTTCAAGGATGTGGTAATCGTAGCTTCCAAGGCTCAATACCAGCCGTTGATGGATCTTTTGAACGAGAAGGGCGCTGAGACAAGCATCGAGGATCGTAGATGGTTCGCCAAAGAGGCGTTCGCCGTTTCCTCGGGTTACGACTCCGCTATCTTCAATTATTTTGATGGCCGCGAAGGTTCCCATTTCCGTGCAACGGTAGATAGTCCGATGCATTTGCGTTATGGCGAGAATCCTCATCAAGCCGCTAAGTTCTATGGTAAGTTTAACGATATGTTCGATCAAATCCATGGAAAAGAGATTTCTTACAACAACTTATTGGATATCGACGCTGCCGTGAACTTGATCGATGAGTTCGACGAGCTGACGTTCGCTATCTTAAAACATAATAACGCTTGCGGTATCGCTTCCCGCGGTAATGTGGTTGAGGCTTGGAAAGAGGCTTTGGCCGGTGACCCGGTTTCCGCTTTCGGTGGCATCTTGATCACGAATACTACGATTAACAAGGAAGTGGCCGAGGAAATCAACAAGATTTTCTTCGAGGTGATTATCGCTCCGGCTTACGACGCTGACGCGCTGGAGGTACTTCAACAGAAGAAGAACCGTATCATCTTGATCCGTAAGGATTGCAAGACTTGCCCGATGCAGTTCCGTTCTTTATTGAATGGTGTCTTGATGCAGGAGAAGGACTTGAGCATCCAAGGTAAGGCTGATTTGGAGCCTATGACGGATAAGCAGCCGACAGCCTCGGAGGTTGAGGACCTGTTGTTCGCCAACAAAATCGTGAAGAACAGCAAGTCCAACGCGATCACCTTGGTGAAGAACAAGCAGCTTTGCGCCAGCGGTATCGGGCAGACCTCTCGTGTGGACTCTTTGAGACAAGCCATAGAGAAGGCTAAATCATTCGGCTTCGACTTGAATGGCGCCGTGATGGCTTCCGACGCTTTCTTCCCGTTCCCCGATTGCGTTGAGATCGCAGACCAAGCAGGTATCACGGCCGTAATCCAGCCGGGAGGCTCTATCAATGATAAGTTGTCTGTCGAGTACTGTAACCAACATGGTTTGGCTATGGTGAAGACAGGTGTTCGTCATTTTAAACATTAATAATAAGACTAATGGGATTGTTTTCTTTCACACAAGAAGTTGCCATAGATTTGGGTACCGCCAATACCATTATCACGTGTAATGATAAGATGGTGGTAGACGAACCTTCGGTGATTGCTTTGGATGCTCGCTCGGACAAGGTGCTGGCTGTCGGTAAGGTGGCCCGTGAGATGTACGAGAAGACGCACCCGAATATTCGTACCGTACGACCGCTTCGTGAGGGAGTTATCGCGGATTTCTACGCTGCCGAGCAAATGATTCGCGGCTTTATCAAGATGGCGAGCGGAAGGAAGCGCTGGTTCGCTCCATCCTTACGTATGGTGATTGGTATCCCTTCTGGTAGTACGGAGGTAGAGATACGTGCCGTGCGAGACTCTGCCGAGCATGCCGGTGGACGTGATGTGTACATGGTTTTTGAGCCGATGGCTGCCGCTATCGGTGTCGGTATAGATGTCTTGGCCCCCGAGGGTAATATGATCGTGGATATAGGCGGTGGTACTACCGAGATCGCTGTCATATCCTTAGGTGGTATCGTGTCGAATAAATCAATCCGTATGGCGGGTGACGATTTAACGGCTGATATCGTGGAGTATATGCGTCGCCAACACAACGTGAAGGTGAGTGAGCGTATGGCCGAGCGTATCAAGATCAACGTGGGTTCCGCGCTTACGGTATTGGAGGACGCTCCGGAGGATTACGTGGTTCACGGCCCGAATCAGATGACTGCCTTACCGATGGAGGTACCCGTCTCTTATCAGGAGATCGCCCACTGTTTGGATAAGTCTATCTCGAAGATCGAGGCGGCTATCTTGAGTGCCTTGGAGCAAACCCCTCCCGAGTTATATGCCGATATCGTGAAAAACGGTATCTATTTGGCTGGCGGTGGCGCTATGCTTCGCGGTTTGGATAAGCGCTTGCGGGATAAAATGAATATCCAGTTCCATATCGCCGAGGATCCGTTGCATGCCGTGGCGAAAGGTACGGGAGTCGCTTTGAAGAATATTGAGAAGTTTAATTTCTTAATCCGATAAGAGTAAATAATTGAGAATTGAGAATTGAAAGTTGAAAATTAGCGAGCCGATAGGTCTGGTTCTTTTCAATTTTCAATTCTCAACTTTCAGTTTTCAATTCCTATGCGTAAGTTACTAGAATTCCTGATCGGGAAGAGGCATTGGTTTTTGTTCATTCTGCTTGAGGCTGTTTCGTTGATGTTGGTCTATCGTAATAACGCGTACCAACGGAATATTATATTCAGCTCAGCGAATGTCGTGACAGGATATATCGCCTCGATATCCGGATCTGTCACTTCTTATTTGAATCTTCGGGATATCAATAAGGAGTTATTGGAGCGTAACGGACAGTTGGAATTGCAAATGCTGGATCTGCAAGATCAGTTAGATGCGCTGATTGCGGATACGGTTAGTTTTAAGGGATTCGCGCCGGATTCGACGGAGCAATTTCCTTATTCGTTTGTCGTGGCGGATGTAGTGAACAACAGTGTCACGCATTTGTCCAATTATATTACCGTGAATAAAGGGAAACTGGATGGGATCATGCCCGATATGGGAGTTGTCTCGGAACGAGGTGTGGTTGGTATCGTATCGACGGTTTCCGATCATTTCTCCGTGATCATTCCGTTGCTGAATCCTAAGTTCCGGTTGAGTTGTAAGGTGTTAGGTAGTAGTTATTTCGGGTCATTAAGCTGGAATGGGCGCAATACGCTGTACGCCAACCTCGATGAGTTGCCGCGTCATGTGGAGTTCCAGAAAGGCGATACGATCGTGACGAGCGGTTACTCCGCCGTATTCCCCTCGGGTATTATCGTAGGTACGGTCGCTGATTTCGAGAAACAACACGATGATAATTTCTATTCATTACAGGTCGAGCTGGCTACGGATTTTCAAGCGTTGAACAACGTGCGTATTATCAAGAATTTCCGTCAGACGGAGCAAATTGGTGTAGAACAAGAGGCGAAAAGAAATGATTAATAATTTACTGCGTGGTTTCATATATTTCGTGGTGTTTGTGTTGATTCAGGTCTTGGTCTTGAACAACATTCATTTCTTGCGGATCGCTACCCCGTTTCTGTATCTCTATTTCATTATTAAGATGCCGGTCGGTAGCTCACGGACGCAAGTCGTTTTCTTCTCTTTCATAGCCGGGGTGGTTATTGATACGTTCAGCAACACACCGGGTATGCATGCGGCCGCCTGTACATTGGCGGGATTTTGCAGGGAGCCGTTAATCCGTGTATTCATGGGGAAAGATTTGCCGGAAGGTATTTACCCGTCTTATAAGACCTTTGGTTTCGGAGGCTTTTTCCGATATGTGTTATCGTTTGTGTTGATACAACATACGACTCTTTTTGTG
The DNA here is from genome assembly GCF_002257605.1 of Parabacteroides sp. CT06. Lineage (GTDB taxonomy): Bacteria > Bacteroidota > Bacteroidia > Bacteroidales > Tannerellaceae > Parabacteroides > Parabacteroides distasonis. The sequence goes on along the minus strand of NZ_CP022754.1, from coordinate 3,320,031 downwards.
ATTGAGTCGTTGACTTTATTTGACCCGTTGTTTCTGGTTGTCCGTATCCTCTCGAGCGTGGTGATGACAACCTTATTGATTTGTACGGTAGAAGCATTCAATATAGAGTCTCAGAAAAGTGGAGAATAATACCAAGTATGAGTTTGAGAACAGGCGCTATGTCTTAGGTGGGGCGGTGATCCTGTTGGTTATCATCTTTATTATCCGTTTGTTCATCCTTCAGGTGGTCGACAACGATTATAAAGCTTGGGCGGATAGTAACGCTTTCTTGAAAAAAACCTTATATCCTTCCCGGGGTATGATGTACGATCGTAATGGTAAATTGTTGGTCTATAACCAGCCCGCTTACGACGTGATGCTTATCATGCGTGAGATACAGCCTTTCGATACCCTCGATTTCTGTGATGTGCTGGGCATCACGAAAGAGCAATTCCTCAAACGTATAGCGGATATTAAGAACCGGCGGTTAAATCCCGGTTATTCTTCCTATGTCCCTCAAGTATTTATGAACCAGCTTTCTGCGCAGGAATATGGCGTGTTGCAGGAGAAGTTATACAAATTTCCCGGTTTCTATATCCAGAATCGCACGATCCGCCAATACGAGTATCCCAATGCCGCTCTTGTGCTGGGAAATATCGGCGAGGTAAACCGGAAAGATATAGAGAATGACGCTTATTATACACAAGGCGATTACTCCGGCAGAACCGGGATCGAGCAATCGTACGAGGAATATTTGCGGGGCGTGAAAGGAGTCGAGATCCTGTTGCGTGACGCTCACGGACGTATCAAGGGGCGATACGAGGAAGGCAGGCACGATATCCAGCCGGAATCCGGCAAGAACTTGAAATTATCCTTGGATATGGACTTGCAGGCTTATGGGGAGAAGTTAATGCAGAATAAATTAGGGGGTATCGTGATGATAGAGCCGGAGACAGGGGAGGTACTTTGTATGGTTTCCGCTCCTACATATGATCCGAGTATCTTGATCGGGCGCCAGCGGGGAAAGAACTACGTGGCTTTGCAGAAGGACCCGTTGAAACCTTTATTCAACCGCCCGCTCATGGCGCAATATCCTCCCGGATCTACATTTAAACCGACTCAAGGTTTGATCTTCTTGCAAGAAGGGGTGATTACTCCGGAAACTCAATATACCTGTGCGCATGGATATACCTTCCGGGGAGGTAAGCCGGCTTGTCACGGGCATCCGTCTCCTCTGAATCTGGTCGGGGCGTTGGCGACCTCTTGTAACTCTTTTTTCCCTTGGGGACTGCATGATATGATCGACAGCCGGAAGCGATATCCGTCGGTACAGGAGGCTTTTGAGGTTTGGAAGAATCACATGGTCTCAATGGGATATGGCTATAAGTTGGGAATTGATCTTCCGGGAGAGAAGCGAGGGTTCATTCCGAATAGTAAGTTCTACGATAAGGTGTACCGGGGACGTTGGAATTCCAGTACGGTTATCTCGATCGCTATCGGTCAGGGTGAGATATTGGCTACGCCTTTGCAAATCTGTAATTTGGCGGCTACTGTCGCTAATCGGGGATATTATATTACTCCGCATGTCGTAAAAGAGATTCAAGACACTCCGCTGGATACATTATATAGTAAGAGGCATTATACATCGGTGGATACGCATTATTATAGTTATATTGCCGAGGGTATGCGAGGGGCTGTTACGGGAACCGCTTATGGTGGAACCTGTCGTGGGGCGGCTTTACCGGATATCGAGGTTTGTGGAAAGACGGGAACGTCGGAGAATCCGCATGGTAAGGACCATTCTATTTTTATGGGATTCGCTCCTTATCAAAAGCCGAAGGTCGCCATTGCCGTGTTTGTGGAAAACGCCGGATTCGGTGCTACCTATGCGGTGCCTATCGGTAAATTGATGTTGGAGAAATATTTGAAAGGAGAAATATCCGAGGCTAACAAGGCGACGGAGGAATATATTATGAATGCCGTAATACTACCGAACAATGCGCTATAGGAAAACGGAAATATGGAAGTCGGTAGACTGGATTACCATTTTGTTGTATTTGATTATGGTAATCGCCGGTTGGTTTAGTATTTGTGGGGCGAGCTACGAGTTTGATAACGTTGGCTTGTTCGACCCGTCGGGCCGTCCGGGGATGCAGATGATTTGGATCGGTACCTCACTCGCCCTTATTTTCGTCATATTGATGCTGGAAAGTGACTTCTTCGATATATTCGCCTATCTGATCTATGCGTGCGTGATCGTATTGTTGATCGCCACTATATTTTTAGCACCTAATATCAAGGGATCGCATTCTTGGCTCGTATTGGGACCTATCCGTTTGCAACCAGCGGAGTTGGCTAAGTTCGCTACCGCTTTGGCCGTGGCGAAGTTTATGAATGGCTATGGCTTTAAGCTAACGACGGTCAAGAATTTCTCAATCACTTTGTTCTTGATCTTCTTGCCGATGGTTTGTATTCTTTTACAGAAAGAGACGGGGTCGGCATTGGTTTACTTGGCATTCTTCCTGATGTTATACCGGGAAGGAATGACTGGATATATTTTGTTGATAGGAGTTTGTGCGGTCGTCTTTTTCGTTACGGGAATGAAATATTCAGAGGTGATGGTGGGTATTACCCCATTGGGTGAATTAATCGTCTCTTGCCTTGTCTTATTAATAACCATGGGATTAGTTGGGAGTGTCCGTAAGGATTATATAAGCGTTAAGATCATGCTTGGGGGAATTGCTTCGACATTCTTGATCGGGTATGTCGTTTCTTTGTTTGTCCCGGTAAACTTCGCTTGGATATCGATAGGCTTGGTAGGAGCCGCGTCAATCTATTTATTCTATTTATCCATTCGAAACTGGGTATGGCATTATGCGTTAATCGCTCTGTTCGCTTTAGGTTCTATCTGTTTCCTATTTTCTGTGGATTATGTGTTTAATGACATATTGGAACCTCACCAACAAATTCGTATTAAAGTCTCTTTAGGCTTGGAGGATGATCCAAGCGGGGCGGGGTATAATGTGAATCAGTCCAAGATCGCTATCGGTTCCGGAGGATTATCCGGAAAAGGATTCTTGAATGGGACGCAGACCAAATTGAAGTATGTGCCGGAACAGGATACGGATTTTATCTTTTGTACGGTAGGCGAGGAGCAAGGCTTTTTGGGAGCCTCTGCCGTATTGATCGTATTCGGACTTTTTATTCTTCGTCTGATTGTATTGGCGGAGCGGCAAGATAATGCTTTCGGGCGAGTCTATGGCTATAGCGTAGCCTCCATATTCTTTTTCCATCTGGCGATTAATGTCGGCATGGTGACGGGATTGACTCCGGTTATCGGCATTCCCTTGCCTTTCTTTAGCTATGGAGGTTCCTCGCTTTGGGGATTTACGATCTTATTGTTTATTTTTCTTCGTTTGGACGCTTCTCGGAAGGAGCGTTAGTGGAAGAAGGTAAGACCCGTAAGCCGATTTCCTGAATGCCCGGAAGTTGGTCGTTACGCATCCCCTGCCGGAAGCTAAAGGTATATTGCCCTTTAACGGGGAAATAGTAAGCAGACCGTATCGGGAAACTGGATTGAAACAGGGAGATCCCGTCCCCATACCATTTCCCAAACTCATCAGCTAACATACATTCGATCGTATCCCTTTTTAAAGGACCTATCGGAAGTTCCTCGCTGCAAAATACCCATAGGTTCTGATATGGATACATATTATTGTTCCGTACTTCCAAGGTTAGGTCGTACGGAATCGATATATCCTTAATCAAGAAAGTGAAATAGTACTCCTTATCCTTCTCCCACGAGGTGTTTTGGATAGCTTGATACTGATCGTATACAGCTTCATTCTCGCAAGAGAAGCATAAGAAGCATGTTACACAGGCGGCAATGAACTTTTTAAGCCTCAGGCTTTGTCTCTGGCCTATTCTCCGTTTTATCAGGTCTGGCCTGTTTGATCGGTTGCTGAGGTTTGTCATTATTCGCAGGCTTGTCATTGTTGGATTGCTTATCGTTATTAGCTCTCGGCCTTTGTTTCGGGCGATTGTTTCGGTTGCTCTCCCTGTTATTATCACGGTTGTTCTCCCGATTCTCCCGACTGTTTTCCCGGCTATTATCTTTGTTATTCTCCCGGTTATTCTCTCTGTCCCGGTTATTCTCACGATTGCTATTCCTATTATTTCCTCCGTTGCGGCGATTATTGCCACCGGCTCCGTTTCCTCCGTTGTTCTTATTCTCAGAAACAGGTGCGTCGGTGTTGGTAACTGCCGTCGCGGTGGTGTTAGCTCCGTTCCCGTTTCCATTGTTCTCGCCATTATTCTTGTTGGCAGGACGTTTTTTCTTTTTCTTTTTAACAGAGTCGAAACGTGTGACGCTTTCTTGCCCAAGAATATCTTGAGCGTCTCGTTTCGGTGGTTGTGGCTTCGTATCCGCCTCTAGAGATATCGGCTTCATGCCTTTCTTATTCATGTTAATGACATCGAAAGCACGGCTTGCCGGAATCGTGATAAGATTAGCCGCAAATGATTTATCCGTAGAATAGGTAATTTCCCGTTTGAAAATATCCGTCTTGAAATGATAGTAATTATTATCTTTGGTCTCCAAGACAATCTCCCGGGAAGGAAGGCGTTTCTGGGCTTCCACATATGTATCTACCTCATAATTGATACAACATTTCAATTTAGCGCATTGTCCGGCCAATTTCTGGGGATTCATGGAAATATCTTGATAACGGGCAGCTCCGGTAGCGACCGATACAAAACTTGTCATCCAACTGGAACAGCAAAGTTCTCTACCGCAAGGGCCGATACCACCGATACGTCCGGCTTCTTGACGAGCACCGATCTGCTTCATCTCGATACGAACACGAAAAGCCTCCGCTAGCACTTTAATTAGTTGACGGAAATCTACACGTTCATCCGCTATATAATAAAAGATCGCCTTATTACCGTCACCTTGATACTCTACATCACCGATTTTCATATTCAATCCTAAATCGGCAGCGATTTGCCGCGAGCGAATCATAGTGGCATGTTCCTTTGCTTTCGCTTCCTCATATTTCTCGATATCGGTCGGTTTTGCCTTTCGGTAAATCCGTTTTGGCTCAGCTTCCGTGCGCACGTTGTTCTTCTTCATTTGCAGCAGAACCAATTTTCCCGTTAAAGAAACCGTACCGATATCATGACCGGGACTTGCCTCTACGGCTACTATATCACCTTTTTCCAAAGGTATTTTAGCACTATTCAAGTAATACCCTTTGCGGGTATTTTTAAATTGAACCTCTACGAAGTCAGTCGAGCCTTCCGCGTCGGGTACATCGCACAACCAATCATAGGTATTCAGTTTATTGTTTTGCCTTTTGCTGCAACCTTTGCAGCCCATATGGCTACTTCCTTTATCTAATATGAAATCCATTTATTTTTAATTTGTAAGAGGGCCATCGACATAACCACCCAATTTATCTAAATATGCAAAAATAGTGATTTATTCCCATTCAAAATCATAGTTATGATTTTTTCAGTTATAAAAAAAGACCCGAAGATAGGTGTTATACCTAACCTTCGGGCCTTTTCTTATATATTTACACGATTAGTCTACCAACCCATGGCTCTTGAATACCTTGTGGATTGTTTCCAAAGCGTAATCTAGTTGCTCTTTCGTGTGGGTAGCCATAAGGGAGAAGCGGATCAGTGTATCCTCGGAAGCAACTGCGGGAGCTACTACCGGGTTTACGAAGATTCCGGCCTCAAATAATTCTTTTACGATAAGGAATGTCAAGTCGTTGTCACGGATAAACAACGGGATGATCGGGGTAGAAGTATGTCCGATCTCACAACCCATGTTACGGAAACCATCCAATGCGTAATGAGTCAAATCCCATAAATGTTGGATACGTTCCGGTTCGCTTAACATAATATCTAATGCCGCGTTCGCTGCGGCAGTAGCGGCAGGCGTATTGCTTGCGCTAAAGATATAGGAACGGGAGTGGTGACGTAAGTAATTGATAACCGGTTCGTCTGATGCGATAAAACCACCGATAGAAGCGAAAGACTTACTGAAAGTTCCCATGATCAAATCAACATCGTTCGTAACGCCGAAGTGATTACAAGTACCGCGGCCATGATCACCGAATACACCGATACCATGAGCCTCGTCAACCATTACACTTGCGTTATATTTCTTTGCGAGAGCTACGATTTCCGGTAATTTAGCGACATCACCTTCCATGCTGAAGACACCGTCGATAACGATAAGTTTCACCTTGTCTGGCTCGCATTTCTGGAGTTGTTTCTCCAAGGAGTCCATATCGTTATGCTTGAATTTCAATTTCGTGGAGAAAGAAAGACGATGTCCTTCGATAATGGATGCATGATCCAACTCATCCCAAAGGATATAGTCCTCACGTCCGGTGATACAGGATACAACACCTAGATTAACTTGGAAACCTGTAGAGTATACGATGGCGTCTTCTTTACCAACAAATTCTGCTAAACGTTTTTCCAACTGGAGGTGTAAGTCCAACGTTCCGTTTAAGAAACGTGAGCCGGCACAACCTGTACCATACTTTTTAATGGCCTCGATCGCTGCTTCTTTTACTTTAGGATGATTGGTTAATCCTAAGTACGCATTAGAACCAAACATCAAGACTTTCTTCCCGCTGATTAGAACTTCCGTGTCCTGATCGCTCTGGATTTCCCTGAAGTAAGGATAGATTCCCATTGCCATGGCTCTTTGAGGAGCGTCGTACTTTGCTAGTTTCTCTTGTAAAAGTTTCATATTATTATAAAAGAGAATGATTTATCTCGCTATTTATTTATTCTAATAAAGAACACAGGTTCGCCGCATACATAATCCCATGTTTCGGCAAATCCAGCCGCAAAAATAGTAAAAAAATAACTTATAGTAGTCGAAATGCTTTAAAAGTTTTATAAAAGCATTATTTTTGTCCTCTCAAATAAAAAAGAAGAAGTGAGGATGAGCGAACGGGATATAAAAGTACAAGCTATCATAAACCCTATATCAGGTGTAGGGTCGAAGCGCAAGATACCTAAGATGATCGAAGGGATCTGCTCGAAAAAGAACTGTTCGTTAAACATTTCTTTTACAGAGTATGCAGGCCATGCCAGCGAGTTGACTCGGCAAGCCATAGAGGAGGGAGCTGAATATATTTTGGCGGTAGGCGGTGACGGGACGGTGAATGAGATAGCGAGAGCTATGATCCATTCGAATGCGATCTTAGGTATCATCCCGAAAGGTTCGGGCAATGGCTTAGCTAGAGAATTGCACATACCGATGGACGTGAAAAGAGCTATCGATCTGATCGCGAAAGGGCATGTTACGACGATAGATTGCTGCCGGGCGAACGGACAGGTCTTTTTCTGTACCTGTGGAGTCGGTTTTGATGCCGCCGTCAGCCAGAAATTCGCGAATGAGAAACGGCGCGGCTCTCTTACTTATATAAAGAATACGATAGAGGAGTATCTGAGCTATAAGCCTGAGCCTTATGAATTGGTGGTGGATAATCAGACGATCAAGGAGAAGGCGTTTCTAGTCGCTTGCGCGAATGCTTCGCAATATGGTAATAACGCGTTTATCGCTCCGCACGCGAATATACAGGACGGACGGATGGACGTTACGATCTTATCCCCTTTTATGCCATTGGATATCGCTCCTTTGGCCATTCAATTGTTTACCAAACAGATTGATCGGAATAGTAAGATTAAGACGATGAAAGCCCAGCAAGTCACGATTATTCGCCAACATCCGGGCGTGATGCACTTGGATGGAGAACCGATCATGGCAGATCGCCGTATCGATATTACGGTGGAACCAAAAGCCTTACATGTGCTGACTCCGGAGGTTGTGTCTTTCACCAAGGAGGTACATAATTTATTTGACGAGGTAACTCGCTTCTTCGATAAAAAGCTTCCTTACATTTTCAAGTAAAAGTCTTTAGCTATAGCGGTGAATTCTTCGCTATATCGATGCCGCTCGATTTCTAGAGTCAGATGAGACGACTTGGGCTTTGCTACCGGCGTCGCTGAGAGTTCTATTAATAAACGCTTAGGAGGGGCGTCCGGTATGGGGGAAACGTGGGCTTCTCTCGATGGAGACAAAGACTCTTCTCGAGCGATGTCTATTAAAGACTCCCGTTGCTCGAAGGGAAGCACCAAGGCGATATTTCCTTCGGGTGCCAACAGTTTGCGGCTATCACGCAATAAATCCGGGAGTGATAGAGTATCCGTATGCCGGGCTAGATTACGTTTAGTATCCGGGCATTTCAATGAATCAATAAAATAGGGTGGGTTGGATACGATCAAGTCATATTTGATATTCTCATCCGGCATATATTCGGAGAGCGAGGTTTGATAGACTTGTATCCGGTTGGCGAAAGGCGATTTCGCGATGTTTTCCTGAGCTTGTAAACATGCGTCTGAATCTATATCGATAGCGTCTAAAATCGCGGTGCTACGCTGCGCCAGCATGAGGGCGATCAATCCCGTTCCGGTTCCCACATCCAAAATCCTCTGACATCTCTCTGTGCTAGCCCATGCCCCAAGCAAAACGCCATCCGTTCCGACTTTCATGGCACATTTATCGTGCCATACCGTAAATTTCTTGAATTGAAAATAAGGATTTGCCATATCTCTATCGATTGTATGCCGCGAAATTAGTAAGAATTGAATGAAAAGCTGTAACTTTGGCACGTTTATTGTATTAACATATACAATGATGAATGTATATATGAAAGAAAAGACGAGAGTATTTTGCCAGAATTCGTTTGATGACTTGGATGACAATATTGGTATCGTAATGCCAATTCTTACAGAATGCGATGTAGATGAGGATTTCACAGAAGGAATAGAGAAAGTTGGAGACACTATACCCATTCTTCCGTTAAGGAATATGGTACTCTTTCCGGGTGTTGCCTTGCCGGTGATTATCGGGCGTCCTAAATCGATGCGCCTGATTAAAGAGGCTGTACATAAAAAGAGTTTGATCGGAGTTGTTTGCCAGAAAGAGATGGGTACGGAAGATCCTATCTTAGAGGATTTATATACAACCGGGGTAATCGCTGACATCGTTCGTGTCTTAGAGATGCCGGACGGTAGTACTACTGTTATTCTTCAAGGTAAGAAACGCTTTGAATTGAATGAGTTGACCGAGACAGATCCGTATCTTTCCGGTAAGATCACCGTGTTGGAGGACACGAAGCCGGACAAGACAGACCGCGAGTTCGAGGCTTTGATCTCAACGATCAAGGATTTGACCATCAAGATGCTTGGGGCCGTGGCTGAACCTCCCCGGGATTTGATCTTCTCGATCAAGAATAATAAGAATGTCTTGTATGTGGTCAATTTCTCTTGTAGCAATATACCGAGTGGATCGGCCGAGAAACAGCAATTGTTATTGATCGGGGACTTAAAAGAGCGTGCGTATCGGTTACTTTTTATCTTGAACCGCGAGTATCAGCTGGTGGAGTTGAAAGCTTCCATCCAGATGAAGACACATGAGGATATCAATCAACAACAAAAAGAATATTTCCTTCAACAGCAAATCAAGACGATTCAAGAGGAATTGGGCGGGAATATCAATGAGTTGGAGATAAAAGAATTACGGGAGAAAGCCAGTCGTAAGAAATGGCCTGCCGAGGTAGCGCAGGTCTTTGAGAAGGAATTGCGAAAATTGGAACGATTGCATCCGCAATCTCCGGATTATTCCGTACAGACGCAATATGTCCAGAATATCGTTAACTTGCCGTGGAACGAGTATAGTAAGGACAATTTCAACTTATCTCATGCCCAGAAGGTCTTAGATCGTGATCATTATGGTTTGGAGAAGGTGAAAGAGCGTATTATCGAGCATCTGGCGGTATTGAAGCTGAAAGGGGATATGAAATCTCCGATTATCTGTTTGTACGGTCCTCCGGGAGTCGGCAAGACTTCATTGGGGCGTTCCATCGCAGAGGCTTTGCGCCGCAAATATGTACGTGTTTCTTTAGGTGGATTGCACGATGAGGCCGAGATCCGCGGACATCGTCGTACCTATATCGGCGCTATGTGCGGACGTATCATCCAGAATATACAGAAGGCGGGAACATCGAACCCTGTCTTTATCTTAGATGAGATCGATAAGATCACGAATGATTTCAAGGGGGATCCGGCATCCGCTTTATTGGAGGTCTTGGACCCGGAGCAGAATAATGCGTTTCACGATAATTATCTGGATATCGATTACGATTTAAGCAAGGTGATGTTTATCGCTACCGCTAATAATTTGAATACGATTTCCCAGCCATTGCTGGATCGTATGGAACTGATCGAGGTGAGCGGTTATATCATGGAGGAGAAGGTAGAGATCGCAGCGAAGCATCTCGTGCCTAAGCAGATGGATGTACACGGCTTGAAGAAAGGTTCCGTGAAATTCCCCAAGAAAACCTTACAAGTGATCGTTGAAGCCTATACACGCGAGAGCGGTGTCCGGGAATTGGATAAGAAAATCGCCAAAATCATGCGTAAGCTAGCCCGTAAGGTCGCTAGCGACGAGCCTATCCCGACGAGCATTAAGCCGGAGGATTTGTATGAATATCTAGGGGCGGTCGAATATTCCCGCGATAAATATCAAGGGAATGACTATGCCGGCGTGGTTACGGGATTAGCTTGGACGGCTGTTGGTGGTGAGATTCTTTTCGTGGAGTCGAGCTTAAGTAAAGGTAAGGGATCAAAGCTTACTTTGACCGGGAATCTGGGGGATGTGATGAAAGAGTCTGCCATGTTGGCACTTGAGTATATCCATGCGCATGCGGCTCAGTTTAATATCAACGAGGAGTTGTTCGAGAACTGGAATGTGCATGTCCACGTACCGGAGGGGGCGATCCCGAAAGACGGACCGAGTGCCGGAATAACGATGGTGACTTCTCTTGTCTCCGCCTTTACTCAGCGTAAGGTGAAAAAGAACTTGGCTATGACAGGCGAGATCACGTTGCGTGGCAAAGTGCTTCCCGTGGGAGGTATCAAAGAGAAGATCTTGGCGGCTAAACGTGCCGGGATTAAGGAATTGATTCTTTGCAAGGAGAATGAGAAGGATATCAATGAGATCAAACCGGAGTATTTGAAAGGCTTGGTGTTCCATTATGTGAGTGATATTCAACAGGTGGTGGATCTTGCGTTGCTGAGAGAAAAGGTGGATAATCCCTTGTTCTGATAACGACTTTTTAGGCATATATAGGTGTGGGCTTATACGTATATACGTGTAGGCCCATATTAGTATTGGCGTAAGCCTATACGTATATACGTGTGGGCCTACGCCGATATAGGTGTTTTTAAGGGAAGCGTATACTTTTATTTAGAGCATTTCTGTAAGAATTCCAAACTGTTGCGTATCTCTTGGATATCGGATTTGAAATCATCGTACTCAATGGAGATAAGCCCGTTGAAATGCTGACGCTTCAGCTCGTTGACGAACGCTTTTACGGGTAAGATCCCGGTTCCCCATGTGGCGTCTTCCATCTTGTCGGTGAGGTCTTTCAAATGCGCCACCTTGATGCGTCCGGATAACTTCTGGAGATTCTTGAGCGGATCTTCACCCACCCGTTTCCAATGGCCGATATCGGCGCATACTCCCATCAAGGGAGAACGGCCTTTCAGCGCTTTCTCTACCACCTCGGCACTTGCGTAAATGCATGGACTCGGATGGTTATGGATCGCTACCTCCATATCGTACTTCTTGGCGAGGGATTCGATGTAGTCCAACTGGTTTAACTCCGGTTCGACAGTCACGATATGTGCGCCTATTTTATGAGCGAATGCGAAGAACTTATCCCATTCCTCGTTAGTCCCATAAGAGGCTACACCAAAGGCGATCGGCTTGATTCCCCTTTTCTTGAACTCATGGCGTAATAAAGCGCAGTCATCATCGCTCAAGTCGTAATTTAAATACGTCTCTTTTGGGAACGGAGCGCCCAATTCTTGGAAAAAGAAAGCCTCCGCATACCCCATGCCCAGTTGTTGGGTCTTATCCAAGGTCTCCATCAACGTAAGATTGTGGAAAGTCCAAGTCTGTATACCCACTTTCCAGTCCGCTTTTTGCGCCGCCAGCTGTACGGCCTGCCCAAGGAGCATGACCGTACATAGTGCTAATATAATATATCGTTTCATACTTATACCGGCATTTCCGGAAGGCTCCAGCCTTCACGATAGGTATGTCTGATATATTCGTTGGCAGCCTCTAGCGCATTGAACTCCGCGTATTTCGTATCGAAATAGGGGTGACCGTCTATCACCTTGAAATCATCGCTGGTTACGATCTTCAATACGTCGGAAGAGGATATGTTGGTGAAACGCATGTTTTGGGCGTCCCACATCAATTTCTTGTTCAAGCCTTGCAGACGGATCGCCAATACGCCTAATAACACCATCTCGTTGAATGGTCCGGAATAAGCGAAGTTGGAAGTTCCTTCCACACGGTTCTCAGGAGATTCTTTACAAGCACGGATCCAGTCTTGCTCATGGAAACCGTCGAAGTATCCGGTAGCGTTCGGGATACGGCGCAAATAAGGGGTTACTTGAGGTACACGGCCGGATAATAACCGGGAGTTGAAACCTCCGCAATCGCAGATCAACGTGTCTTTAGTACCTACGAAGATACATCCACCCAAACCGTCACGCATCATATCTACGCCATCCGGTAATAAGTCCGGACGCTGAGGAAGCATACCGCCATCGTACCAATATACTTTCACCTCCGGTAAGGCTACCTTTGGAAGATTATCACGAGCCGGGAAGCGGAATTCTACCACCTCCGATTGAGGAGCGGATTCCGTATTGATCTGGGTAGAACGGCCTTGTACGCGATCCGGATAACCTAACTTCAAGGATTGGTAAACCGGATCGAGCACGTGGCAAGCCATATCTCCGAAAGCTCCGGTTCCGAAATCCCACCATCCACGCCAGTTCCAAGGGGTATAGATCTCATGGAACGGACGCATGGCGGCCGGGCCGATAAATAAGTCCCAATTCATCGTCTTCGGACAACGTTGTTTTTCGGTTGGGCGCTGTAATCCTTGCGGCCAGATCGGACGGTTGGTCCATGCGTGTACTTCTTTTACTTCACCGATCTCTCCGTTCCAGATCCATTCGCATAATTGACGTACACCATCGCCGGAGTTCCCTTGGTTACCCATCTGGGTCGCTACCTTATATTTAGCGGCGAGTTTTGTCAATAAACGGCTCTCGTAAACGGAGTGGGTAAGCGGCTTTTGGCAATATACGTGCTTCCCCATTGTCAAGGCCGTGGCCGCGATCGTGGCATGAGTATGGTCCGGAGTAGCTATCATGACACCGTCGATCTGGTCACCCAACTCATCGAACATCTTCCGCCAGTCCCAATAACGTTTAGCGTCCGGGAATTCCTCGAAGCAGTTCTTCGCATATTTCCAGTCGATATCGCAAAGCCCGATGATGTTCTCGGTTTTCATGCCGACCAAGTTTGGGTGGCCTTTACCACCGATACCGATACCGACAATATTCATTGTATCACTTGGTGCCTTATGGCCTAATCCAGCGATCGTTTTAGAGGGGACGATTGTTAGACCAGCTGCCGCTACGGCTGCTTTTTTCAGAAAATCTCTTCTTGATTCCATGTTGTATAATTTGTTTTTTAGTAGTTACTGTTAGAAATTGAAACAGGAGGTTACCATTCTATGATCCGAAGGGTAAGGGGAGACTACCACGTCCGAGGTGGCCTCGCTTTCGCCTGTGATAAATGAGTCTGTTACCTTACATCCGGAATATAGTACGAAATCCAGACGGTCTAGTATTTCTTGTTCGCTAGGAACGGGAGTCCATGTATAGCCGGGTGTGGAGACCTCGTCCGGATGGATTGTCCGGTAGGAGTCGTTCATCCCGATCTCAGAGAAAGCCTTGGTTGCCGGCCACTCCACCTTGATCTTGTGGATACCGGCATCGGCGGCCCGTTGTGTCCAGTCCAAGAAAGAAGGCTCGTTAAAATCTCCTGTTAAAAAGACAGGATAACCTTCTTTCATGACTTGCTGTATATCCTTTTGATAACGAGTTACTTCTTCACGCCGGGCCTCGTTGGCGAACCGGACAGCTTCTTCCTCGGTATCGATAAACGGATAATCGCCATAAGGAATCCCATTCAATTGATAAGGTTGATACGGAATATAATATAGATGGCAATTAAACATCCAGCAGAATTTGTCTTTGCCTACTTGTATCTTCACCCCGTAGCGGGAAGCCGTACTGTCGACGACCGGATAACGAGATAAGATATAATGTCCCTCCCCTTGGTTGAAAAGGTGGAAACCTAGGGATTCCGCGATTTCCGGTACATGATCGTGCTTGATGCCGTCTTCTTCATAGATATGCCCTTCTTGGATTCCTACGATATCCGTCTGGCTAGCCTCGATCACTTTCGCTGTCTGGCTAGGGGGAAGCTTTCCCCCTAGGGTATTCAACCAAATATTGAAACTGCTGACTTTTACCGTTGCCGGCTTGTCGCTACATGCGCTCAATGCACAACAAAGTATGGCTACGCAGCATAAAATTTCACTTATCTTCCTCATGTTTCTCTGGTATTTACAGGAACAAATATATTAAATGTCCCGTTCTTTTCACTACTAAGACTTCTTAATTTATTTTACCATCGGCCAAGGAAACTTCGATACAAGCTGGATGCGTTGACCTGTAGCTTGTGATTTTCGGGCGGCCTCGATAATCTCTAATACGTGTAACGCATGCTCGACATTTATACGTGGTTCCGTGTTTAATGCCATGTGTTTGCTGATATCGGAAGCTCCTTCTTGCCAAACATAGCCATTGGTGTCCGGAACGAAACGTTGGGGTACCGGATGATCCATCGTCGATAAGTCCACCCCGTTTGGTGCCCAGTCGTAACCTACCATATGCATATTGCCGTGTGAACCGTATAAGGAGATCGTCGCTTTCTCCTGTCCTTTACCTAAATGTCCGTATGGATCGAAATAATTGAAACCACACTCGATATGAGAAAGGACTCCCTTTTCGTGTTCCATGATAATCATGGCATTATCTTCTTCTCGAACTTTGATTTTGCCCTTATCGTCTACGGTTCTCTCCGGGGTTACGATTGTAGTCATGGCAACAACGGATTTAGCCGGTCCCAATAATCCGGTTAGGGTAGCGATGTTATAGACTCCTAAGTCGGGCATACTGCCACCTAGCGGTTCGTAGAAGAAAGCGGACCAAGAAGGACCTTCATGCCCGTAATGTCCGTGCGCACATGCCAGATTACCTAGGGTTCCTTTATTGATTTGTTCGGCCATAAAGGCAAATTGAGGACTGTTTACAACGGCAGGCGCACCCCAGATACGAAGTCCCTTGCTCGTAGCGAGATCGTATAATTCTTTGCCTTCCTTATAGGAATTCGCCAAAGGTTTCTCGCTCCAGACATTTCTTCCCGCCATCAAAGCCTTACGGTTCAACTCTCCGTGAACCTGCATATCGGTCAATGTAAGCATCAAGTCGAACTTGGAACCGCTAAGCATATCATCGATATGCTTGTACCATTTAGGTATATTATATTGCTTGGCCGCCTTTTGAGCACGATCCGGTTTGATATCGCAACAAGCCACGATTTCTACATACGGGCATTTCGATATATGGGGAAAATATTGGGTAGATACACTTCCGCAACCGATAACGGCTACTTTCACCTTTTTACCTTCCGATTCGAATTTCTCCGCATAGGCGGAAAGAGGGGATAGTAGTGACGCTAGACTTGCTGCGGCAGATACTTTAAAGAATTCTTTTCTATTCATGGCATTGATTTCTTAATACAATTAGTCTAAATCCTTAATCTTCACATTCTTGAAATATACTTTACTTCCATGGTCCTGAAAACAAAGTTTACCGGTGGTAGAGATACCGTAATCGGGGAAAGCTTCCCATTTACCGCTATAACGACGCATCTTCCAATCTTCGGACCCTTCTTGAAAAGAGAAAAGTTTTTCTCCGTTCAGCCAGTGCTCAACATATCCATCCTTGTAAAGTACCATAGAGGAGTTCCATTCTCCCGGAGGGTTCACCTGTTTGGTTTCCGGTACATACATAGCGTAGTTGCAACCCGTTTTCTGCCAGTCTTCCAATCCCTCTTTTCCGGTCTCGCTGACCCAAGGATAGTTATCGTCATCGATCAACTGGTATTCCGGGCCGGTTTCAAAAGGAGCTTTGTACTTAGGCCCTTCTTGTACGTGATATAAGAATCCTGAGTTTCCTTGCGCCCCGATTTTCCAATCCCATTTGATCTGGAAGTTATGGTAATTCTTAACGGTAACGATATCGGTACTTACCTTGATCGTGGTATCCGCTATCACGTCACCACCGTTTCCGTAGCCGACGATCACCCCGTCTTCTACCTGCCATCCCTTGACATCACCCCCGTTGAACATTTTCCAACCGGTAAAATCCTTGCCATTGAATAACAAGGTGTAGCCTTCCGCTTTTTCCTCCTCAGTCAATACATTATCTTTTACTTCTGTGGATGAGGAACGACTTCCACATGCAACCATACACATCCCGTAAATGGTTACTAGAAAAATAGATACGATCTTTTTCATATATTAGAATATTTAGTTTAATTATCTCCTTATGATAACGCCATTTGATATGGTTTATTTGTTCATTGGCAAAAATACTGCACATAAAGGATTTGGATAATAGAGTATCTAGCTAAAAAAAATGGATTATCTTTGCGTTATTCAGTAACCATCTAAAAGTTCTGGTTTATGGCGAAAATAAAGCATGGTTTTTCCGGTCAGCGATTGATTGTCTATCCTTTCTACGTTATAGAACAAGCGTTGAACAACCCGTTAGTCGCGGACTTGGTCGTACACTCTATGGGGTATTTTCCGAAGGCGGAAAGCCATTATATTGATCGTGCGTCCGGTTGTGGAGAGTACCTTTTAATTTATTGCACCAAAGGAGAGGGTTGGTACGTGTTGGATGGAAAACGATATGTCGTACCCGAGAATCATTTTTTCATCCTCCCGGCAGAGAAGCCCCATCAATATGGTTCGAGCGAGCATGATCCTTGGTATATTTATTGGGCACATTTTAAAGGGAAAAAGGCGAAGTATATCAGTGATCAACTGCAAGGGGTGATCCCGATCGACATGGATGATAATTCCCGTATCGGCGATCGTATCGCCTTCTTCGATGAACTATTGAACGTGTTGGAGAGCGGGACGGATGAGGCTACGGTTAATTATGTCAATTTAAGTTTCAATCATTTGATCGCCTCTTTCCTCTATGTGAAGACGTATAGGGAGGCTAAATTCTCCAAAAGCAAGGCGGAGAATACGTTCTTTATTAGTTTGGCGACCCACTTCATGACGGAGAATCTGGAAAATAAATTGACATTAAAGGAATTGGCCTCTCATTTCGGCTATTCGGAATCTTATATGTACAGGCTTTTCTTCAAGGAAACCGGCTATGCGCCGATGAATTATTTCTTACATATGAAAATAGACCGGGCTTGCCAGCTATTATTACATACAAATATGAAAATCAATCAGGTCGCCTTGAAACTGGGCTTTGACGATCCCTACTATTTCAGCCGTATCTTTAAGAAGATAGTAGGTACATCGCCCAAGGATTACCGGCACTCGTTGCCGAAGTGAGATATTTACGATGAACCTAAACGGGAGCTTAGGGCTGGCGGTATTTATTCCGGTCGGCTTCCGTTATTTCCCGGATTACACGGCAGGGATTGCCGGCAGCTATGACATTGGCCGGAATATCTTTGGTTACGACGCTTCCTCCGGCGATTACCGTGTTATCGCCAATGGTCACCCCGGGAAGGATACAGGCTTGCGCCCCGATCCATACGTTATCGCCGATAGTCACGGGAAAAGCGTATTCCAGACCTTCATTACGTTGCTTTACGTCAAAAGGGTGGCCGGCGGTATAGATGCCTACGTTCGGGGCGATGAACGCGTTATTGCCGATACGAACTTTCGCTCCATCCAAGATAACGAGATTCACGTTGGCGAAGAAATTATCCCCAATCTCGATATTATAGCCATAATCGCATTGGAAAGGGGATAGGATAACGGTGTTCTTCCCTTTCTTGCCTAGAAAAGAGGTTAGGATCCGATCTTTTTCTTCCTCTTGGTCGGGGGGCAATTGGTTGTATTTGAAAAGGACGCATTTCGCTCTTTTCATCTCATCTTGAAGCTCACTATCATGATTCGCATTGTATAATAGACCTTCCGCCGCTTTCTCTTTTTCTGTTTTCATATGTCTCTTACTAAGATTTATAAAACGATGATTTGCGCGAAGATACTATTTTATTGGGAGGAGTTTATCCTCCGATTCGTATTTCCAAACCCATTTTTTCCCCCATCTCCTTAAAGGGGAACAGCTCTTCTTTGGCTAGCATTTGCTCGCAGGGATAAGGATAGGTGAGACCTAATTGCTCGTATTTATCTTTGCCCAATGTATGGTAGGGAAGCAGGTGTACGCATTTGATACGATTTTCTTTCGCCAGCATGAATATTTCCCGAAGCGTATTCTCATTGAAATTGAAACCGGGGATTACCGGTACACGGATCGTTACTTTATTAGCGCTCTTACTGGATATATACCGTAAATTCGTGAGGATCGTATCCAAGTTCGCTCCGGTTTCTTTCTGAAGTAAATCCTTGTCCGTATGTTTGATATCGAACAAGAACAAATCGATAAGCGGAAGCGCTTGCTTTATCTTATCAAGATTCACTTGCCCGCAAGTCTCCACGGAGGTATGCAGTTTCTCGTTCTTGCATTGGATCAGCAAATCCATCAATCCCTCGAATTGCGTGAAAGCTTCGCCACCGGAAAACGTAACCCCTCCACCGGAATTCAGGTAATAATCCCGGTCACGTAAAAGGATTTCCATGATCTCGGATGAGGTAATAGATTCACCGACAAACTTAATGGCGTTCTGCGGGCATATACGCTCGCAAGCCTTGCAGGCTACACAGGCCTGACGATTAAACACCGGAAAATGGTCTTGGATGGCGATATTGCCCCGTGGACAAATCGCCTCGCAACGTCCGCATCCGATACATTTATTCTTGACATGGAGCAGATGCGGTTTCCTTTTCTGGGATTCCGGATTGGAGCACCATGGACAATGTAAAGGACACCCTTGAAGGAAAACGACGGTCCGGATGCCCGGGCCGTCGTGAACGGCGAACCGTTCGATCTCCATGATTGATAACCTATTCTCGCTAACCTTATATTTATTCATCATATAATACCCTGCTTAAAAGTTCCTGTTGAATATTGGGAGATAAATCGACGAATACCGCGGAGAACCCGCTTACCCGGACGATTAGGTCCGGGTAATTTTCCGGGTGCTCTACCGCGTCTTCTAAAACTCCCTTATCTACTACAGTCACCATCAAATGGCAACCCCCTTTCGCAAAATAAGTCTTGAACAGGCTCTTGATGACAGCCCTGTTCTCGTTGAACATGGAAGGAGAAAACTTAATGTTTTGTACCGAGCCTCCATGATACTTGGCGTCGAACTTCGCCAAGGAATTCAGCATGGCCGTGGGGCCGCTTTTATTCGCTCCCCCTTGCGGATTATTGGCAGGATTCATATACATGCACGATAATCGTCCGTCGGGTGAGGCGGCGGTCCGGTTTCCCCATTCCGTGTTTAATTGATTATTGCTGATAACGATCAAGAAGTATTGCATACCGATGGCGATACCGCGATCGCGTACGCCTTTCGCTACGAACTCGTACAAATCGTTGGCCATCGTATCGGCAGTCTCAAGGTCGTTACCATATTTATCACAGTTCAGGCAATCTTTTCGTAAAGCCTCATAGCCGTTGAAATTAGCTAGCATGGCATCATTCAATTGCCGTAACGTGTATTTTTTTTGATTGAATACCAGATCCCGGATCACCCACAGGGAATCGGAAGTGTTGATATTGCCATACGTCTCGTTTGTCCCGCCTAGATAACGTACGCCTCCGTCCAAAAGCGCTTTTCCCCGTGCGATGCAATCATCGGTCAATAGGCTGGTAAACAAGAAACTTACGTGCTGGTTCATCACCTCATACGAATGGTATTGGGCTTTGACAGACAGATCCAGATAATAATCGAGTAAAGCCTTGTAACCGTCATAGAATTCCTCGAATGTCTGATACTCCTCTAATTTCTTTAGAGATACCGGCCCGGATTTACGTTTACCGTCAATCGGGTCGATACCATCATTCATATAAATCGTAAGTAGTTTTAGTAAATTGATGCAGATGTTGGGCGTACCCGTACTCTGTCCTTGTATCACGAACTCGGTACAACCGAAAGGCACGTATTGTTCCGCCGTTTTCTCGTCTACACGCATTCCGTACATGACGGCCGGGACGTTTACATCATCATTGTAAAGGGTCGGGTAAGTAGCTCCCGCACCCAAAGCGTCCAACGCTTCGTCCCAGATTTCCTCGGAGGTCTCTTTATCGAAGCGCAAGGTGAATTGCGGCTCTACATATCTGCAATTTTTCGCTACTTTCATGGCGATATGCAGGAATACGTCGGCCTCTTTCGGGTGTTTGCGTCCTTTACCGCCTACGATGATACGTCCGTTTACGGTGGTACGGCGATTCTCAATCATGGTCCAAAGCGAGTGGATATATCGGTATGCCTCTTCGTCGGTCAATCGCCCGGACTTGAGATCGGCTACTAAATAAGGGCCTAGATAATCATCCAGACGACCGTAGTTTATAACACCGGCCAACAAGGCGAATAACCAGAATAACTGCATCGCTTCATGGAACGTACCGGGTTTCTTCTCCTTGATGTTCTCTAGGGCTTGGCAGATACGCTCCAATTCTTTTTGCCTTTTCTCGTCGGCTGAAGCCATTTGCTCTCTAGCGTCTTGCTGGAGATGAGAAGCACAATCTACAAAAATATCCAGACATTGGATGCCTGCTTTGTAAAAGTTATTATCGGGTTGCTCTTTGAGTTTCTCCAGTAAATCAGAGCGAAGGCCACCGATGCCCTTATCCAATAGTTTCGGGTAATCCAGCATCATACCGGATAGACGTGCGGTAGCGATCATCGGGTACTCGCAGTCGATGAACATACCCAATGTATCCTCGGTGAGGACCTCCTTGTTGAATTGGGTCTTTAAATCGTGATCCAACCAATAATCATATAACGCATCCACCCGTTTTCGTTCAGTTTCATCCAGTTGTAGCTGGAAGGCACGGAGTTTCTTGAATACGCAATAATGCCCGACACCCCCTAATGAGGTTACGCATCCGAACCCGATCGGTAGGAAGTCCGTACGTCCGGCGATCAAGTCTTGATTCGTGATCTTGCGAAATAGCGTGGGGTATAAAACTTTCAGGCATTCCACTTCACGTATCTCTTTGGGTAGGGCGGCACAGGCTTTATGGACTGCCGTATACCGCTCCATGATCTCCAGTTGTACGATCAGAGGTTTCTCGCAAGGTATTTTCTTGCTGATCTCTACGTTTTGCGCCCCTTCTACATTGAAATTTGCCATATGATTATTGTTGTTAATATTGTGTAGAGACGGGGCATGCCCTATCTCTACAAGCAGATGATTTTTTAATGTTTGCTTCTTTCGGCTTCCCGCCAGTTATTTTGGTAACCGGTTAGTAAGTCCGTAAAACGTTTCGTGATCAAGTGCGGACGGGTGATCGCGCTACCTACTACTACGGAATGAGCTCCGAGGAAGATACATTTCATGGCATCTTCCGGCGAGTAGATATGCCCCTCCATAATGACATAGGCTTTGTCTTTAAAGTCACGGCACATACGGGCGAATTCTCGTAAATCCGGTTGCTCGATATGCTTGGTTGCTTCCGTATATCCATATAAGGTAGGGCCAACGATATCGGCTCCCATTTCTACGGCACGTACAGCTTCCTCATAATTAGAGACATCCGCAAAAATGATAGCTTCCGGTATCTCTTTCTTGACGATTGGTAGCAATTCGTATGCAGGGCGGCCTTCATGGGTTATTTGGCTCGTACAGTCCAAGGCGATAATCTCGGCTCCGGCTTCCCATACGGCTTTAGCGGCCTCTAAGGTTGGGGTGATAAACACATCCGTGTCATCGTGCCAGATTTTCCAAAGCCCGATTACTGGTAAATCCACTTCTTTTTTAATCGCCTTGATCTGCTCTGGATCGTTGGCACGGATACCCACGGCTCCTCCCCATTGGGCGGCTTTTGCCATTTTTACGACAAAGTCTACTGAAAAAGTCGGATCATCGTGTTGTACTTGACAGGATACGATCAGTCCTCCCTTGAATGAATCTAAAAGTTCTTTCTTATTTGTTTTCATATTTTTTTTCGTTACATCGTTTTCTCTAAAAGCGCGGCGCCGATTATTCCGGCGTCATTTCCTAATTCCGCACGGATGACTTGGGGGATACCTATTTCCTCGGCGGCGAAGGTACAAGTATGTAGTTTCTCGTTTAAAGGTTTCAACAGCAGGTCACCTGCATGTGCGATACCACCCCCTAAGATGATTACTTGCGGACGGAAGATGGTTATGAACGTGGAGATTCCGGCGGCCAGTTTACTGATATAGTCATCGACGATCTGTTTAGCGAGGGAATCCCCTTGTTTAGCGGCCTCGAAAAGGATTTCTCCATTGACTTTATTTTCGTCTTCGCCGCAAAGTTTCCATATCAAGGTGTCCTTATTCTCTTGTAAGGCCTCTTTCATGATGCGGATTAATGCGGTAGATGAGCAATAAGCTTCCAAACAGCCTTTTTGCCCGCATGTGCAACGTTCGCCATTGTATACCAATTTGGTATGTCCAAGCTCTGCTCCCATATTATCGGCTCCGGAATAAATCCTCTTACCCATGATAATTCCGCCTCCGACTCCTGTTCCTAGCGTTAACATGATGGCATCGGTATATTGGCTGGCCGATCCGGCCAAGACCTCTCCATAGGTCGCGCAATTGGCGTCGTTGGCTATATAAGTAGGCAATGAAATATGCTTCTTTAAATAGTCGTAGATGGGGACATTCTTCCATCCGAAACAATTGGCATGTACCAAAAGGTTCGTCTTTGGATTTACGTAACTGGGCATGCCGATGCCCCAAGAAGAGATGTCTTCCATTTGCAAGCCTGCTTTGAGAACCGCTTTTTTGCTGACTTCCGCCATGTCGGCGGTGATCTCCTCGATCGTGCGTCCGGCTTGTGTCGGTATACTCTCCTTTGCGATAATCTGGTGATTCTCATCTACTACGCCAGCGACCATATTGGTACCGCCAACGTCCAGACCGAGATAATACTTGGTGCTTTCCATCTTTGCTCTTTATTTTATGAGGTCAATAGAGTGAATTATTTGTTGGCAAAGATAAAGGAGTTACCCGCCCTAGACAATGTGAGGTTTAGCCTAAAATAATGGACTATTTTTGCATAAGTGCTCTTGTTGGTTAATGTGGCAATATAAAAAAAGGACCGGACGATGGGTATCGAACGGTCCTTTCTTTAATCTTTATGTCGTATGCTGTTATTCAGCTTCTTTTTCAGCAGCTTCCTTTTCTGCCGGAGCATCTTCCGGGGTGAAGTCAGTGATACCTGCGTTGATCAAGATGTTATACCAAGAGAGTAGTTTCTTGATGTCGCTCGGATAAACACGCTCACGATCATAGCTAGGCAATACCTCGGCAAAGTACGCACGCAATTGGTCCGTCGTGGCTTTAGAAGGTACTAAAGAGGCGGCTTTTCCCTCTTCTTTATTCTTTACGCTAGTCAATACCTCATGCAAAGGCACTTCTGTTTCATCCGTATAGATTGCGATATCGCCTAATGAGATTACTTTATCTTTTGCGTATGCGGGTACTCTCTTGTTATCAGTCAGCGATTCAACGATCAACATGTTTTTTCCATGGGAAACCAGTTTATACAGACCGGGTTTTCCCGAAATAGACAAAATAGTCTTCAACATAATGTTTTTATTTTCTATTAGTGTTAAACTTCGAGGTGGCAAAGGTAATAAGAAAAAGTGGAATTCTTCCGTCATGAGGACAGTTAACTTCGTTGGAGAAGTATCTTAGGTGCATCGACAAAGTATCTTAGGTTCGTTGACGAAGTATCTTAGGTTCATTGGATGATGAAGGTAAGATACTGTAAAAGCCACTCGTCCCGCTATCGGTGATTATTGGGATTGAAGCCAACATAACAGTTTGCCTACTTGCGGTATAAGGGCCTGTCTGTTGTCATTATAGATAACGTAATCGGAGCGATCTTTCTTTTCCTCGTCCGACATTTGGCTGTTGATTCTGCGTTCGATTTCTTCTCTCGAGGCTGAGTCCCTCCCCAAGGCTCTTTCGATGCGGAGTTCTCTTGGGGCATAGACCATCAAGCTTATGTCTACCACTTTGTAGAAACCGGATTCGAATAATATGGCGGATTCGATGGCACATAAAGGGGAAGTCTGTCTCTCTACCCAAGCCGAGAAATGACGGTTTACCTCAGGATGAATGATCTGGTTGACCTGTTGTAATTGTTTCGGATTATTAAAGATGTGGGAGGCTAGAAGTTTCTTGTTCAATCCCTCATTCGTATAAATCTCCGGACCGAAAAGGGCTGTTAATTTCTCACGGATAACCGGGGAGTTATTTGTCAGCCATTTACTTTCCTCGTCCGCTATGTATACGGGTACACCGGATAACGCTAATAAAGAGGCTACGACGGATTTGCCGCTCCCGATCCCTCCTGTAATACCTATTTTAATCATGCTTATTGTTGTGTTCCAAAATAAATTCTACCTTATCTGGCAATAAGGTTGCCGTATGCACCCAGTCTGGTTTCTTGGTGAGTTTGACGGGTAGGGTACCAGATACGTTTTGCTCCAGATCCTCAAAAGGTATATGAATCGAGAACATATCTTCCGAAAGTCCTTTGAATCGGGACAAGGGCACACTGCAAGTCACTTTTACGACCGCCGGAAACATACGTACCGTATAATGTGGCGGTATATGACTGCAAGAGACAGGTATTTCCAATGTCTTCTCCGTGTACTCCTCTATCGGAATCGTGATGGATACACTTTCCGGATCGAAGTTAACGCCGTCTACCTTGATCAGTTGTACGGTTCTCGTAATGTTTTTATTCGCCTTTTTAACCTCGGTGAAGACCGTCTTAACCGAGGTCAGTGTATCCAAGATCGCCGCGGTGGCATAAGCGTTGATCTTTTGAGGGGTGATTCGGATATCCCCGGATAGTTGAAAGCCGGCTTCCAGATGAATATCGCCATTAAAGACGACCGGTATTTCCTTATGGACCCGCTGACTGAAATCCATATCTATTTGTTGCGGATCAAAACTTTGTAATGCCGTAGTGGCTATCAATTGTTTTTGAATATCGTTCTCGATCTGCCTTTTACTTACTTGAACCGAACCATTTTTCTCCTTCGTATTCTTCATGTTCACTTCAATCGGAGCAAACGATCTTCCAAAAGTATAGTTGAGTAAAACGCTACCCTTGTCTTTTACCTTTGCGGTAATCGTTTCCACCTCAGGGGCATTAAACGCTATATCGGCAGGTACGTTCTTATACTTAACCGGAAAAACAAGTTCTATCTCATATTCCTGCTGCAAGCTTTGGAGTAGCCAGAAACCGAAAGCCAAAAGGGCGAAAAAGAAAAAGACCAAGACCTCTTTCCATCTGTCTCCGTGGAAAAAAGCCTTAGTCTTTGCTTGGATAGACTTGAAGGAATTTTGTATGTTCTCAAGTCGTGACATATTCTGTAGTTAGATTATTTCTGCTGCTGAGCGTCTTCCGCTGAAGCGAAAATAGAAGTTTTATCTACACGGATACGTACTCCATCCGCTACCTCGATTAGCATATAAGTATCACCGATCTCTTTGATCTTTCCATAGATACCTCCGGCGGTAATCACTTTATCGCCTGTTTTCAACGCCTCACGTGATTTCTGGATTTCTTTTTGTTTCTTTTGTTGCGGACGGATCATGAAGAAATAGAAGATAGCTACGATAACTACCATCATCAAAATACCGGACCACTGACTTCCTCCAGCTGGAGTTTGAAGTAAAATACTGAGTAAGTTCATACTATAATAATCGTTTTACAAGTTAATATCAATAATGATATGCACAAATGTAATGATAATAATTAATCTTTGAGCAATAACTTCTCTTTTTTTAATTCGTTGACTATTGAATCCAGAATTCCGTTAATGAATGTTCCGCTTTTAGGTGTACTATAATACTTTGCGGCATCGATATATTCATTTAAGGTAACGTTGATGGGAATGGTCGGGAACGATAAAATCTCGGCTAAGGCGACTTGCATGATGATCAAGTCCATATTGGCGATACGTTCGGTTTCCCAATTCTTCATATGTTTGTCGA
The DNA here is from genome assembly GCF_002257605.1 of Parabacteroides sp. CT06. GTDB lineage: Bacteria > Bacteroidota > Bacteroidia > Bacteroidales > Tannerellaceae > Parabacteroides > Parabacteroides distasonis. Next base: position 3,293,639 of record NZ_CP022754.1, on the reverse strand, counting down.
TGCGTTCACGATATTCCTTACCTTTCAACAAACTTTGACGGAATAACTTGATTGCGAAAGCCTTGTCTTCCAAATCCTTGAACATTGGCAATAAGGCTTGTTTGCTACCTTTCTTCTCCTCGAATTTCTTGATAGTCTTCAAGGCGAAAGTCTCTACGATCTCGATATCGTCATTCCAGTAGATGCTTTTATCTTCCAGATATTCCTCTATCATCTCGTTTCCACAGATTATTTTCTTGAAGATCTGGCGCCAGAACTCACGATCCGTCTCGTACGAGTCTTCTTCGTTTTTCAAGTATTCGGCGTAAATCTCAGAACTTAGGATCGTATCCAATACGTTCTTAATGAACTCCTCGTCGTTGCTCCATGAGAGACCTTGCTCGTCTACATACTTTTTCAACGTATCGTTTTCCGCTAATTGAGCGACGAAACGATTGTCTATGAAGCGTGTATTCGGGTTTAACTCCTCGTCGGTAGGCATGTATTTGCACTTCCGGGTGTCAAGGATCCTTCTTTGCAGGTTGGTAACTTCGATAATTAGGAGTAAGAAATAATAATATAAGTCATATGACTTCTGAAGGCTGAAAAGCAATTCGTTTTCCGCAACTTTGAGGTCACCGTTTCCGTTTTGATAGTAAGAGTATACTATCTGTAAAACTTTAATGCGGATTAAAATTCTGTTGATCATCGTTTGAAGGAACTTCTTATTATAAATTAGGCTGCAAAGGTAGTCGTTTTTTCCATAAAAGAATCCGGATTTACTTAATTTTATATGTGTTAGATGATATTTTACAAATTTAGCCTCAATGGGCGTATTTTCGATCGTTAAAATAGTTGCTAATTAAAAAAAAATGCACATATTTGAAGCAAGTTCTATAAAGTGGGTGGGTTTTTAACGAATGTTAGCTGTCATGGAAGAATCAAGGAATAAAAAACATGTTGAAGGTGGCGACAGGGAGATTCTATACTCTAAAGCCATTAAAGCGGGAAAACGGATTTATTATCTGGATGTGAAGAGGAATTTGAAAGATGACCTATTCGTTGCCGTTACGGAAAGTAAGAAAATTCAATCAAAGGATGGTTTGCAAATCTCATTTGAGAAGCATAAGATTTTCCTTTATAAGGAGGACTTTGAGAAGTTCATGGAGGGAATGCAAGATGTAATCAGTTATATCAAGAACTCAAATCTGAAGAAATCCGCAGAAGACGTGGTGGAACCTGAAGAGGAGGAAACGATTCATGGCGATTCCCCAGAGGAGGATATGGCTTCCGGTGATATAAAGTTAGATATTGAGTTTTAATATAACACGAAGAGAAAAAGATAACGGGCTGTTTTACTCATAGAGAGAAACAGCCCGTTATGTGTTAGGAGCTTTCCGCAAAGGAAAATCCTATTCTTTGCTGCGAATTATTCAGCCGGGTGGATAGCCTCTGTAGGACATGCGTCAGCGCAAGTTCCACAATCTGTACACATTTCAGGGTTGATGCTGTATTTATCACCTTCTGAAATTGCTCCTACCGGACACTCATCAATACAAGTTCCGCATGCAATACAATCATCGCTAATTACGTAAGCCATTTTTTTAAACGTTTAAATTGATAACTATTAGTAGGTGCAAAAATATAGCTTTCTTTCTATTTAAAAAATATCTACTGGCTTATTTTCTTCAAAAATCTTCTTTTTTGCAATATCTTTGTCGGGTTTTCGTTATTAAACAAAATAGGTTGAGATTTGAGACGATTATTACTTATATTATATGTGGTAAGCTTGGCTACCATGGGAGCCATGGCTCAAAAGGAAAGGGTGAGGAATCAGCCGTACGCTGATTTGAAATGGCTTCATCTGGGGTTTCATGTGGGTATTCACTCGCAGGATTTGTTATTGACCCATACCGGTGTCATGACCAATGGAGAGACTTGGTTTGCGGAGATTCCTTCTTACTCACCCGGCTTTAGTGTCGGGGTGATCGGAGATATGTATATGAATCCTTATTTCAATTTACGTTTCACGCCTTCTATCCATTTCGGAGATAAGAAATTTAAGTTTCGGGAACAGGCTACGGGAGAGGAATTCATCACGAACGTTCGTTCCAGTTATCTGAATTTCCCCTTAGACGTTAAATATACGGCTTTACGCTTGAATAATTATCGTCCTTATTTGATCGGCGGTATCTATGGCTCCGTGGATATAGGCCGTAAGAAAGGTAATCCGATTCTATTGAAAAGCACGGACTTCGGATTTGAGTTTGGCTTGGGATGTGATATCTATCTACCCTACTTTAAGTTATGCCCGGAGCTGAAATTCTGTTTCGGATTGGTTAACCTATTGGAGAAAGATCGTCCGGACTTGGTAGATCAAGCAAATATCAAATATACGGATGCCTTATCGAAAGCTACATCCCGTATGGTGATCCTGACATTTAATTTCGAATAAATAACTCGATATAGATATAAGCGGCCGGTATAGCCATCATTACGCTATCGAAGCGATCCAGCATGCCTCCGTGTCCGGGTAATACATGCCCGGAATCTTTCACGCCTAACGTACGTTTCATCAAAGATTCGATCAAGTCGCCCCAAGTCCCGAATACTACGATCGTGCCGGCTAATCCAAGCCATGTGTACCAGTTTGTGGCCGGCATGAACCAAGCGAATATTTGGGAGGTTATTAATACGAATGCCAACCCTCCGTAAAAACCTTCCCAGGACTTCTTGGGAGAGATACGTTCGAACAATCTTCTTTTTCCAAGCATAGATCCCACTAGATAAGCTCCCGTATCATTTACCCATACGAAAACGAAAATAGCCAAGGCAAAATAGGGGATATGTACGATCTCGCCCGGCGTATTAGGTACCGATGTAATAAAGTTTAGCAGAGAGAAAGAGCCTGCGCAATAGATTTGACCGAATAAGGTCAATGCCCAGTTATTGATTGGATTACTGGCTTTATCGTAAAGCTCGGTGATCATGGTATACATTAAGAATAAAAGATAGGGGAGAAATATATTGCCTCCAACCAAGCCATTGGCGTAACCGAATGTGGCGGCGAAGAGGTAGGCTCCCCCCAAGGAGCTGACAAATCGTTTGATGGCGGCATTCTCATAATGTTTAACCAATCCGTAGAACTCCCATAGAGAAAGTCCGGTAATGAGTCCAAATACCGTAAGAAAATAATAGGAGTGGAAATAGATCGCACCGACCAATACCGCGACGAAAATAATGCCAGTCAATGCACGTGTAATCAGATTTTTCAAAACAATAGTGTTTTTGCTTGTTTGTAATTTTGGCTGCAAATATAACTAATAAATTGATAATACAGCAATAAGGAAGGCTGGATAGTAACTTTTGATCAAAGATACGCCCCAGCCTTACTTGTTATGAATGTCTTGACTTTGGTCAAGCTATTTTCCCTGTCTTGTTTTCTTCGGTAGGAGTATCGGTTACGTTTTCCGTTGTTGCGTCCGCTTCCGCCTCCTTATCCGCATTCTCCTTGTTCTTTCCGTTAGCCTTTTCCTGCAACTCCAGAATCTCTTGGGAACGGGAGATCCAGGCGCGTTTCCCGAAGATATGCTCTACATCTTCCGAGTAGATTACCTCACGATCCAATAATACCTGCGCAAGTTTACTATGTCCTTCCTTATTCTCGGATAATATCCGTTTTGCCCTGTCGTATTGCTCATTGATGATCTTCTGTACTTCCGTATCGATCAATTTCGCGGTCTCCTCACTATAAGGCTTGGTGAATCCCCAATCCTGTCCGGTGGAGTCGTAATAGTTCAAGTTTGGAAGTTTATCGCTCATACCGAAGTAAACGACCATCGCATATGCTTGTTTCGTGACACGTTCCAAATCGTTGGATGCGCCTGTGGATATTTTTCCCAAGACTAATTCCTCTGCGGCACGTCCTCCTAAAGTAGCGCACATCTCATCCTGCAATTGCTCGCGGGTGGTGATCTGTCTCTCTTCCGGCAAATACCATGCCGCACCTAATGCCTTACCACGGGGAACGATTGTCACCTTAACCAGCGGATTGGCATGTTCCAACAACCAACTTAATGTAGCGTGACCGGCCTCATGGTTCGCGATACATTTACGTTCTTCCTCCGTCGTGATCTTCGAACGTTTTTCAAGACCACCGACAATGCGGTCTACCGCATTCATGAAGTCTTCTTTCTGTACGAATTTCTTTCCGTTACGGGCGGCGATCAAAGCGGCCTCATTACAAACATTAGCGATATCAGCACCCGAGAAGCCCGGAGTCTGCCTTGCTAGGAACTCAGCATCTACGCTTTCATCTATCTTGATCGGACGCAAATGCACCCCGAATATCTCTTTACGTTCATTCAAATCCGGTAATTCAACATGGATTTGTCGGTCAAAACGTCCGGCACGCAACAACGCTTTATCCAAAATGTCCGCACGGTTTGTAGCGGCTAAGATAATAACACCACTGTTAGAGCCGAAACCATCCATTTCGGTCAACAACTGGTTCAACGTGTTCTCACGCTCATCGTTGCTATTCATATTCGCGTTCTTCCCACGGGCACGACCTACCGCATCGATCTCATCAATAAAGACGATGCAAGGAGATTTTTCTTTCGCTTGGCGGAATAAGTCACGCACACGGGAGGCGCCTACACCGACAAACATCTCCACGAAATCAGAACCAGACAAGGAGAAAAACGGCACATTAGCCTCTCCGGCAACAGCCTTCGCCAATAATGTCTTACCGGTTCCCGGAGGGCCTACCAATAATGCACCTTTGGGTATCTTACCTCCTAATTCGGTATATTTTTCCGGATTCTTTAAGAAAGAGACGATTTCCTCTACCTCTTGTTTCGCTTCCGCCAATCCGGCGACATCCTTGAATGTCACCTTACGGTCATTATCTTTATCAAAAAGCTGAGCTTTTGCCTTACCAACGCTGAACACGCCACCCGGACCTGCGCCGGTACCACCGGACATACGTCTCATCAAGAACATCCATACACCGATCAATAAGATAATCGGGCCGAATGAAACCAAGAAATTCCAGATAGCGTCATCGCCTTCCTCGAACCGGACTTGTGTATCGATGTGACTATCGGCTACCGCTTTGTCATAGAAATCGGAAAACTTGTCGGCCGACGGGATCTTTACGTATACTTTCGGAGAAACCCCGATTTTAGAAACGTCCATATTCCCAAAGACCTGTTCAGTCTTTCCATTTTTCACTGTAGCCTCCACCAAGTTCTTCTTGTTGTAGACTGTCATTTTATCGAATACGTTTTCCTGCGCTAGTTTCTGGAACTCTGTCCAGCCTAGCTCTTTCGTTCCCGAAGAATCATTTGTCATGTATAGGGCAACAAGCATGATGAAGATCAACCCGTACATCCAATACAAATTAAAGCGGAACATCTTAGGTTTCCCGCTCTTCGGTGTTTTATTAAACATGTCGTTTTTATTTTCCATAAGAGATTATCATCAAATATTTAGACCGGCTTAATCAATGTTAGGTACTTGTATAACCTTCGAGTCTGCCCAAAGGTTCTCCAAGTTATAAAATGCACGTTGTTCCGGCAAGAATATATGTACAAGAACCGTGCCATAATCCATGCCGATCCATTGAGCGCCCTGTGTACCGTCAATAGACAAAGGCTTCTCATTTGCATTCTTGCGTGCGAAATCCCATACGGAATCGGATAAAGCAGAAACTTGGGTAGGAGTGTTTCCCTCACAAATAACCATATATTGACAAATGGCACCAGAAGTCTGGCTTAAATCTACTGTTACAATATTTTTGCCTCTTTTTTCTTGAAGGCCTTCAACAATCGTTTTTACTAATTCTTTTGTTTGATCCATTTATTTCTATTGATATAATTTTCCAAGTCGCAAATATACTTCTTAATTCGTTACATACGTCTTTTTCTTTCATTAATATATGTGTAATAGCTTGTTTGAGACTATCTCCTCGATCGTTATAAGCTTTTAAAAAAACACGTACGTCTTTTTGAGAAAACATGTACGTGTTTTATCCGAAAGACGTACGTGTTTTTTCTGGACATTTTTTTCGAAAGTTTGTTTGCAAATTTTGAAAAAGTATATACCTTTGCATCCGCTAACAAGAGAGTTGGTGATTTGTTAAATATTGTTCTATGGTGTAATGGTAGCACAACAGATTCTGGTCCTGTTAGTCCTGGTTCGAATCCAGGTAGAACAACGTTTTAGGTTTACTCGACGATTTTGTGGATATTGTTCTATGGTGTAATGGTAGCACAACAGATTCTGGTCCTGTTTGTCCAAGTTCGAATCTTGGTAGAACAACAAGAAAGCCTCGTTATTCGATAAGAGTGGCGAGGCTTTCTTGTTTCTTGTCATTGGCTTTTGGATGTTCTGGGGATCTTCACCTTGAAACAAGTCCCTACACCTACCTCGGATTCCACCGTAATCTCTCCTCCGAACCGATTCACGAACATTTGGCAAATGGAAAGCCCCAATCCGGCCCCTTGCACGTAATTGTCCTTTTTGAAATAGCGTAGGAATATGTTTTTCAGATCCTTCTGCGGAATGCCCCGGCCGGTATCTTTTACGAAGAATTCGAGAAAGCCGGGATTGTTGGCGGTATACCCAATCGTGATAGAGCCTTGTTCCGTGAATTTTACGGCGTTATTGATCAGATTGGTGATCACTTGATTTAAGCGTAGTTTATCGATATAGATGAAAGTCGTTTCTTCCGGTATTTGCTTGATCAAGTTTAAATGGCCCGGTATGATGACCCGTTGCGTTGTTACGATTTGGTTGATCTGGTCGTTTACGTCGCACTCTTCGAAATGGTAATTGATGGTATTACTTTCGATGCAGGATATATCGATAATATCACTGATGAGGGCTAATAACAGGTCGCAATTTTTCTTGATAGTCTCGATAAAGGTCGTGATTTCCTCTGGCTCAAATTGTTCGCGGTCACATAGTAGATTCGCGAACCCTACGATTCCGTTCAACGGGGTACGTATCTCATGGCTCATATTTGCGAGGAATGCGCTTTTTAGGCGGTCGGACTGTTCTACTGTCTGACGGGCTTTTTCCAATTCATCCTCAAGTTGCTTATGGGCTTGTATGTTGATGAATACCCCGAACAGGGTATAAGAAGAACCTTGGGCCGATAAATAAAGGGAGGTAAATCGGGATTTCCACCAGATATATCCTCCTCGCGGATCTTGTATCCGTATTTGGATGAGAGGATGATTCCCTCCCGGTTCGAGGGATTGCGTCAATTCATTTCTCCATACAGGGATGTCGTCGGGATGTATTTTACTTTCAAATTGTTCAATAGGCAATACGTTAATCTGTTTGGAGGTATTTCCCGATAGGAAATCATAGTTGGAGAACATTTGTTGGGTTTGCGGATTATATTGCCAGATAATGATTCCCTTGTTATTCATGATCGAGTTAATATAGTCGCTCTGCGCCTGTTCTTCCGTGATGTCGCGGAGCGTAATGATTACCCCGATGATCTGTCGCTCTTGCAAGATCGGGGAGATTTCCAGAAAAGCGTTGAAAGAGTGGGCATGCCCTAAGCTGATAAGCCTGCATCCATAGTGACTGAATGATTTTTCATTCCGCATCGCGTTGTCAAGGAGGGACCTTAAGGATATGGATTGGTCTGGTATGATCACATTGAATAAGGAAAGTACAGACTGCCCGGTATACGATTCTATATTTCCCTTCAGTCGCAATAGCTTTAAAGAGACTTGGTTGATCTCGAAAATGTTAAATTGATTATCGATACAGATAACCCCTTCTTGGATAGAGGCGATGATCGTTTTCAGATGCTTCCTGTTCCTTTCCCGCTTTTTCCAGGCGGCTTGCTTTTGTTGGTATTGGCTTTTATAATAAACATATAGCAGCATGAAGCAAAGGACTAGGAATATAAAGCCGATTAGCAAAGGCGTTTGGTGACGTACCAAGAACGGTTGGTTGATGAAATAGGAATCTTTAGGAAGCTGTTTGGTGGTAAGATGAAATTTTGTCATGACATTCCAATCGAAAATATAACGAGGCGTAAGTGGATCGATCGTGAAATCGGATACTTTCTTGCCTTTTAATATCTGGCAGGCACGATTAGCGGCAGCGTAAGTCTCATCGTAACTACTGACCATATATCCACCCAGCACCCCCTCGCCAAGTCCTATGTAGCAGGTTGTCAAGAATGGATACTCGCCAACTTTAGTTATACGGGAGAAAAACTCTTCCCAATAAGGAATGATCCCTACATTATTATAATGTACGGAAAAGGTCGGATCTTTTAGGTTGACTAATACTTCCTTTGTTGTCTTATTCTGTAAATAAGATGTATCTATGTTGATATTTGGAGGAGGATCCAGTGTGAGGAATAAGCGTGCCATTTCATTGATGATAAGCGTATCCGCTTGCAGAAAATGGATATTTTCCGTTTTCGGGAATAGCTTTTGGCTGAGTCGCACTATCTCGTTTATATCAGGGCAAGAGGTAAAGCCTGTGATATTAGGATTGTTACGAAGGATCGAGTCTTGATGGCAGCTTATGGAACCGCAAAAAATAACGGGAATATCCAAAGGCCTGTTCTTTGCTTCTAAGAAGTATGCGAGCGTGAATTCATGTTCGAGCAGGATGATATCCGGTCGGTCATCCGCATCGAATGTCAGTGCGTTTTCTAAAGTCTTAAGCAGATGCTTATTATAGCCATATCCCAAGTACATGTCCTTCAGGCGTAAAGGTATGTCATTATCTTTAAAAGCGTCGGCGATTCCAGCCAGCGACTCTTCGATATGATAAGCGGGTATAGAAAAATTTGCTTCTTCCTGTGGCGTAAGGATATCGCCTTGGGGAGCTGTCAGACCTTTGTGGAAAGCATGGATAAATAACACGTTACATGCTTTTTCCTCCAGCCGCGTCTCTTTACAGCCGGATAGCAGACATAGCAGAGAACATAGAGTATATAGGATTTTCATGATAGTTCCATATTTGTTCCGGTATCCTCAGAGGGGGAAGTTACCGGTAAGGTGATGAAAAATGTAGTACCAACCCCTAGCTCGGATTTTAGGGTGATACTACCTTGAAAGCGTTGTATGATTTCTTTGCAAATCGGTAATCCCAATCCGTTTCCTTTCGTGAAATGATCCACCCGGTAAAAACGATCGAATATTTTCTCTTGTTGCTCGGGGGAAATCCCTATCCCTGTATCTCGCACATAGATAGATATTTCATCCGGCTTTTGTTCCAGCCCGATCTCGATAGATCCTTCTTTCGTGAATTTAGAGGCATTGTTTATGAGATTGCATAATACCTGCTCCATCCGGAAAGAATCTCCTTCGAGGATGACTGGGTTCTGGGGAAGATTGACCCTAAGTTCGATAGGAGCGGGTATTTTCCCTTGTTGTTCTTCTTGCACCTTCCGGATAAGGTCGTTTAGTACAAACGGGGTTTGTTGGAAACTGATACCGCTTTCAATGCGTGATATATCTAGGATATCGTTGATGGTGACAAGAAGGGATTGGCTGTTCTCGTTGATCAGGTCTATAGCCATTTGCCGCTCTTCCGCGGATAAGTCGTCGGATTCAGCGAGCAAGCTGCTGAAACCGACGATAGCGTTTAGCGGAGTCCGTATCTCATGGCTCATATTGGCTAGAAACAAGGTCTTGTTCTCGTCGGAGATTTTCGCTTCTTGTAGTAAGGCTTGTAATTCGTTTTGTTTGTTTTTCAAGTTATCTATATCGGAACATAGGCCGAATGGCTGCCTTAGATAGCCTTGGGGGGTTGGTATATTATGGGAGCTTATGGTAAACTCGGTCCAGAGATAGGTGCCTTGGGCCGTGAGTAACCGTATCTCGATCGTAAGTAGCGTGTCCTCAATGAGAGATTGTTTAATCGCTTTATCCCATAAATCCCTGTCTTCCGGATGCATCCAGGAAATAAATGTTGGCAGCGGTAGTTTATCCTCCTCGTCCGGTGTGATTGGGAATTGGTAGTTGGAGAAGAAGTTTTTGTTGAATAATATCAACTGCCGTGTGTCGTCGAAACGCCATGGATAAGTTTCTCCTGTCGATATGCCCAGTTCTTGGAACTCGTTTTGGGTTATCTCCTCAAGGATGTTTCGGAAGGCGAGAACTACCTCTTTGTGACCGGTCTTTTGCTTGATCGGAGTGATGCTTACGGATATCGGGAATGTATGCTGATTGGACGTAACCAGATAAGTCAACCGATCCGACCATTGCGGCTTGCCGGTCTGTAGTGCGATATCTATATTTTGTTTGAGATAGGATGGCGTGTTTTTCGAGGAGATATTACACAAGGTATTGACGTCTACGTTCAATACGTTCATCTCGTCCGGTAAATTCAGTAAGGTTCTTGCGGTCTTATTTATTCGGAGCACTCGATAGTTCCCGTCGATGGCAATGATCGCCTCTTTTAAGGAATCAACGGTGGTCATCAACCTTTGTTCCTCTATCTTGAGCATATGTTTAGAGTGCCTCTTACGAAGTGTCTCTTGCTTGGACAGTTTAGCTAAGGCTATTAGGGCATAGAGTATAATGAGGCAGATGATGACACTGGCAATATATATACCGGTCTTATATCTCTCCTCAAATGGCCAGTTGATAATCGTGCTGTTGGCTGGTAGCCGATCGAGTGGTATGTCCCAATATTGAAGCGCCTGCCAATCAAAATGATATTCCTTGGGACTGGTTGATATCTCGATAGAGGAGGGGCTTTTCCCTTTTAGTATCTGGATTCCGGTATTCATGGCCCGATAAGTTTGCTTACGGCTGGGGGTAAAATATCCTCCGATATAGCCCTTGCCAAATCCTTCATTTGTTACGCTGAAGAAAGGGGCAGTCCTTCCTTCTACGATAATGCCGGCGAATTCATTCCAGCATGCGGTCGTATAATAATTCTGATCGATGTTACGAAGTTGGGCAAATAACAGAGAGCCTTTACTATCGTCTATTAATTTGATTGATATCATATATTTGCCCGGGCTGAACGGATCTCCTTCCCTCAGGAGATATACATTTTCTTTCCATCCCATGGTACTGTCGGGGGCTAGAGGTTGCCATACGGGGCCAAGGATCGCGCTGGCTGAGGTATCCGTCTGGAATTGCCGGCTGATTTCCTTCATGGCGAATATGCCGGCAGGAGAGCCGTCAACCAGATTTCGCTGGTTTTGCCTGAAACCCATTAACTGGCTAGCTAACCGCTGGGTCTCACGGAAATCCGGAGTGGTTAGTTGGCCGGTGGCGTTCTTATACTGGGTTAGATACTCTTTCGGTAAATAATTTATGCCACTAAATACGACAGGTGTACTCTTTACGAGAGGATGCCGGGTGGATAACAAGGCGTGCGTGGCATTATCCCCGTTTGTAATAATTAAATCGGGAGGCGTTAATGAAAGGGAATCCAATAGAAGTCGCAAAGCCGTGATACTAGCCGTGGTATCAGAGGGATCGGACGTTTGCTCTAGGTAGGTATCGCGTACGTCTGCTTGGATTTGATTGTCTGCCAAACAATCGTGGATGCCCTTTCTCAATGCGTTGACCCAATGTGCCTTATCGGGAGAATAGGAGTATAGTACTAAAATAGTATAACTTTTTTCTCTATTATTGTGGTCTAACAACGTACAAGAGTAAAAAGTTAAATATAAGGTGAGCAAAAGCAAGATCTCTAGAATCCTCTTTTGGATAATCCCCTTACTTATACAGCTTTTTATGGTAGAGTTTCGCATTACTGCCACAAATATAGAAAATGTTTTTCACAGCTTTACTTCTATTTATAATTTATCCATTTAAAAATCTCCTTAATACTTGGTTTTTTCCCATACATTAATATACCTACCCTGTATATCTTGGAGGAGATCCAAGTCAAGCAGATCGCCGTAAGAAAGAGCGATGCGATGGAGAGTGCGATTTGCCATAAAGGAACCTCGAAAGGCATACGCACCATCATCACGATCGGAGAGGTAAATGGGATCATGGAGCACCAGAAGGCTAGAGGCCCGTCGGGATTTTCCATACTGTAGATTCCCGCATAAAGAGCGAATACCAAGAGGAGCGTTACCGGTAGCATGAATTGTTGCGTATCTTCTTGGCTGTCCACGGCGGAACCGATGGCGGCGAACAGTGAGGAATATAATAAGTACCCGCCTATAAAGTAAACGACAAACAAAATACCTATTTCGGCGAAATTAATCGTTCCCAGCATCTCTATCCATTCATTACTTGGTTGTTGGGCGCTCATCATGGTTATATCAGGAGCCGTATTAAGTGCCATCCCGGATTGTACCATCTCGTTATCGATACCTCCTCCTACTAAGAAAGAGCCTCCGGCAATCAGGATGAGTGTCATGATAGCCCATAAGAATACCTGTGTAAGTCCCACGAAACCTATTCCGATAATTTTTCCCATCATCAAGTCGAAAGGTTTGACGGACGAGATCATGATCTCGATGATCCGGTTCGTCTTTTCTTCCATAACCCCTTGCATGACCATTGCCCCATAGATCATGATGAACATATAGATAAGCATGGTGAAAATACCCCCGATTATGGAGGCTACTACGGATGAGGATTGCTTTTCGCTTCCGTCATCCCCCCATTTGATGGTCTGTATATTGAAATTGATTTTGCTTTCTTTTATGATTTCTTTCAGATTCGGGATATTGAACGTTGCCAGTTTGTCACTTTCAATCTGCCTCTTTAGTGTCATATTGACGAGCCGGCTCAATTCTCCCGGGATTTGTTTCTTGGAATATAAGGTAGCGGCTTTTGGATTTTCCAGTAAATCCTCCGCGATCGTGAGGAACGCGAATATTTCCTTATCGGGGATTTGTTTGTAGGTATCCATACTCTGGTCACTATGGATGAAACGATAAGTCTCCGTATCCTCGAATAGCGGGGCGTATTTACCGGTGGAGTCGAGGATCGCGATGGTATGTACCTCGTCGCCTTTGATCGATGAAAGCCAAAGCGGGACGAATACGAGCGCCGCAAATAGAAATGGCGTGAGGAACGTGAGCAGGATAAATGACTTCTTACTGACCCTCCGGAGATATTCCCGTTTGATGATTAATCCAATTTTGCTCATGCCTTTGATGTGTTTGTACCGGAAACGGTGTTGATAAAAATGTCATTCATAGAAGGGATCTCCTCCGTGAAGGAAAGAATCTCATATTGGGACGCCAGCCGGGTAAGCCAGTCGGAGTTACTGATATTCTCCTCCTTGCGTATCCTTAACTCCTCAATACCTCCAGTCTCCTTGCGTACATTTAATATATAGGTATTACTCTTAAACCGTTCCCGTACCTCCTTGACATTGCCGGACAGGACGACCTCAGAGCGATTGATTAAAGCGATCTCGTCACAAATCTCCTCCACGGACGACATATTGTGGGTGGAGAAGATAATCGTATGTCCGGCCGCCTTCAATTCCAATATCTCTTGTTTAAGACGATCGGCGTTGACCGGATCGAATCCGCTAAATGGCTCGTCAAAGATCAATAGCTCGGGTTCGTGTATCACGGTAATGATGAACTGTACTTTCTGCTGCATACCTTTCGACAGCTCTTCCAGTTTGCGATTCCACCAAGGCATGATGTCAAATTTCTCGAACCAACGGGTCAAACGACTGCGTGCCTCTGGGTAGGAGAGACCTTTCAATTGTGCCAGATAGATCGCCTGCTCCCCGACTTTCATCTTTTTATACAACCCTCTCTCTTCCGGCAAGTAACCGATCTGGTAGATGTCTTCGGGGCTGGACTCATGGCCGTTGAAGCGAACGATTCCGCTATCCGGTGCCGTAATCCGGTTGATGATCCGGATCAAGGTCGTCTTGCCCGCCCCGTTAGGCCCCAGTAATCCAAAGATGGTTCCTTGAGGAACTTGGATACTTACCTTGTTTAGCGCCAGATGCCCGGCGTACTGTTTTACCACGTTTTCTGTCTCAAGGAAATTCATAGCTATTTTTTATTACATTTTTAATACGATACGCTCACCCAGCTCTTTGCAGAGCACGTTCTTGATCTCGTTGAGGTGGGCGTTCTGTTTCATTAAATCAAAGATCAGCTCCATGTCTCCCTTGTTTTGAGCCTCCTTGATTTTCGCTTGGATATCCTTTATCTTATAGAGGATATAGGCATCTTTCATGGAATAGATTTCCCGGGGTACCAAGTAATCCAATTTATCTTCTTCTTGCTCCAGTTCCCTGAACTTCGTATGATATTTACTAAGCTGGTACTTATCGCTGATAAGGTTGGCGGCAAGCCGGCTGATGTTCGGGTCCGGATGGGCAAGGAAATAACGACTGGCCATAAAGCCCTCGTTCTGGCAATGTTCAGCAGCCTCGTCCAGCATTTGTTTGAAGGCTGGCGTATAAAATGTAAGGTCATCACGTTCCAGATCGAAACGGATATAATCGGCGACCCTCATGATGACATGCTCGTTGGTCTCCTCATCTACGTAGTCATAGAGGACACGTTCGCCATATCGTACGATATAGCGCAGAAGAGCCAACTCATAAGCCTCAAAAGGAGAACGTTTCGGTTGGACCTGTATGTTGGGAGCCGTCGGAACCTCGTATGGAGGAGTAGGGGGCGGACCCGCTTCCTCTTCCGGAATATAGTCCTCGAGCGGTGGAGGCGGAATATTTTCCGGAGGAAGGGTATTCGCCTCTTCCGGTGTATACGGTTGGTAGCCGGGGAAATCTGGATACTCCGGAATCGTATTGACGGGAGATTGAACGGGCGGTGTATTCCTTACGGATTTAGCCGCTTGGTTCTCTTCCTTGTTGAGACGGATCTTATTGACCTCGTTGAGTAAGACTTGCTCGTCTATCTCCATGGTCGTACTACATTCCCGGATATACACGGAGCGAGCGATATTATCAGGTATGATCGCTACCGTACGGATTATATCCGAGATCAGGGCGGAACGTTTGATCGGATCACCCCCCGCTTCCGCCAATAGTAACTTTGTCTTGAAACGGATGAAATCCGTCTCGTTCTGGCTGATAAACTCTGCGAACTCGCTCGCGCTATGGCTACGGGCAAACGAGTCCGGATCTTCTCCCGCCGGAAGAAGCACGACCTTGACGTTCATCCCTTCTTCCAATAACATATCGATACCCCGGAGAGCCGCTTTGATTCCGGCGGCGTCTCCATCGTATAATACCGTGATATTATTCGTGAAACGATGTATGAGCCGGATTTGCCCTTGCGTGAGCGCCGTACCCGAGGAGGCAACCACGTTCTCTACGCCCACTTGGTGCATACCGATTACGTCCATATATCCTTCCACCAAGAAACAGCGATCCTGTTTCATGATTGCTTGCTTGGCGAAATAGATGCCGTAAAGCTCGTTGCTTTTATGATAAATCTCGCTTTCGGGAGAGTTTACGTACTTCGCGGTCTTCTCGTCCTTTTTCAATACACGTCCGCCGAATGCCACGACCTTTCCGCTTAGCGTATGGACGGGAAAGATGACACGTCCCCGAAAACGATCGTTCACGTTTCCATTATCATAAGCGATAACTAAACCGGTTTTCTCGAGGAATTCCTTTTTATAACCTGCTTTTATAGCGGTTTTGTATAAAGCATCCCGCTGGTCCAAGCTATACCCGAGCTGGAATTTACGGATGATATCTTCCCGCAATCCTCGCTCGGCAAAGTAACGCATACCTACGCTTTTCCCTTCAACATGCTCATGTAATAAAGTAGAGAAGTATTGCCCCGCCCAACTATTGACGATAAGCATACTTTCCCGGTCGCTACGGATTTGTTTCTCTTTCTCGGTAAGTTCCCGTTCCTGTATCTCTATATTGTATTTTTTCGCCAGAAAGCGTAAAGCGTCGAAATAGCTGAGTTGCTCATGCTTCATGATGAAGTGAACGGCGGTTCCACCCTCTCCGCAAGCGAAACACTTACAGATATTCTTTGAGGGGGATACGTAAAAAGACGGTGATTTGTCCGAATGAAACGGGCATAATCCTACATAGTTGATTCCTCGTTTCCGAAGAGTCACGAATTCTGAGACAACATCCACGATGTTCGCCGCGTCCAATATCCGGTCTATGGTAGGTTGATCGATCATTTTAAATTACTCCTTTTTTAGCGAACACAAATGTAGTGAAAAATAACCAAACACAAACAAGGCCTAATGTTTGCTTGTGTTTGGTTATTTTTTACTACATTTGCAGCGTGAGACGAATGCTACTCTCCAAGTACGCCTTCCAACTTATAAGAATCTATTATGTAACTGATTGGATAATAAGAAAATACGTATCCTTTCAGGACTAGAAGAATTATCCCATTATCCAATGGAACATCCTTTGACAGACAATTGGTTCGTATTGCGAGACCTGACCCGTCCCAATGCTAAACGTCCGGCCTATAGGTTGCTAGAGGAAAAGGGCATAGAGGTTTTCACTCCTATGCGTTGGCAGTTGGTCGAGAGGAAGGGTAAGCGGATTCGTGAGGAGGTTCCTCTTCTGCACGATTTACTTTTTGCCCATACGACCCATGCGTGTATGGATCCAATCGTAGAAGAGATCAGTACCCTCCAATATCGTTATTTGCGTGGTGGCTACCGTAAGCCGATGACGGTAGGCCATGCGGAGATGAACCGTTTTATCCGTGCTGTCCATTCCGATGATTCCCCACGTTATTTCTTGGTTGAAGAATTAACCCCTGCGATGTACGGTCGCATGATCCGCATCGAGGGTGGCCCATTGGATGGCTACGAGGGACGCTTACTCTCTATACGAGGTTCCCGTGTGAAACGTTTGATCGTAGAGATACCAGGTCTGTTGGTTGCCGCTGTAGAGGTCGATCCTGAATATATTCGATTACTATAACGTTGCGTGGAATCTCACTGTCATAAACCATTGATGCCGCTTGAACGGTTGAGTTCAAGAGCCAGCGCTCCAAATAGGAAGCGCTGGACAAATAATAAAGGCTCAATTAATGGAATCGGTATCGATATCCATCACAAGAGAAGCAAGGACAGTCTTTCTTTACACCGGGTAGTTCGCCATGGCCTACGATCAGTGCTTGTGGGAAAAGCTTATAGAGCTTATACAGTAACTCAAGTAAAGCCGCTTTCTGTATCGGTGTACGGGTGTCTGCTGGATTGCCATATTCGTCCAGCCCTCCCTCATGACAGATACCGATGCTGCACCGATTGAAACCACGGGCATGTGCGCCCACCTCCAGTAATTTGCGATGTTGTGTCACAGCACCGTTTTTGCGGATATAAAAGTGGTAGCCGATGGTTCGGAAGCCACGGGCCTTGTGGTCACGGAGCAATTGCTCCACCGTATAGTCACGATCACATCGGGTAGCGGAGCAGTGGATGACGATGAAGCGGACAGAGTCCGCTCCATTCATCAACAATCCATTCTCCACTTGGGTCAGCAGGATGCGCTCATTGAGTACCTCCATATCGCCAACCATCATGGGATAGGTCTCTTGTATCATTGCTGTTTGGTTCTAAAGGTAAGAGACACAGGAGGATACACCCAAAGCCGTCAAGGCGGCGATAATAGCTTGTGCTACGACTTGAAGGATTTTCATCCAATCGATTTTGCTTGATTTATTGTTCATACCGTATTTAATTTAAGAAGTTGTTATTGGGAATATTCTTAATCATCTTAAAAATATACACTTAAATATTTTATAATCAATATGTTATAAGAAAGGTGATTTTAGTGGAGAAACAAATAAGGAACAAAAATAGGAATTAAAGTGATTTCTCATTTTTCTATTTGCACTCTGTTTCTTTCTTTTCGTTTGTTTGCTTTCAGAGTGCATTCCGAGCAATTTTATCTGCTCTCATCATTCGAAGAATTTGCTCCTAACTTTAACTAACAAATTATTTGCAGCTCATAAAGAGAATACAAATTATTATCTCTTGAAGTTGTATTGCTTGTAGCAAAGATAATCTTTTTTGTACAGGCAGCCAAAAATGCCTGCCTATATTTAGTTTAATTTAGTTTAGCATATATAAGGCTAACAAACTAAACCAAACTGGATTTTCATGTTACTTTTTGTGATTTTCCCATTCTACCCATACAGCCAAAAGAGAAGATAAGCTCTTGCCTCTTTTCTCTTTTCGCTGCGATACTCTTTTACTTCATAGCCACCTTTTACACACATCCGTACCGAGCAAACTCCCACATGCTCGCATATCAACTTTCGGTCTGCCCGATGGGAATTGTGTCGCAAAGGTATTTGCCATGTCTTTATTGTATGCAAGGTTGTAACCTGAAGGTTCACTACAAAATCTCCACGCTCCGCTTCGCAGAGGTAGTATTTTGTAGTGAAACCCTGCATACATAGCCATGCCACCTGTTGAAGCGACATAATTTCAATCAAGCCCGAAAGTAAGTGAAATGCTACAGGAGGGAAAGTAACAAACTTAAAACTTGGTATTTATGGCAAATTATGCAACCAACATTTTCCACGCAAGAACGGAAAATAAAACAGACCTCGACAAAATAGAGGCTTTCTTGGATGACACTTTCAGCGAATTTACCAATCGATATGGTGATAGTGTAGATGCAGAATTTTCCTCTCGTTGGGTGTATCCAGAAGAAGAAATCAAAAAATTGGTAGAATCGTTGGAGGACAAAGATAAAGTCTATATCAAGATTCTAACCTATGAATTTGAAGACGAGTACGTGAGCTTTAGAATATTCTCTCAGGGAGAATGGAAGGTCAAATTAGTAACTGAATGAGTAGAAGAAGATAAAGTAAAATTATGGTCTATCCTACACTTTGCTTATTCTATAAGAGACACACGGATGGAACGATTGTCGGTGATTTCGACAACAAAATCACTGTTCGTTTCATCTGTGGCAAAGAGAGAGTATTAAATACTGTGATGAAGTAATTTTTACAATTTTACAACATAGAAACCATGACACAGATAGCAATGAAATTCGTCCAATGGGATGTGCCCGAATTGGAAAAACTGAAAGATAGCAAGGTTTACAAATTACGGGAACGTCTTGATAATGGCGACAAGTTGAGTCGGGAAGAAAAGAACTGGCTCACCCGCAATGTGAAAGAGTGCTGCCATTTCAAAAGAGGTATCGCTTTAATGGGCTACCGTTTTGACTTCTCCGATGTTCTCAAACGGTATTTCGTGAAACAACATGGACATATTGCCGAATATTATGCCATTGACAAAACCGCACTACGTTCTGTCCTATATGGTCGAATTGAAGATATAATCGAAGTACAATAAAAATCAAAAGAAGCATGAAAGTAACAATTGAACACAGCTTTTGCCCCTATTGTGACGAGGTAACTGAACTTTATTTCCGAATCATTAACACGATTCTTTTTTCTGGCAATGAGGCGGAATTGCGTGAAAGCATGAGACAGTTGGAGAAAAAAACTCCACTTGATGAATATTTCACATACGGTTACGGTGCACGACACCTTTGGGTTTGCCAGCGACGTCCCAGCGACAAAACCAAAATATTCGAGCATCGTATTATGATGGTTGAATTTCAATGACACCTTGGACAAATATCATCGACTGGCTGGAATGGAATCACCCATTTCAGCCTTACTTCCATTTTCCTTTTATAACTTTTTCTTTTGGCTGCGCCACTCCCTTTTGTAGAAACCAGCCATTCGCACAAAGCGAATTGGAAACCACTTTGTGAAAAGTCTGGTTCTTCCTGCCGTTTTTCCTTCCAGTTCCATTTTTTTTCGATGCGGATATCACTATCCTCCAAGGATGGGCTACCTACGCTTCTGTCCACTCTTGGCTGACACATTCCTTATGCAGTGGCCTTTTTTCTGATTGGATGGTATTCTGTTTGTTACAGTCTCAATTCAAGCCAGGCATGTCTCGCTTTGGCTTTGCTATTCTTCACTGACTTTCGGACGGATGTCTCGCCTTTGTGCCGACATTTGGATTTGCTCTTTTTCCTTATCATTACCGGTTTACTTGTTTCCCATTTTCCATAATCGCTTTTTATCGAAGCAATCATCATTTTTCCTCTGCAAAGATAGTATGCCGACGGGAACGACATGGTTGTCTTGACCAATGGCGTAGCCGCTTCAATCTTCCTTTATCGAGCCTTCGATTTTACCTGTGGCTAAAAATAAAGCGTATTGACGCGCTATCCTTGGTGCATCCCTTAAACGACATCTACTTTTTAGGCAGTGTAAAAATTGATTTAATAACTTCTAAAAGCAATTCAACATGAAAAAGATTGAAAACAATTTCACAGTAACCGGATTCTTAGGTAAAGACGCTGAAATCCGAGAGTTCACCAACAGCAGTGTCGCACGTTTCCCATTGGCCGTAAGCCGTCAGGAAAGGAATGCCGAGGAAACCAACCGCATTTCAGCCTTTATGAATATTGAGGCTTGGCGTAAAAACGAGAATACTGGGTCATTCGACCAACTGACCAAAGGTACGATGCTCACCATTGAAGGCTACTTTAAGCCTGAAGAGTGGACCGACAAGGTCGGTGTGAAGCACAATCGTGTTGTTATGGTGGCTGTCAAGTTTTATCCTCCTATCGAAAAGGAGGATGTTCCTGAAAAGCCGGTAAAGCCCGTGAAAAAAGGCAAAAAATAATTCTTGCCTTATCATGAACAAAGCGATCTTTTGGTCGCTTTTGTTTTGCTCATGACCGGATTAATACGCATCATACTTTTATAAGTGACTGTTGCGATGCCAAGCTCCAAATGAAATCTTCACCCGGTAATACTGTTATACTTAGCTCCACTTGATGAACAGGCAGATTACGATTTTCAATAGAAAAAAGAAGACTCTCTCAATTCCATACCTCTGAGCAGCTTTCCAGTCCCTCTTATAACCATATTTCTTCCCAAAAGTGAGGTTACGTCCGCCGTCCATTAATTTTACAGTGCGAAGTTAAGTCGGACGTGAACCTGCAAGGCGCGTTTCATTTGCAGTCAATGCCGTTCAAATGAAATCCTTCGGATTCCGCTTCCTCCTTGCATTGTTCCCTTCTTCCGCCTTGTGGTTTGCACGTAAAATCAAATCCCACCGGACGAGGTAAAAGCCTCTGAAGGGAAGGGAAAATAAAAAATTAGAATGTATGAAACAAATAATTTGGTCAAGTGATGCTCTATTGGATGAAACAGCAAGAGAGTATTATCAAAATTTCAAGCGAGAAGAACTGGACGATGATGCCTACAAGGTCAGCGATGAAGAGTGGTCGGACGAAGTGTATAATGAATTGGGGGATGAGCGGCAGAACCTAAACAAGGATGTCAATGGAGTCATTATTGCATTTGGAGATTTAGGATTGTGGAACGGACGCAAACAAGGCTATCAAATTTTGGGTGACAACATTGCCGGGATATTACAATCTACCCAGTATGATGCAGAGTGGTACGGTGACGGCTACGATATACGAGGCCGTATGTCGCACCATGATGGCACGAATTATGTTTTGTACCGTGTCGCTGAAAATCGTGACGACGCAGAACAGATTGCCGCAAAAATCTACAACTATGAAATTGACGAGAATGGTTTTCGCCAAGTTACACGTTCCCTCCACCCCTATGTGGCCGCAGTGTATGGCTGGAAAACTCTACAGGACAACCTCGTTCAGGTAAAATAGCCTGTAACCTGTACTTAAACAAATGCCGTAACGCTTTCTCAAGAGGCTGTTACGCACTTGTGTTTTATGCCGTATATATTCTGCATAAAATGTGGTGGGAAACTATTCCTTTTTACACATTTATGAATGTTCCCGCCCAACTGTTGTAGGTGGCCGCTTGTGCCAGTTTCCTTTTTTAGACTCCGGCCCTCCTTTATAGCCCCATCCAGCTACCCCCTATATTTCTATCCCGCAAGCCTGGTTATTTCCCTGCAAAATTCGATTGCCGGCTGTCCGTCCTGTCAAGGACCGCTGACACTTGCTGCTGTAAAATCTTCCTCTCCGAAATATCGAAGAGTGTATTTTCCGCATCCTCCTTGCCCGTTCTGGCCGCCAATCCCGTGGGCAGAAAAATAATCAACCTTTCGGTACAGGAAGTATCGAAGGGAAATAAATAAAATATTAATCTTAAAATTTGAGGCATTATGACATTCAGAGAATTTATGTTAGAGAACGGTTATGAATTGCAAACAACCTTTTGGAATGATTTTTCCATTGCTGACCGATTTGGTCTTTCGGCGATACAGGACACTTTCAACCGTGCTTTTAAGGAGTGGAAAGAGAACTACAAGTATCTCACGGAACTGGTTTTAGTGCTTAACCATAAGATATGGCAGTATTATGAAACAAGGCCGGAAATTGCGACATTGTATAATACCCTTTGGGCACAAGCCAGTCAATATGCAATGGAGTATCTGGAAGATGACGAGCTAAGCTATTATTATGATGTAACGGATTAAATGTCCCAGCTCCTCCCACAGGAACAAAAGAAAGCCGGCTTTTGTCGGCTGCTCTTTGTGGTCATTCCCTTTTTTATCACTCCGTTTTACCCTTGTATAAAACGAAATTATTTCGTTTCAGGCTGCTACCAGTCAGGACTTGTTTTTTCCTGTGCAAAGGTATTGCCACGGAAAAACATTCAAGTACCGCTACGCTATTTGAACACAATTTTTCAGTAGCTTTCCCGATTTTCAATCGCTCAAATGTCGTATACGCTCCATACCGCAACTGTAAAAATTCTGTCCAAATTCCTTGCCTGCTTTTCCTTAAAGGCAATCTTGAATGCACGTAAAAATCAAATCCCGACTGGAGAAGCCTAAAAGCTTCCGAAAAAAGGGAAAAAAAGAACATGATGTTTAATAGCTAAATTTTAAAAGTATGGAAATTCAATTTGTGATTGTTCGTTCAGAAAATGCAGAGTATTTGTGTCACAATGTAAATGGAACGTATGTGGATGTCAGTGACCCATCAACAGAATTTGTTTCTGGAGAGGATGATTTTCGCTTGGTAGATCCGGACAGCTCCCTAACGCGGAAAGAATACGAGTTTCGTGGAGAACGCTTTTATCTCATGCCTCAATTTTATGGCAATGGCTGGTTAGCACTTACTTTGCAAAGTGTGGAAGATGAAACAGAGTATATCGTGCTATCCGTCAATTTGGAGAGCATGGATGCACTCGATTTGCCAGACCGTACATTTATTGATGTGAATCATTATCCGGATGCAATGGAGTTTCTGGAGACAAATAATTTAGCGACCTATTCAGGTTACAAGCGTAGAAGCGGATTTGTGGAATATCCAATGGCGGTATTGAATCTTCCTTTGCTTTATCAGCACGCCCCGCAGATTTTCCAAGAGGCGAATATCGAATGTTTTTAAATGGTTTTCTGAAAGTATGGTACTGATGACTACCAAAGAGATACCGTATCGGTTAAATCCTATCGGTATGGTATCTTCTTTTGCCCGAAGACAGGTGGCATCCCCCCTTTTTTACAGATTGCTCCGTGCCCACTTTTTTAATTTCCTTGTTTCCCTTTTATAGCAGCGTAACTGCCTGCTTCTCTTTTACAGCCCTTATGTA
Source organism: Parabacteroides sp. CT06 (assembly GCF_002257605.1). GTDB lineage: Bacteria > Bacteroidota > Bacteroidia > Bacteroidales > Tannerellaceae > Parabacteroides > Parabacteroides distasonis. The sequence continues at coordinate 3,270,121 of NZ_CP022754.1, read as the reverse complement.
ATGAATGTTGATGTTTCCTGTCGTTATCCAGACTTTCGCCCGGTCTTGTTTTCGTGTGCAAAATTACGGCGAACGAACGCTATCCAAGTATCGCTACGCTATCCGAAATGAAATTTGACGTAATCTTCCTAAATCATAGATTTCGGTATTCATAAAATTTCATTTCCGATTCCTTGCACTGCGTTCCTGCTTCGTCGTTTGGGACGCACATGAAAAACAACCCTTCCGGCAAAGTCGAAAGACTTGAAAAAAGGGAAAATAAAAAACTTAATTAAAAACGAAAACGAGTATGACAATAGAAGAAGTATTACAGCACGATTTAAAATTCAGATATATGTTATTGGGTCGTTTGCAAGCCGACTGTGAATATTATCTTGGCTTTGGAAACAAAAGTTCTCGTCGTTTGTGGGCTGGTTCTGAAAAGACACAAATTGAATACATGACGAAAATTCACGACAGCTTCCGAGAAAACGAAAAACCCGAATGGCTGACAATGGAGCAAATCAAAGAATACAGCAATGCTATGGGAGTAACACAAGAATAATTCAAAAAAAATACCGTAATGACCTTTAACGGAGGTGTTGCGGTATTACAGTATTACAAATAAGGGTCGGAGTTTGAGAACATACCCTCTTATAATTGAGAGGGTAATAATAATCCCTCTTTTATAATTATATCATTCTATTCCTTTTTTATATTTCTGCAAAAGGAATAGCATTCTTCTTTTATATTAATTATTTTTCATTTTATCTCCCATCTATTCTTCATCCTATCACCGGTTTGGTTTTATCAGATGCAAAGGTCGGCTATCGCGCTTGATCCTGCTACTTGAAGTGTATTTCTTACAAAATTCTTCCTTCCTGCGCAAGAGTAATTTGGCAAGAAAAGTTGCCGTATGAAGCTGTATCGACATCCGTTTACCGCATCCATAAATCCCAAAACGGTTCAATCAGTAAAGAACCGACAATATGGGAAATAAAAGTTAATACTAACCAATTCTTTAAACATTAAAATCATGCCTAATTATGTAACAAACCGTTTAGAAATAAACGCAGACAGAGAAACAGTACAAAATGTGATGGATTTCTTAAAAGGAAAAACAGATGAAGACAGTACGCCTTGCTATATTGACTTCAACAACATTATCCCTATGCCAAAGGACTTACTGATAGAAGCGTCCACTTCTGGGGAATTTGGTATGCAGTATATCATAGCACAGCAACGTAAACCGTTCAATTCACAGGACGACCTGAAAGTCATTCAATGGATGGAAATTCAGGAGGAAAAAGTCAGGGAAGAAGCATTACAACTTGGAATGACATATCTGAAAAACTGGGGAAAATACGGTTATCCTACTTGGTATGAATGGTCTATCGCTAACTGGGGTACAAAATGGAATGCCTTTAATCAGAATTTTGAAGAACCGAACGTGCTTTGGTTTGATACGGCTTGGGAAGGTGTGCCGCTGCTTATCCAAACACTCTCCGAAATATTTCCGGACGTCGAGTTTCAATATGCCTATGCGGATGAAGACCTTGGTTCCAACGTGGGCAAAGGGACTATCCGAAATGGAGAAACCGACATGACATTCCCCGATAGCGGAAGTAACGATGCCTTTGAAATTGTCTTTTTCGTAAAACCGGGATTAGAGGAATACTTGGAACTGACAAACGAGGGGTATAGGTGGAAAGCCTAAACATCTCCGGACAGACAATATCCGACATGTATTCAGGGTATATCTCAACCGATATATCCTGGACTCCTGTTGCCGGAAGCTCCGTTTATATTTATTCCATTCCACTTCCTTTTTACAATTTCACGCCTCTTGAACCAGTCTTTTTTGACCGTATTTACCCATCCCTTGGCTGGCCTACTTATCATCTTTGAAGCTGCTTTTACTGAAACCGCCAAACACGCCCTTCAAGAGCTTGCCGACAACCCAGAATACCAGCAATACAATTATAATATCTCCCATAAGTCTTACTTTTATAGTTTTAACAATAATAAAAATACAAAATAATAACCGAAAAACAAATATACGATCCTGATTATCTGAAAATTCTATCAGGAGTCACCTTCATTTGTTCCGTCCTCTTTCGGGTTCTGTTTGACACGCGGACCGCTGGTTTGGCCACGATCAAGTTTTACGCCATATTTATTGAGTATGCGCCAAATAGAACTTTTGCTGCTAAAACCGCTTGCAGCCCAAATGTCATCGAAAGAATGCCCGTTGATATACATATCCACGATTGTCTTATCTCGTTCAGCTTTAGGTAATACCTTCGGCACAGCCGGGGCTTTGATATTCTGGCGTAACTTCTCGACATGAGCGGAATATTTTCGTAGCGCGGCAATTTCTTCCGGAAATGCCCCTATTATCCACAACACATCGGCTGCTGTCGTACCGGGGAATAATTCACCGCGAGTATCAACTCTGTCATGAATGGATATGACACGTACAATTTTGATACGGCATAGTTCGATGAACGCGGCCAGTTCTCTTAAACCGCGTGCAGCATTGCTGAATTTGGATATGACTATTTCATCGCCCCTTTGAAGATTCGCCATAAGCTGTTTCCACATAGGTCTCAATGTTTCATGTTCAACTGTTTCCTCTACGATTTGTACACAACCATATCGCTGCATCCATTCTCTCTCAGCATCAAAACTGTCATTATTTTCCTTGAATATATAGCCAACTTTTGCCATTTTAATATACACTGTTTTGATAACAAGTGCAAATATAGCACTTTCATTTTAATCTAAAATCATATCGTGGCAAAAATCTCGCTAAATCCTTTTTTTAGCTTTTTTCTTGCACTTGTTTTCATTGATAATCATATTATTAATATGATACCAAAAATTATACTAAATGCGATATAAAAGGGCTTTTACAATAAAAATAATATATAGATTTGCATCGTTAAATATGAATTGTTAAATATGAAAATTTTAAAATCATACTACAAGACTCCATCATTTTTGACTGGAAGATGTATCGTTTCATTGGCCATATTGGGCCTGATATCATGCAGCGATAGAAATGGCAAATCATTGTCTGAAGCTACGAACGATCCTGCCGGAATATACAGGGAGTACTTGTACAATATACGACGTCAGAAAGATTCCTCATTTCAAGTATTGACCAAGCATATCCTACAATGGCAAACAGTAAAAGACTCTGTTTTTAGGTATCTCCGGAATGATACGCTCAGCCACCCCCATTCCAATCAGCGTGAAGAGTGTATCAGACTGCATGATTCTATCCGCACTGAGTTCTCACGCTTAGCCCTCTCAAAGACGCGTACTTATCAGGAACTTTTGGCTCTCAAAGGAGAGTTCTCACCTTATAACAATGATGAGGAACTGCATCATGCCGCTGGAGAAATCCGCCCGTTTTTCAACTCACTGGATAATCTTCCGCTTCATAAGGGTAACAAAGAGGAAATCCTTGCGGCTTACCGTATGTTACTGACCCGAACTATCCGTAACGGCATACATAGCCGCAATGAACTGATTACTTATATCACTAAAGAAGATGCTATATTCCGTGCGTTCCTCTCTCACTTGCACGATTTCGAAGGTGAGAGTATGGCTGACATCACACGTGGTACTGAACAGTGTTGTTCGCAGATATTCTTTGCCGCTGAGAGAAAGGAGATTACCTATCGGGAGGCTATGCTTTATTTGACAATGCGCACCAATCGTCGCCAAATACAAAATATGCAGATTTGTATAGAAGATGTTCGGAACAAAAAAATCAAGACTTCTTCGCAAGCACATGCTTATATATGGATGCTTATCCACCCTTATACTTCACTGGACGGATTCTCTATGACATTGCTTTCCGATAAAGAACGGAAACAACTTGACAGGATGGCGGCACAGACACCTGTGGCGTTCAAAACCTTGAGCCGAATCCTGCAATCGGAAAGTGGTCAACTGACTGAACTGCCAGGAATGCTTATGGATATTTTCATACAGACGCTCTAACAATATAAAAAATGAATATGTTACGACATTTTTTCAATGACTTTATGACATTTGTCCCTCTGCAACTACCGCAACTACTCGATGTGACGACAATGGAGGAAGCACAATTCTACGGTGACTACGCCCTACTGACCTTCCCGCTACGCGACCCTTACGATTTGGAGGAAGTGATGGATCTGTTTGAGGACGATATGGAGCTTATAACTCTCTACCACCACATCCCCACGCACGCTGACAAATTCAGGCATAGCACCTGTGCATACTCCAACCCGGCATTTGGACAGATGTTCAAGATGAATTGCAAGACAGATGCAGACGGTAAGGTAAATAGCATTCTTGTCACCATCTATGATTCTCTTGAGCAGATGTACGGCGAGCTGTGCCTTGATTTGGATCTTCATTCCAAAAGTGGCACATTCAAGTATAAGAAGAACAAAGACGATCTCTTGATGGATTTCCTTTAATGGTCATGTTATGCGGGACACACTATACCGACAAATGGTTTATTGGATTAGGGAATACCGGACATGGATAGAGGTTGTTGATGACAATTTCTATAAGGAGTATGCTTTGTCAAGAAACGGATATATCAATTACATTGTTTCCCGCACGTTGGTACTGCGGGCTTGCAAAGACAAAGGCTCATACGCCAAAGGCATGACATGGACAATTCCGGAACATAAACTGGATAAGGCATTGGCAGCCTACCGTAAGCAGGAGCATACGTTCAAGCAACGTATTAAGAAAGCAGCGATATACCTTTCACCGAGGGACGCCGAAGTTATCATCCTATTGGCCACCCACAATATTGTCCAATTAGAGTTGATGATATCCCCCATTCAAATACGCGAGAAACCCTATTATTTATGATTTGGAATATACTACAACTTATCTTCTGTATAACGCTTTTCGTATTGCCATTAGCATTGTACAAAAGCCACCGTTCTTTTATGGTAAGGTTCTACGATGCTATGATACACAGTGTAAAGGCTCGTAAACTATATGTACAGGTCGTATTGATTCTGCTATTGCTCTTCCACTATGTTTACATCAGCGGACATGTTGGCGAGTTCGGTGTTTTTCTTTCAACTGCTATCTGTGCCACTATATATTCATTTAGGAGAGCGGACAGATTGTTAAGAGGTTTATGTGACCGACCATGTATGTTTGTCATACTCTCATTGGTGGCTTTGGCCATCAGTTTTGTTCCACACTTGTACACAACGGCGGTAACTGCCGCCTATCTTCTTTTGGCTGCCCTGTTCTATCCCTCTGTTCGGGTTATGACCGAATTTCAGGACATAGGCATAATCTCTGAATGGATGAAATTCCCCAGACTATTAGCCGAAAGTTATTATGACCATCATCACGCGATATTGCCGCAAGATGCGGATAGCGGCAACACTGATATATCCGCACAATAGTAATAATTAAAAAATGAAATGAAAATGAAAACCAAGCAGAAAATAGCTGTCCCTATATTGGCAGACAGAGAAGTATTTGACTACCTCAAGGAGAAAGTCGGTGAACGAAAAACAAAGACAGAAGCCTTCTGTGATTTATTGGATAAATCTTTGGCAGGTTTTGTTTCCCCTTTTTTAAGGAACAAAGGCTACGAACTTCAACCCAACCAGTGCCACGTGACTGTTTCTGACCTTTCATCGGAATGGCATTGGCATAGGGCTACTGTCCGTTCTTTTTTGGATGTAATGGAAGAGTTCGGCTTGTTGAATCGCATCCGGCTTTCCAAAAGCGTCATCATTACCATGACTGTGCAAACCAGCCAATCCACGGAGTCTTGCAATGGACAGAAGAAGTTGAACCTTGCAGAACAGCTACGTGAGGCATTGTCCGATTGGATAATCGGCAAAGTGTCCCTTGACGAGATCGGAATCAAGTGTGAGCAACTTGTTCGTCGGGCAATGGATGAAGCTGGCATATGCGATAGCTGCCCATCTCCGGACAGTATCACTCGCATCAATCCGGCAGCGGATGATGATGAACGAGCTGTCAAGATTCGTATGGTAGCTTTGGAGTGCATTACATTTGCCGCTATACAACGGGCACTGCGTAAGTCGAGATTCGATGACAGTACAGAGTTTATGGACTACTTCCGATTGGAATTGTATGGGGACTGGACAGGACTTATTGCAACTTCGAAAGGTATTGCCGGGCTTATTCTTGATGTAGATAGGGATGAAAATTCCGATTATGATGAAGATGACAGGGAGTTCCTTAAAACGCTTTTTAAGCCTTTTCTGGCATTTGCGGCAAAGGCACAGGAGGCAACGTATCAGATTGGAGGTTGAAAACAGAATGTATAACCGCAACAATCCACTTTTGTATCCAGTGAAGCCCCCCTGCCAGTTATAGAAGGCATCCGGGCTTGCCCGCCTGCCACGAACAAAGGGAAGGGGGAGCCTAATACCCCACCTGCCTGACGTTGGTGGGAAGGGTGTCCGAACAAGCAGCAAGCTGGGACACGGTAGATTGTCCGAAACAATATGAAAAACGTATGGCAAATCAAAAACAGGTACTCGACGTGCAGGTGTCGAAAGGGATTACCACCGCCCAAAGTAATGAACATCTGCGTGACCGTAGTGAAAAGGCAGAGAAGTACGCTATGAGTAAGGGAAATTATGATCCTACGCGTAAACGGCTGAACTTCGAGATTGCGCCCGGAGGTAAAATACATCCCATCGACACAAGCCGTAGCATTCCCAAACGGATGGCGGACATATTAAGTCACCGTGGAATCAAAGATCCTAATGAGGGGCTGCTCGAACCAAAATACCGCACGGTGGTAAATATCATCTTCGGCGGTTCACGGCAGCGAATGCAGGAACTTGCTTTCGGTACGCAACAGGTGGACTTTGAAAAAGGTGCGGACAATACCCGCATCGAACGGAAGCGTGACATTGAACGCTGGGCCAAGGATGTTTATTCATTCGTTTGTGGCAGATATGGTGAGCAGAACATCGCTGCATTCATTGTACATCTGGATGAATTGAACCCGCATATCCACTGTACGCTTCTGCCAATCAAGGATAGTCGCTTTGCGTACAAGGAAATCTTCGCCGGTAAGGATAAGTTTGAATATAGTGCAAGAATGAAACAACTTCATACGGACTTTTTCGCAGAAGTCAATACAAAGTGGGGAATGTCAAGAGGAACAAGCATATCCGAAACGGGTGCACGGCACAGAACGACTGAGGAATACCGCCGAATGTTGTCTGAAGAGTGTACAACAATCGAGGATAATATCAAACTCCATCAACAGGTATTGGGTGAACTTCAATCAGACATCCGGTTGGCAGAACGCAGAGTCAAAGGGCTTACGACAATGGTTAGCAATCTTGAAAAGCAGAAAACTGAAAAAGAAACCTTGTTATCGGCAGCCGAGTACAATTTAAAAGAAAACAAAGGCAATGCGGCAGAATTGGCAATCCAAATACAAATGTTGGAAAAAGAGCTGCAAGGAATCATCAGACAACTGGCAGACAAGCAGGAAAAGTTGCAGACGGCTGACCGGCAACTCATCGAACTGAAAAAGGATATGGGAGCCATTGAAGAACGTACCGAAGAACTCAAAGAGGAGGCCTATCAATATTCCCGTGATGTACACTCCAAAGTGGATAGCTTGTTTAAAGACGTCCTACTGGAGAGTGTAATCAGCGAGTATCGTAACGCATCGGCACAAATGAATGTTTCAGAACGGCAGCTCTTTGACGGTTCACTGGTACAGTCTATCGCCGAGCGGGGTACGGAAATCATGCACTGTGCGACAATGCTATTTCTCGGAATGGTAGATGATGCCACTACATTTGCCGAATCACATGGTGGTGGAGGCGGAGGGAGTGACCTCAAATGGGGACGCGACGAGGACGAGGACAACCGAGCATGGGCACTTCGCTGTATGAGGATGGCGAGCCGCATGATGCGCTCGACTATCGGCAAGAAATCTAAACGGTAAATGGCATACGCCTTACACCAGATTAAAAGTATAACTAATGAAATCATTGGAATATGACGAAACAAATTATTTTCATCTTCGCTTTGCTCTGCACGTTGCAGGCACAAGCAAGTGTACAACCCGTACAGAAGGACACTGTACGACACACTATTCATTATGAAGTAGCGGAATTGCTTCAACCGATGCAGCCCGTCTATCTCAACGGGGTGCTACTTCCGGCATCTCGAACCGGCAACTGGTTTGTTAGCATATCCGGAGGTGCGACAGTTTTTCTTGGTACACCTCTCGGTTGTGAAGACCTTTTTGGACGAGTGAAACCTTCGTACAGCCTCGCCGTCGGCAAATGGTTTACTCCTTTGGTCGGCGCAAGGGTAAATTATAGTGGCTTGCAGTTTAAGGATGCACAATTATCTACGCAGGACTACCATTATATCCATGCAGATCTCCTGTGGAATCTCCTTGGACGCAGATATGCCCGACAGGAACAGGTACGTTGGAGGCTTGCACCCTTTATGGGTGTCGGTCTGCTACATAATGCCACCAACGGGAACAATCCCTTTGCGCTTTCTTACGGCATACTAACACAATACCGTATTTCCAAACGGGTTAGTGCTATGCTGGAACTCTCTAACACAACTACATTCCAGGATTTCGACGGATATGGCTATCCAAACCGTCTGGGCGATCACATGCTTTCGCTGACTGCCGGATTCACCTTTCATCTCGGTAAGGTCGGCTGGAAGCGCGCGGTGGATACGGCACCATACATCCATCGGAACGAACAGCTTGTCGATTATGGCAACTTCCTTTCGGAGGAGAACAGGCGTTATGTGGAACGTCACAATCAAGATAAGCGAACGCTCGTGGAATTAAAGAAAATTCTGGAAATCGAAGGACTACTCGATACATATAGCCATATCTTTGACAACGACGATATAACCGGATGCAGATATCCTATAAATAATTATAGCGGTTTGAACTCGCTTCGTGCAAGATTGAAGCATAGCTATTGGGACGGGTCGTCACCTCTTGACACGACTATTCTTCAGACAGAGAATGGAAAGCCATCATATAATTACACGGCTTCCCGAAATGTGCAGTCCGCCCATCAGGACACCCTCGCTATGGATTCCACGGTTCTTTCATACGCTGATGGAGAGTGCATCGGTACACCCATCTATTTCTTTTTTGCTCTCAATACGACACATCTGACGGATACCTCACAGAGGCTTAATCTTGACGAACTGGCTCGTGTAGCTAAGAAATACAGTTTATCCGTGAGGGTAACTGGTGCTGCTGACAGTTCTACAGGAACATCAAGTATCAATGATTCTTTGAGTATATCGAGAGCAAGTTTTATTACCGCAGAACTGGAACAACGTGGAATACCAGCCAAGCGGATTATCAGAGTTAGCAAAGGTGGAATTGCCGACTATACGCCCGTGGAAGCCAACAGACATACGAAAGTGGAGTTGTTTTTTCCAAAAGCGAAATAGAAATTTCGCATAATTGATGTTTAACTTTGTCATAATCAATGAAGCCTCTCCGCTGTGAAGCGAAGAGGCTTTTTCGATATGGTACACGTGAAGTTCGCCATTTTCCTACTGTCAGAACCAGAATGAAAATTATTTCGATGCTTCGAGTGACTCTTTTCTGAACTGTTTGAGAAGTTTTTCAAGTTCAAGTGATACTTTGCGGGCACGAGTTCCGGCAGCTTTGTTGCTTTTCTCCATCTGGAGGTTGGCATCTTTTGAGAATTGATCGAACAATTCACAGATTTGTGTAAATGTTTTTTCCATTGTTATGTTCTTAATATTATATAATACGCTGGCAAAGATAGCAAAAATATTTTTTTAGGACTTATATTAGCTCTGTTATATATTTCGCCTATAATATGATACCCCTTTTTATGTTTTTCCATTCTGAGTATTCCCTTATCGCACCATCGGCAAATCTGGCCGAAGAGATTTTATATGCAAAGGTACAGTGTCCGGACGATTGTCAAGCACCGCTATGCTAACGGTTCCTGGATATTTTACGGCAGCCTTCCTCAAATCAAAGATTGACTTTCAGTCCCCTTCTCATTGCAAGGTATAAAAGGACAAGCCTGCTTCTGCTCTTACATTCGAAGGTTGGGTATTCCGTTCCATTCCATTTACTGTTTACTTGTCTTATCGCCCTTATTCCACTGTTAATCCTGCATAAAAATCAATCCCCGGCAAGAAGCTGAAAGAGCTTCAAGCAAAGGGAAATAATAAATCAAAGAATATGGGAAAATACGATTTTATCAAGTTGGGTAATTTTCTTTATTGGCATGACCCAGATAGTGGTCTGTCTAATGGGGTTTACCAAGTGGCTTCTATTCCGGAAAACATTGAAGAGGATAGCGTTATTTTGATTGCATCTGATACTTCGGAAGCGGAGGTTTTTCCTTCTGAATTATCACCGATACATACCGGTAGAAGTCATAAAGAAGACTTTTTGCGTTGGAAAACAGAACGTGAAGCTGAAGGTATTGAGTTTTACGACCACCTTTCTAAGGTGATGGATACGGAAAACGACTTGAGTGTGGGAGATATGGTGGCGTTTACAAACGATTATGGAGTGATATTTGGACCTTGTGAGGTCTTAGCTTTTGGGAATCTCTGTAATAGTGGCAGATGTGTATATATTGACAGTGATTCTTATTGGTTTCCTAACCGTCCCGACCAACTCACCATCATGAGAGGTGCGAAATGACAATAACATATCCACCTGTAGCCAAAGCGGGTGGATAGCATTTCCTTGTATTGTATATTCAGCCCGATTACTCTTATAGCCATGCTCCACCGAACTCCCACTACCGGTCCTATTCCTTTTTTACTCGTCGTACTCCGTTTCTAAACAGTATAACACATTTATTGGCCTGACATTCTTGAAATTCACAACGGAAACAGTTTGGTTTCCGTGTGATGAAACACTTGAACTGGTATGTGAGAAATTCCCAACACTATGTTATTTCTATCAATCGGAAGAGTCGGGTCTGGCGGAGTACTGGACAAATGACCAAGAGGGTAAATACTTTCCCGACAAGTACATTGCAGACCTATGTACTCCAGACGACAAATGGTACAAGGAATATTTTGTCAACCAGACAGAAGTATTCAAGTGGTTTGAGGTGATAAGCGGTCAGTCTGTCGAATCAATAACAGAAATTCTTGCTATTGCCGAACAACGGAAAGATGAAAACGACAATTCTTTCTGTAACATCTATGAATATGCCGCAGGCTAAGACTAATCCGATGCAGAAAACGAAATGACGGTATGCTGACAGCGTGCAGCGAACTATCATTATCCGATAAGCTTCTCTGATTTGCCATGCAGATTGGGGAGACTTTGTCGCCTTCAGTCCTTTTATACAGTCTCAGAGTGCTTCTCCAGTCTTTTATATTCTTCCAATCCGGATATTCTTTATATCGCACATCGGCAGTTCTTATCTGAGAGATTTTGTATGCAAAGTTACTACAAAAAAGTGAAATGCGGAAAGATATAGTGATAGAATTGAGTTACAAGGGTTTTAGTTGAAGTGGCTATAATTCGTGAAGCCAGTACAATCACAGCAAAAGCCAAATCCTGACGCCACAACGTTACTTGTTCGTAACCATGCCCGATAATGCGACAAACGGGTATGGATGGCGAAACAAGACACTAAGGAATAGTGAGTTACCTACAACTCACGCAAAAAATTTGGTTACAGAAAAAGATTGCGCCGTTCCTCCCCGTTTTGCGTACCGACATCGGACTCTTCACCAACTAATTTTGAAACCAAAAAATTAAGGACGATGAAGAGTACATTTTCAGTCATCTACTACCTCAAGCGTCAGGTAGTGAAAAAGGACGGGACAGTTCCCGTCATGGGACGCATCACGGTGGACGGCAGCCAGACGCAGTTCAGCTGCAAACTGACTGTCGACCCGAAGCTGTGGGACACCAAAGGGGGACGTGTCACGGGCAGAAGCACGGCGGCACTTGAAACGAATCGTATGCTTGACAAGATGCGGGTGCGCATCAACAAGCACTATCAGGAAATCATGGAGCGTGACAACTTCGTCACGGCGGAGAAGGTGAAGAACGCCTTTCTCGGATTGGAACACCGCTACCACACGCTGATGCAGGTGTTCCGCCGGCACAACGAGGACTATGAGAAACAGGTGGAGGCTGGCATGAAAGCCAAAGGCACGCTGTTGAAGTACCGCACCGTTTACAAGCACCTGCAAGAGTTCCTCACCATCCGCTACCATGTGAAGGACATCGCCCTGAAAGAGCTTACCCCGGCTTTCATCTCCGACTTCGAGATGTTCCTGCGCACGGACAAGCACTGCTGCACCAATACCGTGTGGCTGTACGTCTGCCCGCTACGGACGATGGTGTTCATCGCCATCAACAACGAGTGGCTGACACGCGACCCGTTCCGCGAGTATGAAATCAAAAAGGAAGAAACGACACGCAGTTTCCTTACCAAAGAGGAAATACGCCTGTTGATGGAAGGCAAACTGAAAAACGCCAAACAGGAACTGTACCGCGACCTCTACCTGTTCTGCGCCTTCACCGGATTGTCATTCTCGGATATGCGCAACCTCACGGACGAGAATATCCGTACCTACTTCGACGAACACGAGTGGATAAACATCAACCGCCAGAAAACGGGTGTGGTGTCCAATATCCGCCTGCTTGACATCGCCAACCGCATAATCGGCAAATACCGGGGACTGTGCGGGGACGGCAGGATATTCCCCGTCCCGCATTATAACACGTGCCTTGCAGGTATCCGTGCCGTCGCCAAGCGTTGCGGCATCACCAAGCATATCACGTGGCATCAAAGCCGCCACACGGCAGCCACGACAGTTTTCCTTTCCAACGGCGTACCCATCGAAACGGTCAGCTCCATGCTCGGACACAAGAGCATAAAGACGACGCAGATTTACGCGAAGATAACCAAAGAAAAGCTCAATCAGGACATGGAGAACCTTGCGGCAAGGTTGAACGGCATCGAGGAATTTGCAGGTTGTACCATCTAAAAAAGAGAAGCCATGAAGCGAGACATAATCATCATAGAAGACAAGGCGGTCAGCGTAACCGGTAATGACGTGTGGATGACCGCCACCGAAATAGCCGGACTGTTCCATACGACCGTCCCGGCAGTGAACGCCGCCATCAAAGCCGTCCGCAAGTCGGACGTGCTGAACGACTACGAGGTGTGCCGCTACATGCAGCTTGAAAACAGGCTGTACGCGGATGTGTACGCACTTGAAATCATCATCCCGGTCGCTTTCCGACTGAACACCTACAACACCCACCTGTTCCGCACATGGCTGGTGAGAAAGGTACTCGCCAAAGAGAAACAGCAGGCATACGTTATGTTTATACCGAGCGGAAATGTTGGCTATTGTTGAAGATAAAGCCCCATTCTAAAAGTAAAAGCTACCTTAGAGGTAGCTTTTTTTGCGGCAGGGCGGGATTCGAACCGTTATCATATCTTACTTTTACTTTTCTTATTTTACTCTGATTATTAGGTATTTACAAATTTTATTACCTATCTTTACCTAACCTTACAAAGGTAAAATATGGTAATATTAAGCATTTCTGTCCGAAATATGTCCGAGAAATATGAAAGTGAATTTTTATTTAGATAAGCCCTATAATCCCGATATTTCGCCTGAAAAGGTCAAACAGGAATTGGCAAAGGTTGGAGGGAAAAAGAAGAACCTTGCACAAAAGTTCTGGAATCCATCGCCCACTGCACTGTATCTCTTCTTTTCACCGGATAAATCCTGTAGGATAAAATACAGGACAAACTATAAGATATTGCCCAAAAGTTGGGATTTTGAAAAGGAAAGGCTTAAACCAAGTGCCAGCGGAGCGTTGGAATTCAATGTTGAACTGAACAACCTTGCAAACTGCTGTACAAGGGAAGCAATGCGAAAAAAAGAAACAAACCAGTTTCTTTCCAAAGAGGATTATAAACAGATTGTACAGGACTGTATTGACAGGGACAATGCCGTCAATAGTGAAATATCCATTTCCCACCTGAAAACCCAGTTCCTTTCCTACAAATCCAATTTTGTCAAAGAGGGTACGTTAAAAGAATACCGGACAGTCTTTAAGGGATTGGAGGATTTTGAGAAGCATAAGGGAACAAAACTTATCCTTAGGGAAATGGACGGTAAATTTCTCGATCAGTTTGAGGTATTTCTAAGCAGGAAAAAGAACACGAACGATGGAGATAAAGAGGGCTTGCTGAATGACACCATCCACAAGTACATCTCCACGTTAAAGGTATTCCTAAAGTGGTGCAACGACAATGATTATTTGGTGCATCCCGATGTCTTCAAGACCCAGAAGACAAACTTTAAGAAGAAAGCCTACAATGAGATCATTGCCCTGTCAGAATCCGAAATACAGAAACTGATGAACCATGATCTTTCGGACAGACCCAGTCTGGAAAGGGTACGGGATCTGTTCTGTCTATTGTGCTACACAGGGCAAAGATTTGAGGATCTGATCAACTTTGACCCAAAGGACATAAAAAACAATGCTTGGGACTTCATTTCGGTAAAAGTCAAAAAAAGGGTGATCGTACCTTTTGAGGGGTATATTGCCCCAGCAAAGGATATCTTGGAGCGTATCGGTTACTCCGTGCCCAAGATATCCAACCAGAAGTTCAATGAATATATCAAAACTGTCGGCAAACTGGCAGGAATGGACGAAATCATAAAGATCACAAGGTATTCAGGTAAGCAAAAGCTGGTGATAGAAAAAAGGAAGTACGACTTCCTATCGAGCCATGTCGGCAGAAGATCAATGGTAACGAACCTATTGAGCAGGAACGTACCCATTACACTTGTGCAGAAACTGACCGCACATTCCGACATAAGGACTTTAATGAAATACGAATCGGCAAACACGGATTCGTTAATCGATGCACTGAACAAATTTTAAAATTATGAACAGTAAATATTTCAGAAGAAGAAAACCGTTTGACTTTGATCCGCATCCATTGGACGTGGGCGTCCCTTTTTCCAAGAACGATACGCATGCGGATGTACACTTTCTTATAAAAGTTCAGCGACTTCCAGAGAGTCAACTTGAAGATCTCTTTTTGCGCCACTTCAACTATTACAAAGCTGAATTCAACGATACTGACGGCAGAGAGTTTTTTAAAGAATTATGGCAGACTGTTAATTCCGAGCTAAAAAAGGAAAGAAGCAAATCACAGGAAAAGCTGTCGGCGACACAGAAAAGAAGAAACGACCTTAGAATACAGAAATTCCAGTATTTCATCGAGAATATCCTTCCCAAATATGACCGATGGAATTTCACGGTAAGTCTGTCAAAAAAATATGAGATAGTCAGCGAGCAACTATTGCAAGAAGTAAAGAGCAAAACTCAAATAGAATTCCAGCGGACACAGGAATTGATCGATTCGGCATTTACGAAACTTGCCAATTCATCCAATGCAAGTACAGAATCCAATATAAATACCATAAAAACTATTCTGGAGAACTATCTAGATTCGAACAAAGAGGAACAGGAAGAATTAAAAAAGCAATTCATCCAGAAACAAAATCTCGATCGTTTGCTAGCACAGTATAATACGACATTAAAAGAATTGGATGAATTTAAAGAACAGGTTAAAAAGCTCAAAAAAGAGAAATCCCGATTGAATTCCTTGGATCATCATAAAATCAATATACTGAACGGCGACAAACTTAATCTGATCGCGTTGTTTGATGAATTTATGAAAGCAAAGATAATAATCAACGGAAAAGCAGAAACATTCCTAGGGACTAACGCCCATATAACATGGGCAAAAATCATTTCCAATCATTTTTTGGAACATGATAAGCCAATTCCATTCGGAACAGTAGAGAACTATTTTTGTGACGGTAAACCCACCGACATTGACAATTCAGATCGCAAATTCAAAATTATTCCAATTGAATAGCCAGAAGATAAATCATACCACCCCCTTGCAGAGATGCCGTTCAAAATTCTGAACGGCATTTTTTGTGGTCTTGCTTGCCCAATTTTGTGTCAAGTTAATTAAACGAAGAAAGTGGCCATGACTTCGACATTCTTAAATTGATAAACATGAGCAAAGTATGATTACACTGGATCGAAATGCCCTTAGAGATTGTGTCAAGGATGCAGTTAGGGAAGAACTACAGGTTTTTATTTCAAAGGTTGGTAATATGGACGATCCTCCGCAAAAAAAGCAACCGACAAAACTAATGACCAAAAAGGAAATGGCAAACGAGCTTGATATTTCCCTTGTCAGCCTGACCGAATGGATGAAACAGGGGCGTATTCCCTATAAACGTATGGGAAAGCGCATTTACTTCAACAAAGAAGATGTTATGGCATCCATGACGAACTTCAACCATAACAAAGGAGGTAAATAATGATCTCGTTTAACCAGGACATAGCCACTGCATTGGATAGGGCTATAGTAAAAATAACAGATAAATTTTTAGAACCTCCGATCATGATAACAATCAGCAATTCCGATTCCGTTATCGGTACATTAGGAAATTTCAGCGCATCCACCGGAAAGGCCAAGAGTAGGAAAACATTCAATGTGATTTCATTGGTCGCTGCTGCATTGAGCGGAAAACAGATATTACAGTATAAGGTCAAAGTTCCCATAAACCGTCCATTGGTACTGTACTGCGATACGGAGCAGAGCAGATTCCATTGCCACAGGTTGATTTCAAGGGTTTACAAACTCATAAATTACCCGACAACGGAAGTCCATGAAAACCTAAAATTTATATCCCTGAGGGAATACCCCACTAAAGAGCGCATAAGTATCATCGAATATGCCCTGTCCAAATATGCGGGCAAAATATGTCTGGTCATCATAGACGGGATCAGGGATCTTGTTTACGACATCAATAATGCTACGGAAGCGACCGAAATTACCGGCAAGCTGATGAAATGGTCACAGGAGCTGAATATACACATCCATACCGTACTGCACCTAAACAAGGGTGATGACAACACCAGAGGGCATTTGGGGACAGAATTGAACAATAAGGCTGAATCCATATTACAGGTCACCAAAAGCGATCTGGATACAAACTACAGCACCGTGGCGCCAAAGTTCATCAGGGATATCGAGTTTGAGCCATTTACCTTTTTTATCGATGATGGTTTGCCCGTACTGGATGAGAACTTTGACCTGTCAGGTACAGTATCGAGAAAGGGATTCGACTATCAGGAGCTTTCCAAAGAGAACCATCGGGAAGTGTTACAGGAAATGTTCAACGGCAGTGAAATAACCTGCACATATGATGAATATGTTGGCAGATTACGGAATGCGTATCTGGCAAAGGGCTTCAATTTCGGCATCAATAAAGCCAAACAGCTGAAGACATTTCTGGAAAACAAACGGATGGTCATCAAAAACGATAAGACCTACCGGTTCAACCCTGAATTCTATTATTAAAAAACAGGTTTAGTTTAGTCCGCCCCTATATAGTAATAGACTAAACTAAACCTACTTTAAAATTAAGATTATGACATGTGATGAATTAAAGCGCATACCGCTCATATCCATATTAAATTATCTACAGATACCATGCGCAAGGATGAACAGCCGTGAAGCATGGTTTAAAAACCCATTCAATGGAGGAGACGAAAGAACGGCTTCGACAAAGTTGGATATCCATAGGAATATCTGGTACTCGCATTCGGAAGGATTCGGAGGAAATAACATTGACTTCCTGATGAAGTTTTTGGATACGGAAAACCTATCAACTGTTTTAGATTGGGCTGATGAAAGAAAAAATATCTTTTCTTTTCACCAGCAGACCGTATTGGATAAAGTACAGGTCATGCAACAAGAAAATGAACGCGCTTACACCATCCTTTCCGTTGAGCCTCTCGGAAACAAAGCTCTGACAGACTATCTGACCGACGTACGCAAAATAGATATTGAAATTGCCAGAGTATACTGTCAGGAAATCTATTACCGGACGGCAAAAGGACAGACGTACTTTGCCGCAAGTTTTAAGAATGATGCAGGTGGATACGAACTGCGCAACAGCTATGATAAACGCTCCCTATTGACAAAGGGGATCACCACGATCGATAACGGCAACAAAGATGTTGTTTTGTTTGAGGGCTTCACGGATCTGCTATCCTTTATGACGTTAAAAAAGAATGCAGGTAAGCCGTATCTAAATACGAACTTCTGTATCCTGAATACGACCGCCAATCTGCAAAAAGCATATCCATTCTTAGGGCGACATAACGGAATAACAAGCTATCTGGACACAGATAGCAGTGGTTTAAAATCGTACAACAGTTTGCGAAGCCATTTTGAAAAAACGCACACCGTAAAAAATGGAATGGAAGAATTGCAGAGGCAAGACAACAGGATCAAGGATGTCAATGACTATCTGATTTTCACATCATCCAAAGAACAGACCCAAAATATTCAATCGGGAAGAAAACTATCGAATAGGTAGGAAGCAAGGTTGTGTTTTGGTGACCCCAAAACCGATTGGCTCCCGATGGTCACAGCTAAAAAGAAACAAGATGAAAAATAACAAGAAAAAAGGCGGAAGACCCGCACTCGAAAATAAAAAACAGTTCAGGATCAATGTCCGTTTCGATGAAAGCGAACATAACAGAGTTTTGCATAATGCAAAAATTGCAGGTATGAGCAAATCGGAATGGGTACGCAAATCTGCGATCCTACGAAAAATTACACCTAGGTTTACCGAAGAACAATTGAAAGCTTTTAGGGCGATTACTGGGGCTTCGAACAATCTAAATCAGCTAACTAAAAAAGCACACCAGTCTGGACTGATTGAGGTGACACAGGAATGCAAAAATACGATCCATCACATTAACCATTGTATCAATAAACTACTGCACCATGATAGCGAAGATAATTGAGGGCCGATCTTTCGGCGGATGCGTTGGATACGCCCTGAAAAAAGATAGTGAGATTATCCATGTAAATGGATTACGGACGGATTCGGCAAAGACCATCACACAGGACTTTAATTTTCAGCGGATGCTGAATCCAAGATTGGGCAAGGCAGTCGGACACATTATTCTTTCGTGGAATACAGAAGATAAAAACAAGCTGAATAATGACATCATGCTATCCGCAGCTAAGCGTTATTTATCAAAATTAGATATTAGGGATACCCAATGCTTAATGGTGCGCCACCACGACCGCCAACATGATCATATCCATATTATTTTTAATCGGGTAAACGATCATGGCAAAACTATCTCCAATAGCAATCAGCGGTATAAGAGCTTTAAAGCTTGTAAAGAATTAAATGCATTATATGGCTTTAAGCAGTCCGAAGGAAAACGAAATGTCAACAGAGGTAGACTGAAAGGTAATGATCTAACGAAATACCAAATTTACGACACCGTCAAGGCAGGCATACGACACAGTAAAAACTGGAAGGAACTACAAAATTATATCCGTTACAGAGGTGTGGAAATGCAGTTTAAATATAGATTGGGGTCGGATGAGGTTCAAGGTATTTCGTTCATCAAAGATGAACAGACATTTCGGGGTTCTGCCATAGACCGCTCATTGAGCTTCGGACAGATCGACAAGGCTTTAAATAGCATAGATAATTCTATTGAACTAAATCAAATTACTGGAAGCTATGTTTCGAAGGATCATTCTATAGACAGAAATATCGGAGAAACACTTGGTCACATAACATCAGCTTTATTTTCGAACCCCGAAATTACACCAGAGCAAGATGATCCGTTGATCAAGAAAAGAAAAAAGAAAGAGAATTACGGACTAAAACGTTAATACCATGAACACAGAATTAGAAAATATACAGCAACAGGTAAGCGCATTGCAGGAAAACACAGACTTGATCACGCAGGATATTGTACGAATAATGCCTACAATTGTCTCCCTACTTTCTGAAAATGAAAAGAAAATGCAGGAATTTCATGAAATGCGAGCAAAGGATCAGGAACTACTACAACAGATCAAGCAATTTATTAAAAGAGAAAACGATGTACTATCTAAGATCATTAACGATTATGGGACACTTCAGGATGTAGCTAATGAAATCTCCACAATAACTAGACAGGAATTAGCTGTATTAACAATCAAAGAAAAAGACATTGTTTCAAAGATAGCTGAAATTCCTGATCAGGTCATTGTAAAACATCATTACGGCATTGATCTCAAATCAACACCTCTGATCATTGTTATGATAGCATTATCTACCATTATTTCGCTAGGTCTCGGTGTTCTATACGAGAAGAACAAACAATTAGACGATAGAAAATCGTATGAAATGCGTTACCGAATGATAGAATTGGAGCTACCGCATGTAACATCGCATATCGATTCTACTCATTCTCTTAACCCTAAGAAATTCCATAATTTGGTGATTAAAAGAGAGGAAGAAAATAAACTATTAAACAGTATAGACCAAAAACGTCAGGAGATCAAAAACTTAAACAGTCCTGAATAACGGCTCGGCGACTTGGCGAAGTAGCGAAGCTGTATCGAAGATACAAAAGCGGAGCTATTTAGCCAAGTCGCTTGTTGTAAGCAGTCCGCGAAGCGGCGGCTTACGGCAAGCGACGTAAGTCGCCGAGCCATTGTTAGCAAGGAGCGCAGCGGATTGCTAACAACGTGCCGCGTATTGGCGATGGGCGGGATTTTTAGCACTGAACTTTAATCGAAGAACAGAAGTTGAATTTTGCACTTCCGTTGATACGAAGCCGTTCAGCCCGCCTATTGCCAATACGATGTTGTACGACGTAGTTATGTTTTGGGTTTTAGTCCAGCTAAATATTTTCGTATGTCATTTTCTAATTTATCCGGGTATTTGTACTCTAATTTTTTTGACAATTCAGTTCCTATTTCTGAAACTAAATCAGTCATTGAAAATAGAGCAGTCCAATTTTCCTTTATATCGCTCCCTGAAAATGTTTGTTCTGTTTTAGCCCACATTTCCTGGTTAAGATACTTTTTGAAAAGTCGTCCATATTTATTGGTCGTTATGTTCCAATTGTGTTCACTTGCAATGTGCCATTCAATTAAAGGAATTAGATATTCTGTGCGAATAACGGTTTCCGACATAAATTTCGCATAGAATATTTCATCTCTCACAAGACACTTTGCCACGTAAGTTGTGTCCCACCAAAAATCGTTTATTAGATTTTGAAACTCTTTTTCAGACGGTTTTTTGATAATGGAAATTTGATAAGTTGGTTTCAGCATTTGCTTTGTAATACCATCTTTATCAATTAAAATTTTATAACCAATATCCCAATCTTCTGGTAATTCTTTCTCTTGCGTTTCCTTTATAAATTTTGATTTGCTGTAAAGTTTAAAATCTACTTTCACACCGTCTTCATAAAGTAGCATTTTCATTGCGTGTTTATGGTTAAAACAACTTTCGTCTTCTTCAATCATAGCAATTGGATTTCCGAATTTAAGCGTCCAGCTTTTGTCTGAAATGTAATTTGTATTATCCTCAAAAACAAATTCAATGTCTAAATCACTAAATTCGTCAACAAGTGCTAAAGGATTTACAAGTGAACTTGTCAGAAGAAGAACTCTTACATCTTCGTTTTTCTCCGACCATTCTATAATTGTTCTTAACTTTTCTTCTCTGACTTTCATTTTGTTTGGTTCGGTTTTACTATGTCGTACAACGTTTGGCAAATTGGCGATGGAGCCGACTTTTAGCACAAATGTTGAATAGAATTACTAATCTTCAACATTGCACAAAAGTTCAATAGAAGTACTTCACCGGCTCTATTGCCAATTTGTTTGTTATGTGCCGTTTTATTCCATTTTATACATTTAACAATTGCTGAAACGTAAAGTCGGGTTTAAACATTTCAATTTCGTTTTGAGTTGATTCTTCTTGTGCTTCTTTGCCATAGATAAACATTTGCTGTTCATAATTTTTAACAGCCTCTTCAATGCTATTAAATTTTCCATCGGCTAGATTATCAGACAATATCAAGGCATCCACCAACCCACTATTTACTCCCTGCCCTGCAAAAGGCGGCATCAAATGTGCGGCATCCCCAATCATTGTTATGGGTAATGGGCGCTTGCTTTTCCAAGGCTTTTCTAAAGGAAATATCCGTGTAGCCAATCCTACAAATGACAACGTCGTATGAATCAATTCTTTGTAGCGTTCGTCCCAATCGGAAAATTCTTTCAGAAGAAAATCAACGACACTATTTCTGTTTTGAAAATCTACCTGCGTTTGGTTTTTCCATTCATCAGGTGTTTTAAAACTTATTCCAAAATGCAATGCACCATTATTATTGGGGTTAGCAAATAATAAATTACCTTGGTGAGATGCCATTAGCCGGTTTCCATTGCATAGCTGAAAAAATCCAGGACAGTTTATCTCTGGTTGATGAATATCGGCTTGTATATTGAAAGTACCTGTTTCTTCAACTTCCGTGTCGGTAACAAATTTTCTTACCTTGGACATCCCGCCATTGGCAAGAATAACCAAATCTGCTGTTTCACTCGGTTTATTCTCAAAAGTTAGTGTCCACTTCTTCTTACCAGGTTCAAGCATAACAAGTTTTCTATCCCAAATAACCGTGTCGTTTTCTAAACTATTCAACAAGATAGCCCTTAAGTCATTTCTGTTTATTTCAGGATTGTCAAATCGATTTTCGGGCTTTACATTTTTTGTGGATAAAATATTGCCTTTTTCATCAGCAATATTTACACCCATTGGTAAGGCTAAGTCATAATAAGTTTGTAACAATCCCGCTTTTTTCATTGCTTCCTGACCTGAACCTTTGTGTAGGTCAAGGGTTCCACCAAAAATTCTTGCCTCTCGGTCGTTGTCTCTTTCGTAAACTGAAACGTCTATGCCGTTTTGCTGTAATAATTTTGCCATAGTCAGTCCAACGGGTCCACCACCAATTATTGCAACGTTCTTATCACTAAGTAAATTCATTTGTTTGTCTGTATCTATTCGCATTGTCATTCAAAAATGGCACATAACGTCCGGCGGCTTGACGCAGGGCGGGTTTTTACCACTACCTTTCAATCGAAGCCGATACCGTAAAATTAGAAAAAAATGTTCAATCGAAGACGTTTACCCCGCCTTGCGTTTCAAGCCGATTGTTGTGGGCTGTTTTTTTTGTCTGTCGAGTTATACATTCATTAGCTGTTGAAAAGTAAAGCTCGGATTTCGCATTTCTATTTCATTCTTTGTCGAGTCCGCTTGTGCTTCTGTTGCGTAAACAAACATTCGTTGTTCATAGTCATCAATAGCACTTTGTATCGTTCCAAATTTCCCGTTTGTAAGATTTTCTGACAAAATCAAAGCGTCCATTAGTCCAATGTTTACGCCCTGCCCTGCAAAAGGTGGCATTAGGTGAGCTGTGTCGCCAATTAAAGTTATGGGTAACGGACGATTACTCTTCCAAGGCTTTTTGTCTAGCGGAAATATTTTTATTGTTAAACCAACGAAAAAAGTTGTTGAACGAATTAACTCCTTGTATTCATTGCTCCAATTTGAAAACCTGTTTGTCAAGAACTCGGAAACGCTTTTTGTGTCCTTAAAATCTAATCCTTTTCCATTATTCCATTCTTCAGGCTTTTTGAAAATGACACCGTAAGTTAACATTCCGTTGTTAAATGGATTCGCAACTAATAAATTCCCTTGATGTGCGGTCATTAGTCTATTGTTGTTGCACAACTTATAAAATTCAGGGCAGTTCGTTTCTGGTTCAGGAATGTCGCCCTGAATAATAAAAGTACCTGTTTCTTCGACTTCATTATCTGAAACAAAATTTCTTATTTTAGACATTCCACCATTGGAAACAATAATAAAGTCGGCCAATGCAGTTGGCTTATTTTCAAAATGTAGCAGCCATTTTCCGTTTTCTTGTTCAAGCCCAATAGATTTTCTATCCCAAACAACTGTGTCATTTTTCAAGCTGCCAAGCAACATTTTTCGCAACGCGTTTCTATTTATTTCGGGGTTGTCAAACTTATTTTCGAGTGTCGGGTTTCTTGTTGCTATAATGTTACCCTTCTCATCAGCAAAGTTTACGCCCATAGGTAGCGCCAAATCATAGTAGGTTTGCAACAATCCTACTTTTTTCATTGCTTCTTGTCCTGAATTTTTGTGAAGGTCAAGCGTTCCGCCCCAAACTCGTGCTTTTGGGTTTTCATCTCTTTCGTAAACGGTAATGTCAATACCGTTTTGTTGTAACAAGTTTGCCATTGTTAGTCCAACTGGTCCGCCACCGATAATTGCAACTTTTTTATTGTTTAATAAACTCATATTTCGATAGTCATTTGATGTTTGTCGTGTCGTGTGCAAAATAGCCCACAACGGTTCTCAGCTATACGCAGGCAGGGATTTTAACCACTGAACTTCCTACGAAGAACTGAACTTCAAATTTACCACTTCACTGTCATAGAAGCACGAAACCCCTGCTTGCGTATAGGTGATGTTATGCTGTCGGCTTTCATTTTTTCTTCTTTCTCGTTAATTTATCTTGCAAAGATACAGCTTTAGAATGGTCGTCAAGTAACGCTGCGCTAACAGTTCCCGGATACTTGTGGCAGCCTTCCGCATATCGAAGATTTGGGTATTCCACTTCATTCCATCCACTGTTTACTTGCCTTATCCATCCTTTCCTTGCTGTCAATTTCGCATAAAAATCATTCCTGACAAGAAGCCGGAAGAGCTTCAAGTAAAGGGAATAAAGTTTAATCATTTAAATTTCAAAATTATGCACAGCCGAATTTTTCAGATTTCTAAAATGTGGATAGAAAAAGAAAACTATCTGAATGAAGACACTCTCCATCAAGGAGATGGCAGTTTCTATGACTATTGTGCGGAGATAGATGACGAAGAACGTAAGGAGGATATTCGTTATTTGGTCAATACTGCTCTACCAAAAGATATGTTCGAACTTGTAGGTGATGACACCATACGCTACATTGGTGGTGTGGAACAATGGAAAGAGAACTTTGTGACTAACATCCGTAAGAAAGCTGAAGCTATTACGACGGAAAATATGTTGGAGTTTGTAGGCCCTGTTTATCAACTTGAAAAGGCATTGGAAAATCCATTGGATATTGCGTATCATTTCTATTTGGACGGAGAGGGATACCAGTCATTTGCCGAAAAATCTTTTGCATTTATGGAGTTTGTCTGTACGCTTGAACCGGGAACGATACTCTATATCGGAGGAGTCATCGACTATCACTTCTGATACTCCATATAATTTTTTTAAAGCCACCCGCAACTCAAGCGGGTGGTTATCATCTTCCTATATAACAGTCCGGTTACTTTTATAGACCATGTTCTGCCGAACCTCTGTTGCCAATTCATAGCCTCTTTTACCTATTCCATATTCCCTGTTCTAATTGTATTACATCCTTACAGTCCCGACATGTACCATTGTTTGTTTCGTGCGCGAAGGTACGGTGGCAAACGATGTTCAAGTACCGCTGTTGCTACCTGAAATGAAATTTGACGTAACCTTCCGCAATCACAGATTCCGGTATTCATAAAATTTCATTCCGGTTACTTGCTCATAGTTCTTGCATCCACCGTTGAAAATGCACATGAAACAACCTCTTGGGTAAAGTCGGAAGGCTTCAAGAAGAGGGAAATAAAAAACAACTTAAAAAAATAAATGCAATGAGAACTAAAACACTCTACAGATGCGATGCACAGAAAATAGACATCAGTCGTTTCCCTAACTTTCACATAACAGGAAGTATAACCGGAATGAAGAAACTCTATTATGGCAAGAATGCTCTATTGGTACGTTGCGGAAGCTGGATTTACAACGTGTCAAGTGAACCCGAAGTTTATTATAATATAGCACATTAGTAGTATGAAAAAAGGTTATAAAAAAGATTTTCAGAGTTGGAAAGGTATAGTAACTCTAAAATTACTTTGCTGCAATATAGCAGCAGGTCGTTTTGATTGGAAGAAATATTGTACGCCACAGCCTTATTGTGGTCAGGAGATTTGCGTTATACCGCTACATTGTTCTTATGGACAGATAGGCTACACTGTGTATTTCCCTTATTCTGATATGCCGGAAGTGGAATACGATTGGGAAATGAACAAATTAACTATTGACAAAGAGAATTGGGAGAATTATTTACAGAATTAATATTAAAAATATGGCACAGAATTTTTATACCAAATGGCAGAACGCAATCCTTGCAGATGCAGGAGTCTATGTTTCAAAAAAATACCGCAGTTTCCAAACTGCCTTAGTACGTGAGATTTCCAAGTACGCAACAGCCGTTGGCGCAAAAGTAACATTCAACTTAAAGGGGCATTATAATACCTCTTGTTTCATAGAACGTAACGGTAAATTCGTTTACATCAGTCACTCTTCCGGTTTGTCCCGAATGGGTAGCGGTGTAAAAATAGAACTCGATTCTTTCTTAATCCGGACAGCCCAACACGCGAAAGATTACAGAGGGGGACATAATCAGTATTGCGATATAACAAATTTACAGTCTATGATAGATAATTTGTTAGAGTAATAAAATAAATTCAAGAAAAGGTACGGAGCAAACAGCTCCGCATCTTTTTCCGTTTTATCGGCGCATTCCGCCGCTGTACTCTGCTTCTTGTAGCTCTTCCCGGTATTCCTCCATATTATTCAGCTTTTCGTTCACGGTTTGCAGGTTGGCATCCAACGAAGCATTATGGTCGTATGGGAAACGATGTTGTGCGACAAGTCCCGCATTAGTAACCGGCCCGATATCTATCATGTCGGATTCTTTATTATAGCTGACATACAGCACATCACCATTCGGCATTTCAAATGCAGGAATCTTTTGTTGTGTCATGATAGCGAATTGTTCCGCAGCCATCTCCTTGGCTACCCCTTTTAATGTATCTCCAGCATGTTCGATACCATAACGCCTGATATGGTCGCGTACTTCCTTTTCCGTGAATTTCAGCATCACTTCATAAGTTCCCCCGACACTCCCATTGTACACCACAGCAAAATCCTTGTCCTCAATCAAAAGATTGTCTCCTCGGTTCTGTATGGGAGAAGAATAAGTATATTCTTCGTTAATGCCGTTACCGTCATAATACTCCTTGGCGAGAGTCAGCAGTCCTTCGTAGTCCCCCTTATCCTTGAATGCGTCCAACCGCATCGTGTCATCGGTAAGCTGAAGATAGGCCACGGAAGAATAATACACTTTTTCTTTCGGTGCTACTGTTTGCTCTTCATCAATGTTCTGCTTCAATTCCAGTGCAATCTTATCCACCTTTTGGGTAATCAGAGAAGCCGCTCTTTTCACATCCAACAGAGTTGTCTTGATGAATTGTGGCGATTCCTTCAATTCGTCGAGCCATCCTTTGAGGTAGGCACAACTGTCCTCTTTTATATGTTTCGTCATGCCGTAACGTTGGGCAACCAATGCGCTGCCTAACTCGGCTACCAATTCTTCGCGCGCATACTCTGCCGAGCCGAAAGTTGTCGGCTTGATACGGTCGAGAACTCCTTCCGCACCGGTCGAGTGTGTCATCTCATGGAATAGTGTTCCATAGAACGCCTCTCCAGATTTGAACTGTTCCTTTTCCGGCACAACGATTTCATTTCTCGATATAGAGTAGTAAGCGTTATCCTGATGCTGTGGTTTGATCGGACAAATCCACAGATTGTCCTTTATCAGCGCATCGACGGGAGCGAAGCTGAAATACTCTCCGTTCTCAATCTTCGGTAGCGAATACTCCTTTTCGAGTTTTTGCCACAGCTCCGGTCTTGCCTCCTGCAAGTTGGTCTGTGCCACGTTAAAGACTCGGAATACCTGCATCTTAGGATAAACATTGTATTCCTTCTTCTCGTTATCAGATAGTTTTTTGTAGTCATCATACTTAATCTTCTCACCAGAATCCTTGTGTATGCAGGTGAATGTAGTCAGCATGATTGGGAATGATTTTTCTCCACGAAGTACAGAAACACGAGGTTTCTCCTGATTGTCCTTATCGGATTTGTTGAGCCGTTGTACACACTCAAAAGTGCAGAAGCGCGGAATCTTGTAACCTTCCTTTTCACAATGTATAAGCAACATAATGGCATTCATGCCATTATACTCGCGTCCGGAAAGATTGCAGGGCCATTGTAACGCTTCTTCCGTGAACCATGGCTTTCTCCAATCCTTACGGATACTCTCGATTTTCTCAATCATCATTTCAGCGAAGAGGTCTAATGCTTTATCTTCGCTGTTCGGCCCGTCCGTGTGCTGTTTTTTATATCCGGCCATATCCTTTACTGATTGGAATTAGACGAATCTGCTACATACTGTACAAGTTCTTCCACCTTGCATGAAACATTCAGCTTTCCGTTATATGCCGAAAGGGATATTTCACCTTTGGCATCCACTCGCACGCCCGGCTGTAACCATGCTTCGCGTTCTTTGCCAAAACAGAAAAAACGTACCCATTGGTATTCAAAGCCATTCTCTACTTTCTCCGTACTGAATGCCGAAAACATTGTGTAAGGCTGGTCTTTCTTATCCCTTTTTTCCTCGATATGCTGCCCGACCTTACCTCGAAATACTAATTCGCCCTTGACCGTATCTTTCGCATCTGCCGTAGCTGTACGAATTTCGTTAATAAAAAGATTGAAATAAAGTTTGTCACCACGGTGTTTGAGATACATTGTCCCCGAAACCTCGATGCGGGAACCATTTCGATATTTGGAAACCTCCTTTCCGGCAGTATCTTTGCTGACATCCACCTCAATAGGCATAGTCTTCCCGTCTGTGTCAGGGATCATTACTCGAAGAGGAAAAACCAGGAACGTTTTCCCTTCCTTATTGGTGCGTATCGACGCATCACGTCCGATAACGCCACATACCGTAACATTACATTTTATCATTTCTATTGTCTTTTAATGTGATACATAATCACCCGACAACTGTGTTGCCATGATTTGTTGTTGAACTGCTAAATCATTGCTCTTAATCGGGTGCTCGTATCATTGCCCAGATCAGCCATCCGGCAAGGAACAGTTGAACGCTCACGATAATGAGCGTTGCTACCCAGCCGAAGAGTTGGTAGCAGAGCAGGACATACAAGGCAAGGTAGGACAGTCCGAACAGACATCTGCATAGCTGTATCATCACGCATTTTACCATATCGCCACGCTTCTATCTTTTTAGGTTCTCTGTCTGTCCCTGCTGTTGGGACATCCCTTGTTCAAAATTCTGTGAAGCCGCTTCCGAGAGGATAACCGTATTCAGCATACCGGTTACACGTATCCTTTTGGCTTCTTCTGTGAGAGTATTGTTATTCAGTGTTGCCGACAGACGGCTTAACTCCGCAGTAGTCAACTCACGTGACATGCGCAGTTCTCCATTGTTCACTCGCAGAATAGCCTTTCCATTTTCACTGATTGCCAGTTCGCAGTTTTTCATGCCCGGTAATAATGATTTCAGATTGATGCGTCCACTATCCATTTGTTTGGATATGGCAGTCTTTTGCTCCTCCTCGTTCTTGTTGTCGATTTGTACGGCCAATAGCATAAGGGAACTAAAGGCTGTCATCGCCATCTCTACTATAGGGTCATTGCATCCTGACATTCCCACACCGCTATCCTCTGACGAAAGCAACTTCTTCATCCATCCGTCGGGCGAAAGGTTTTTGCCGGCGGCATTCTCTTCTGTTCCTTTATATCGGGTGAGCAGGCTGTTCCCGTTGTGCAACACTTCCAATTTGATATTACCTTTCTGTGCGATTTCAGTCAGATAAGCCGCAGGGTCGATGTCACGCTTTGTTCCGTCTGCATAGAAGTTTGTCACGCCGAAATGTAGATGTTCGCCCGTTGTACGTGTACCTGTGTTGCCCGATGTGCCGAGCTTCCCACCGGCTTGTACTACATCACCGACCTTTACAGTAACCTCCTTAAGGTGCATATAAGTACATTGTACCTTGCTGCCATCCGTTCTGGTATATTCCACAGTCAGCGATTTTCCACCGGGCGTGTTCTTATTCTGATTCACAGCCACCACCTTCCCGTTGTTCTCAGTAGCCAGTACCGCATCGCCATTGCAACGGATATCAATTCCCTTGTGCATCTGTTGTTTCGTGTTGTCCATCGGATCTTGCCGCATACCGAAAGGCGAGGTAACAAAAAGAAACTCTTCACGCTCTACCGGGAATGAGTACTTCGCACCATACTCTGAATTTTCAGACGTTCGGAGAGGATTATGTTCCGTACCGAACCGCTTACCCTGTGTCTCCATTTCCTGCATCACCAGTTTGTCATACTGCTGTAAGCCATTTTGCTCTATAATCCGTTGCAGACTCTCGGCATATTCTCCGCCTGTGGCATAACCGGCCTGTTCGATATTTTGTGTCCAACCCTTGTAATCGTCGGGCGAAAGTGCAAAACATTGGGCATAGCGGCTGTTTTCTTTTAAAAAACGGGAGTGGTGTTCGTATGAATCACCCACACTGTCATAACTGCAAAACTTCTCATTCGGCTTATCGTCAGTATATATACCATACCTTCCTCCTTCGGCAATCCATGCAGGCGTAGCCTTGATGCCAAAATGATTGTTCTCGTTCTGCGCCAAACGGCTTTGCCCGTTGGAACTTTCCAGTATGCCTTGTGCCAACGTCACGGATGCGGGGATTCCGTACCGGCGCATCTGCTCCATAGCATACTCTGCATATTTCATTGCGTATTGTTGGTTCTTGCTCATTTCCTTACTCCTTATCTATGAAAACCTCTGTGTGTTTCTTGTTCCTCCATGTCACTTATAGCAACCCGTGCCCCGGCACGGACGAGCTTAGACAGATAGTTGTCGAGCTGCTCCGTTGAAAATTCCGTTGAAGCCGTAATGTCCCCTTCCGGATACTCTTTTAGGGTTATGCCCAATATCTTTGCACCCTGTACCGCATCTTCGTTATAGAGCCGATAACCATCTTTCGTGCGAAGCAGTTGCAAGGCATCGGGATGATTCGCTTTAAGTTTGTCCCACAACTGCCGTTCCGGTGAAATACCCTTGTTGTCTGATTCCGTCCGTTCCTGCGCTACCGTTTCTATCGGCCACAACTCTGCTTCTTTCTGTTGTTTCTCTCCGGTGTGTGCCTCCTGCGATTGTCCTTTTTGTAGTACGTCTGCGAATAAGGTAGCTGCCAAATGACGTTTGTAGCTGTCACGCTCTTCCGCTATCCACATCCGCTGCCACTGTTGCGGAGTGACACTTCGGGCAGGCTGTTTCTGCCCATCAATAGTTGCGACGCATTGTATGCCGTCTTGTTTGGTTTTGAAAACCGAAACACGCTGGATACGGTTCAAGTCTATTTCCGGCATTTCGCTGCTGAACAAATCCACCTTCAGGTCAGGTTTGACCTCGGCCAGCGCATAATACTTGTGCGCCAGTTCCATCCGAACCTTACCGATGTTATCCATCGCTTGCTTGAGTGTTGAAAAGAAGCGGTTTATATCTTCTTTATCAGGATAGATGCTATATCCGCTCTTATTTTCGGGTTTGATATAAAGTGCCCATCGTTTCTTATCATCTTGAATCATCTCTACGTGGTCAAATCCGATCTCATTCGCCTGTTTGACCGCTGACGCCACGTCCAGTGTGGAGAGCTTCTCCATTGCCCAATTCTTCAGCCGGGCCAGCATAATCATCTTCTCGGCAAAATAACTGTCATCGGGTCGATAACCTAATGCACCATCCGTATTGTAGAAGCGTACCTGCTCGATTCCATCTTTCTGCAACGCTCGCATGATACGTCCCTTGTTCATTCCCGGTATCTCGTTATCTACCTCTGTAGAAGCCCCTGCTGGAAGAATTACATCTGCGGTTTTTGCCTGTGGGTCAATAACAAGCACAATTTTTTTCGTTTCTTTATCCGGATGCTGCCGAATCTCGTTCGACACAAAATAATGTTTGGGCATTTGCTCCTGCATGGTTGAAGTGTCTCGCCGGTTGCGCATGGTGGCGTATTCGATTTTCTCGCCCCGTTCCGCTTTATTGATTACTTCGATGGCATTGTTTACGTCACTTTCGAGAGCGTCCATCAAGTTCGGGTTCTCTTTCAGCTCCCGGCACCAGTATTCCACTGTCTTCAGACTTTCTTCAGACAACCGTGCTGGCAACCCCAGTTCCAACATTTTAATCCCTGAAGCCAGTTCCACTACCAACCGTTCCTGTCTGACAGCATCTTCCGAAGGAGCCACACCGTTCTTCATCACCATACCTTCACGCGCTAACCGTTGTTGGTGTCCGGTAGCACTCACGATTTGCCGCAAGGCTTCCTGTATATAGTCGTGATAATGTCTGAACTCTCTTTGTCGCGGCATATAGACCGCATCCTTATCTGTTTCGTAGTGGGGTACACCGCTTCCATCCAAACGAACAGGCACAAGGTTGTCTCGCATCCTCAGTAGGAAGTCGTTGAATTGAATATGCAACCGTCGGTTGTCAGCTTCCGTATATCCTCTTTCCACTGCACTTCCATACCGCCGCAACGTCGTTTCGTATCGCTCCTTATCCACGTAGGGTAGTGTCGTCTGGTCAATGTTGAACAAAGTGCGAATTTCACGGTTATGTACACCTTTATATAATTTTTGTTCCTCTTCATACAGTTTCATGTAGTCATCACGACTGATAACCTGTTCTGGATTATTGCGGTGAACGTACTTGTTCCAATTATAAAACAAAAATGGAACGCCTTGCTCATTCTCACGCACCGAGGCTCCTTGTGCCTTGGCATCGCTGAATAGCGTGAACTGGTTGGTTTTGCATCCATTTTTATCAGAATGCAGCGTCATGAATAGTGCATTGAATGCGCTGACAGAAACACCCTTTGGATAGAAGCGCGGGTATCCCTTTCCTGATGCGTTGAGCCAGTGTCCACCGGCATTCGAGGCTTCACTCAAAGCCGTAGAAAGCAAGGTGATTTGTTTTTCCTCGGCTTTCTTTTCGATTTGCGATTTTTCTTTCATATCGTTTATTTGATTATAGGATTATTGAATACCCCGTGGGCGCACGATGGTTTCCAGTTTTCCGTCCTCATAATTCCGTGCGGCAGCCTGGCGAAGCTGGTCGTTCTTGGCAAGGACAGCATTTGCCAGCGTGTTCAAAGGCAATGCCCCGGTACGGTAGGCTTCTGCTACAATCGGTGACAACTGGATGGTACACGGTACTCGGTCTATCGTGGCAATCAACGTACTATCTTGCAATACAGGGTTTACTATACGTGGGTTCAGAGTTTCATTTGTATAGCGTCGGTACTGCACATTGTTCTCATTTGTTACGTTCAGTTTTCCCTCTGTTCGTTCTTTCAAGGCTTCGTGTCCTGCCTTATTCAACAAGTTCATACCTCCCAGGCCTATCAGGAGCATTTTCAGCAACGGGTTACGCACAAACATACCCGCCACAATGCTCGCTATCGGTAACATATTGTCTTCCAAATGCAATGATTCTGTCTTGCCTGTGAATATTCCCAGTAGAACATCAGGGAGCATGGCCATTACATAACCGAGATTGCCTGTGATATTACCTATGCCATCCAGTCCCAGCATACCAAGCAGTCCGCCCCAACCGTTTCCGTTTCCCTGTGCTACTTGCGCACTTTGTATCGTTTGTACATGTTGTTCCGCATCATTGGCAGGAACAACAGTTTCATGCTTCTCTTCTTTCATAGTTTCATCCTGTTCTGTCCTGACCATTTTCGCTTTGTCACGTTGTTCCAAAGACTGCAAGTAGGCTTCTTCCTGTCCGGGAGCAACAACAATCGGCACATCCTTGTACCGTTCCTCATGTTTCTGTTCTTCCTTGCTCTGTACATTCGGCCACAATAAACCGCTATTCTGGTTTTGTGTCCATTCCATGAAGCCAAAGTCCATGACAGGGATTTTCTTTTTCAGTTGCTTGTTGTCTGTACCAATCGCCGTGTTCTCTTTGATTTGTATTTGGGCTGCCTCTTTGCGAAAATCGTCGAATACGTTTCTGTCTCTGCCGAACACTCCTTTACTGATGCACTGTTCTACTGAAAGGGTATCAGGCTTCTTGCCTTCAAAATGATTGGTGATGGCTGCAATAGCCACATCTGCACCGGTAAACTTTGCCAGTGCCGTCCATGAACCAGTACCACCCATCATCAGGGTATCTGCGGCTGTGCCCAACATCCATCCCGTACCTTTTTCCCATCTGTTCGGGCGGTAAGCTGCTTCGCCTCGTGCCTCTATTTCATCGGTCAGCGGTGAACGGCTTAACGTCTGCGATAATCCCAGCAGGCTCGATTCGGCAGCCTTTCGGATGATGTAGTCAGCGGAAGACTTGGGCATACGTTCTTTCACCAACCGGTCAATCATCAGTTCCTCTATCCGGTGGTCCATATAGGCATAGGCGAGGTCACAACCGAGCTGTTCTGACAACTCATTGTAACGTGCCCTTCCGATTTCCTGCACGACGGTATCCCGCCACTGCCCGGCCATATACGCAAGGTCTTGCTGCATTTCCTCGGAACCGGTAATCTCCGTCTTGCACATCTCGATATAGTCCTCTGTTGTTTTGGAGTTCCATTCGCCTGTGACCTTGAGTGCTTGATAGGGGTCGCTCATTGGTTGTGCCGAAGATGCCATCATACTGAGAATACCACCTAAAGAGGTGGAATATTCTTTCATTTCCTCTCCCTGATTCCGTATGAGGTCAGTCCGCGTTTTTGACATGATGGGTGCGATATGGCAGTTGAAATAGTCGTTCACGAGGCGTTCCATTTCTGCAAACCGTCCGCTATGCTTGATTCCGTCCATAGTGTATTATATGTTTATCCTATTCTATTCATTAATAATTGCTCTTTTGTCTGCTCGATGGCGTTGTGGTAAGTTTCCATCTGTTTGGGATAAAACTCTTCCAGCCATACATCCTTCTCGATGTTGTCGTGAATGAAGCGTATCGCTTGTTCTCGCTCAATCTCCACCGATGCTTCGCCCTCTTCCCGGTTATTGAACCATGCTTTCGTCCACCAGCGCACACCGGCCCGGTCAGGATATACCGTGACTGCTCTCGGTATGTCAAAGCTCTGGATGTCTATGTCTAATTCTGCCAGTGGGTCAATGATACCACTATGGGTCAGGGATTCGTCGTAGAGTTTTTTTTTACATCATCGCCCATCGTCGATAAGTACACGCCATGCCGTAGGGCAAGGTAATGCAGGAAGTCCGCAATGAGTAGGTTCTGCACCTTACAAGCAAGCGGCATTGCTTTATGTCCCAGTCCGAGTGGGTTGGATATACTTGGCATATTTTCATAGAAGTATTCTTTGACTGCTCCCATTGTAAAGACATGGCGGAGTGACTGCTCCGTATGTGGAGGAAGTCGGTATGCACCACGCTGTAAGTCTTCCATGTAGTAGGGCAGGAAACGTAGCATCAATTCCTCTATTTCCTGTCTGTCCTGCTCGTAATCGGTGGTCAGTGCCATCTCCATGTTGGGAGATGTTGCCGCTTCGCCTCCATCAGCATGACACAATGCTTGGATATTCCCATACAGCATGGTTAGAAATTCCAGCGGATTCAGTTCCTCACCCTTGAAGCGTATCCCGATATGCAGCTTGTCACCGCTTAAAGCTACAGTCTGTCCGGCCTTGACACGCTGTCCGAACTGGGCGAAAACATTTGACAAATGCCCATAGGTCACTTCATACTCCCCATAGCGTATAGTTTGGCAGATGCCGAGTATAGGGTCATTGCCTATACCTGACACGATACCGCTGGCGACAGCCGCCAGCGTGTAGCACCGTACATCGAAGTCGATGCCATGATGAAAATATGTTTTGCCCGTTGTCGGATCGGTTTGTTCGCCGTAGCCGAGCGATAGTTTCACATCCTTGCCCTTCCGTTCTTCAAAAGGCATACAGTATCCACTTTCGGATTGCAGGATCATTTCTTCTGTATATTTCATTATGTGATTATATTTGATTCGTATTCTTATTCTTATCTTTTCATCCCTCCGCTATTCGTCTGTTCTTCAACGGGAAGAGCGGGTGTCTGTATTCGTTGTATGCTTCTCGTATCAGGTGTGCGGAAAATACCGGCATTGTTGCCGATAAGCATCATGCCGAGAAATGCACCGGCAATCTTGCCCAGCCAGCCGAAGCGTCCGAATATAAGAAATGCTGCTGCGACCAGTCCCGCTATACTCAATCCCGACACGTTACCCTGTCCGAGATTACGGAAAAAGTTACCGAACATATCGGAAACTCCGCCATTGGAGACTTGCCGTAGAAAATTCGATACTCCACCCAGTTTTGAGTCTATGCCGGCTACCGTACCGCTGACGGAACCGACTGCTTCTCCGGCTTTGCTTGTCAGTTCTCGCACACCGTCCGCTGCATCTGCAAGGGTATCCGTAGCCGATTTCCCTATGACCGCATCGCTTACGATATGTACCACGCTCTTATCTGTGGTTAGTTTCTCCCAACCCACATAACCGACTGCACCGCCGATGGCTGCGGTCTTGACGGCTTGTCCTGTGCCCCGTAAGGTTTGTGAAGGATGCAGTGCAGCATGTCCCATACTTCTTCCGGTAGCTTTTGCTGCTTTGCCGCCATATTTTAATATTGAATCCCAAATTCCCATATCATTACATTTTTAAGGTCTTACATTCTTTCCAATCTGTCGCCAACGTCGCTTGGCTGCGTCCACGATACTACGTTTATCGGCTTCGGGATGTGCACCCTCGTCGATTTCCCGCCAAATGTCGCCCATTGTCGTGTACTTTACCGCTTTGGTCAGTCGTTGCAGCTTTGTGTTCATTGTTTTGAGCTTTGGACGGATGCCAAAGACAATTTCCATACGCTCTTTTTCCGTCATCTTGTTCTCCGAAAGGCACGCTGTGCGTATATCGTTCACTATTTCCACGCTGTTCATCATCAGTTCCCTATAAATCTTGTTGCGCTGTGTGGATAGGGCTACGGCAAGCGTATTGGCTGGACTTCGCTTCAATTGTTTGGTGAAGTCGCCCATATTGTCTGTCAGCCTCGATACCTCATAATAGAACCCATAAGTTTGCGCCGCATAGCAGACTATTGACCGGAAAGAGTTTAGATAGTTATTAAACTCTCGTTGCAGGTCTGTTGTCGCCTGCACTTCTTCTTTTGTCCAAATATGTCCGGTGGTCTGCATCAGCATGACCTTTTCCTGATTCTTCAGCTCCTTCTCTGCCTTTTCGGTATATACTGCAATCATTCCGGCCAGTACAGGGTCATTCTGCGCTTGTACCTCACCGATACCGGTAAGACACAGCAGTAATATACTTATCCAAATTGTCCATTTCATAACTGATATATTTTATCGGACGAGAGCTGCCGCCCTGTGCCAATGGGACAGAGCCATACGAGCTGCCTCACCGTTGTCACGGTCAAGCATTCCTGCCGTTACGTTGTTCCACACATCATTGAAAGTATAGTACCGTATGCTCAAATAGAGCAGATGCAACTTCCGGCTAAAATCCGATAGTTGGTCGTTCAACGCCCATAGCGTCTTGCTGCGTTCTGCCCCCGTAAGCATGTTTTCGTTGCTACCTTTGGCCACAGCGTCATTCAGCAATGTAAAAACAGAGACAAGTTCCGTTGCTGTTTCTATATAGAGGTTGTTCATGTTCATACTGGCCACAATGCCCTGCGGATTGTTTTGGATGGCCTTGCCTAATTTCCCCAGCGTGAGGAAAATCCGCACACCGTCATTGTAGAGATGCGTACAGGCTTTCAGTGATGAAGCGTAACCGCTTGCTGTCTTGAGGTAACTGTTGTACTGCTTCTCCCACTTGTGAATTTGGTTGAACTCGGTAGCGATGCTGTTTTGGAGCAAGGCTGTTTGTGTCTGTCCCTTTATTTGTTTTTCAATCTGCCCGTTTATCAGTTCGTTACCTTCGGCCAATGCAGTCCATTCCAACGGATTGGAAGCCGCAATTTGGGCTTCTGCCACCTGTGGAAGCAGGCATACCAGCGAGGCAACCAGCCCCAGACTAATGATTCGTGATTTCATATATTCCCTTTTTTCGTTTGTTAGTTTCTACCCGTTCACGGATAATTGACACGAGGTCGTCCCGATGGAAGATACCGATCAGGTCAAGACGGGGCGTGTTTCGGTCCATTGAAAGGATACGTACGGTTTTCAGCCCACAAAATTGTTGCAGCAGGCTTTGGTGCTCTTGAAAATCCACGATACGATATAGCTCCATATAATCCACTTTGCGACGGATAATACCGTATTCGCTGACAAGTTGTTCCGTACCGATGCAATAACGGATTCGCCGCAGGTAGAGATAACGGTAGAGTAACAGTAACGAGAGCATCAAGGCAATTACTGTGGCAATAGCTGTCAATGGCAGCCCTTCCATGCCTCCGTACACCCATACAGTGCCGCACAGCACGAGAGTGGGCAGCTCGTTGATGACAAATTGCCCGGTATGTGGATGGATGACAATGGTTTTGTGACAAGTTCTCTGCATAGGTTTTATGGATTATCGGTGAAAACGGGAATGAAAGTCTTCTCTCATTCCGGAAAGAGAATTGGTTATATCCACTTCCAACCGAGCAAGTTCTTCCCGTATCTTGTACATTTCCTGAAAACCCTTATCTGACATTCCTTGGTCATTGGTTTCAAAGGAGAATATTACTCTGTCCGCACGTTCAAGACGCTTTCGCACAGCCTCATGGTCCGCTTCGTCGTATAATCCGTTTCGGATATGTTCCGGATTGACTTCGGGCAAATCGGACAAGGCATGATTCAGCGTGGCTTTACCGCTGATCTCCCAATCGTCAAGGTTGTCCTTCTCTGGTTTTATCCGTTTGCCGAGTAGCTGGTCGTTCCAATCCTTATAACCCTCTGCGGCAGATTCATACAAGATGCATCCTGTAGCTTCCGGACCGGAAATGGAAGCATCAATCGCTTTTTCGATGGCTTCCAGATTGCTTCTCATTTTCTCTAATTCTTCCTCACTGGCAGAACCTTCGTCACGAGCCATTTCGTACTCATCCATACAAACCATTCTCATTTCCTGTAGATAGCCGTCACCAATTCCCATGTCGTCACGCTCCCCATTCTTCAAATTTTGTTTTGCATCATTTATACCCAGTATGGCTGTAATCTTTTCAAAATTGAATGGTTCAAGTTCTATTTCATACTGTGAATAGTCTTCGCTGTTGTTCTGTACAATCAGTCTGCCGGTTTGTGACAGACAGGTGGAGAAGTTCCAGCCTGCATGAGTGAGAGCAAAGTGGATAGCATAGACTTGTCCGGCACGGTCATGATCGAAGCAAAGATGATGTGAGGCATGGGGAGTTGCTTTTATCGCTCCTTTGAATTGCTGCTGGCTCGGTGCCCCTCCGGTAGAGATGAATACCGCCTTTCGCAGATCCTTGTTCTGTGCCTGATGAAGTTGGTAATATGCCATCGCATCATAAGCACTTTCGAACCAATAGATATGTTTGGCGGAGGTGAGAGAAGTGCGGGCAGGGCTGGCAATCCACAGTCCCTCGCTTGAATTGCTCCCTGCGGCTTTGCCTTTGTAGCTGCCGCTCCCGTCCATACGGGCACGTCCTCGTTCTTCAAGTCCCACAATCGCTCCGTCGCCTTTGGGCAGGGTTAGTGGAAAGGACAGGTTCGTGTAGGTCGCACCGTCCTCCCGATGTTTCGTAGCCAGATAAAAATGCCGATGGAAGGCATATTGTGTATAAAGGTCGATACCTCGGCTTTTAAAATAAGGATAAAATTTTTTCTGCGTTTCCCGATTCTGCGGATTGAACTTATGAATGTCGTAATCCGCTATGTCAAATGGCTTTACATCTCGTTTAGGGTTCACTATTCGGGTTTTCCGTTCAGTGACAGGAATGTTCAGTAATCTGTTACAGACAAGATTCACCAGTCTGTCCGGAGACATACCCGCATGGTACTCCGTGAAAAAGTGCGGATGCTCCTTGATGAAGGAAATGATGTTATAAACTTTCTGTTGTTGTGCGTGGAAACAGCATTTTCCTTGTTGTGTCACAATAAATTTGTCACCACGGATACGTCTGCCGTCGCTGTCCAAACGAACATACGAGGGATAGCGCAGACCGTCACGACGGTTCAGGTGATACCCTGCGTCAATCAATACGTCCTGGATGTTTAGTCGTTGCAGAAAGTCATCGTATGTAAGGTCTCCGTCTCTCATAGGTTTACCTCCCTCTTCTCATTTCATTAATATCTTGATTCATCTGTGCCTCGAAATTACGGATGGCCACATCTCTCGGTGTATCTACGCCGGGCTTGAAGTATGGATGTGGCGGTCCGCTGAAACGTTCGCCATAGAACTCCGGAGAGTGGTGGTGATGGAAGCCATGTGCGACTTCCGATGCCACCACAGCACCGGCGGTAAGGGCAGCGAATATCTTCACGCCAAGCCCCTTGTTCGCTTCAGGACGTGTCTTCATATCCACCTCGTTGAAAATCTTCGAAAAAAGTTTCATCCGGTGGTAATCATCCACAGCAAGAAACTTGTCGTAGTCTTTCTGGCTGATTTCGTGGCTGATGACCTGTCCGTCAATAACAGCGGACATCTTGTATTTACCCTCCGTCTGTGCCGGTTGCACGGCAATGTCACTGACCTCTACTTCCCGGCCATGTTTCTCCTCACGATACCAGCCTTTGCTTTCGTTGAGTAGTTGCAGGTCACGACCGTCCACGGCTGCACCGATACTGCCCTGTATGTATTCCTGCCGCATCGGAGTTTCTTGCTGCATGAATAATTCTTGTTCCTGCCGCTGCCGTTCTTCCAGTTCATGCCGCACTTCGGGATGCAGGCCGATACTGATGCGTTGTTCGCTGTTGAGCTGTTCTATCGTTACTTTATCGGCAAAGTCCGCTCCGATAATGCCGTTCAGCAGATCCAACCGTTTCTCTACAGGTTGTTCCTCGATGGATGCGGTAGCCAGTTTTTTCACTTCTTCTTCCGTCAGGTCATAGACCATATCGGCATTGACACTTTCCGATTGTACGGTCAGTGTCCTCCGTTCCATATCCACGATAAGACCGTGCGAAGTAAGGCACTCCGACCATTTCTCGTTGGAAAAATAGACTGGTGAAGCAATCAACTCCTTGTATGCTTGTGCCGGTTCCTTGCTGCGCGGACGGCTGACAAGCGGTGTAATGACCTCCTGCAAGTTCTTCAATACATCTTGCTGTACAATGGGTTGCTCCTGTTGACCGCCTTTGTAGTAAAAGCCGTAGCCACCCGATTGCAGTTCGCCGGGCTTCATGCGCCCGTCTGGGCGTTCGGGTACGATGGATGGCCCCGGAAAGAAAAGCTGCCCACCAACTCTGCGTAGGTGGAAACCCCACTGTTCGCGTGGTGTCCAACCAAGGAATGGAGGGGGCATACCCAGTCGCCCCATGTGTCCGTACTCACCGATACCGATGCGGTAGCCATGTAGCCCCATTGCCACGCGACCGTTGGCATTGCGGGCATGGACGAAATTTTTCGGCATATAGAAGTCTTTTCCTATGATACTCGTGAGTATGTTGTAGGCTTTCTTGTTGGCCGTATTCGTTCCCCAGTCCGTCAGAGCCAACATCTGTCGTTCTGTTATAGGATAGACCAATAACGGTGAATCATGCCCTTGCACAATCAGCCGGTAGCCGCCTCCGTCAAATGCGACATGGGCTTGAAGTCCGTTACGCATCAGTAGATTGCGCATTTCGGGTTGCAAGTCCATCTGCCGAGGATTAGTATTTGTTCGTATCGTCATAGTCTGATGTTATGATGGTTACTTGTTATGCGTTGCCGTATTTCATAGCCGCTTCCAATTGTTCGTCTTTGAAACGGACAAACCCGGCGGCAGAATCTTCGCAGACCGTGAGTCCTTTTTCCTCACAGTAATGGGCGTACTCCTCCTGCCACTCGGCAGAAAAATGGTTGATGTAATCGAGCCAGCCGTATTCGCCGCTCTGCATCTTCTCGACGAGAATCTCTTCGGGATAATATTTCTGTTGTGCCATACGCTTATATTAAATAGGTTTTATTTGTGAATACCTGCCGTTCGGTTACGTTCACCGCTTTTCTTCTGTTCGTTCCACAGTTCTTCTGTGTATTCCTCCTCTGGAACGTAGTCGAGATTGCCGTCATCATCCATCACCCAGCAACCGTAGCAACCGAAGGTGTACTTATCCCATTCACGCTTGGGTTGTTCTTTCCATTTCTGCGCGTCACCTGCGCAGAAACGGATGCCCGTCTTGTTGTGAAGGTCGATGCCTACCGTGACAGGTTCGCCATCCACTGCCACCGTCAGAGGCTCACCATGCTGCATTCCGTTAACTTCTACTGTACCTAAGTGCATTACCTCTGCCAGCACTTTCAGGTTACGGGCGATGATGGGTGTCGGAACATACATCACCTGTTTTGTTTCCTCGTCGATTTGCACGAAAGCTTTACTGCGTCGTCCGTCCGCCATAGCCACGTCTGCAATGATGGATTTGCCGTCAAGCAACTGTTTTTGCTGCTCCTCGTTGTAGCATTCCAGTGGTGACGACTTCAGTGTGGGATAAAAAACCACATCCACCTCGCCGCTATCCATACGGATAAAGGCAAACCGACTGCGACTCTCGATTACTTCGCCATTCTCGTTAGTGACACGCATGGGCAGTACCGGCGAGTAGCCGCCTTTCCCGATTTCTTTCAGGATACACAGGGGCAAATCTTCAATCATTTCTTGGGTAAGCCCAAAGCGGGCCAATGTCGGATAAGGCAGTTCGTTGAACTCAAATTGTTCTTTTTTCATATTCTGAACGATGTTATAAAATTATACTCAGCAAATATAGAGCGATTTCTTATCTGATGACTAAAACATTTCTTTATAAGTGATTATAAAGTGGTATTTTTAATGTTTTGAATATGATTTTTCGCAAATAATCATATTCAAAATTGATTAAATAGTTATATTTGGAGAGAAAACAGTCGGCAATGGACAGACCATAAGAAGAGCGTGCTAACTTTGCTGCCATGAGAAAGATTTTATTATTGATGATGACGGGTGTCTCATTATGTATCACGCCAGCCAAAGCACAATTCAATACCGTTGCCGTTACCCCAACACGCTACAAGATGGAGGTATTGGATATGGGGTTAGACCAAGCGGAACCGGCATCCGAAAGCGAGATTTCCGTACAGGAAGTTTCAACAGGTATCCCGGTATCCGCAGATATGGATAAGAAAAAGTGGATGGATCGTTACTTGAGTGTAAGTTAC
Organism: Parabacteroides sp. CT06; assembly: GCF_002257605.1. Classification (GTDB taxonomy): domain Bacteria; phylum Bacteroidota; class Bacteroidia; order Bacteroidales; family Tannerellaceae; genus Parabacteroides; species Parabacteroides distasonis. Next base: position 3,226,865 of record NZ_CP022754.1, on the reverse strand, counting down.
CCGTTACGTTATATCAAGGTCACTTCGCCTTATGGCTACCGTAAGGACCCGTTTACGGGAAAGAGTAAATTTCATGGCGGACTGGACTTGCGCGCACGTGGCGACAAGGTGATGGCCATGATGGAGGGTGTGGTCGTGAAGGTCGGACAGGACAAGACTTCCGGCAAGTATGTAACCTTGCGGCATGGTAGGTACACCGTCAGTTATTGTCATCTCTCTAAAATTCTTATCGTCAAAGGGGCAATAGTTCATCCTCGTGATGTGGTTGGCATTACCGGCTCCACAGGACGCAGCACCGGCGAACACCTGCATATCACCTGCAAACTCAATGGCAGGAGTATCAGCCCCTCGCTTATACTCGATTATATCCAATCCATCCGGCAGGAGTGTATATCAGCATTGGCAGGTTTGTAAAAGAGAAGTGAAAAGGGCTGAAAACGTTCCGGTTACTTTGTCATCCGTTCAATAATATGGGCAATATGGTTGCCCCAGACGTGTATTTGTACAAGGAGCATCGAAGGCATGGAGAGCGTCTTGCCATAGAAGATAGCCGCCACTACTTTGCCACCGCACCGTTCTATCTCTTCCTTGTAATCCACCACGCTTTGCCCGGTTGTCAGCACATCATCTATGATGATAATCTCTTTCCCTTTGATTTTTCCGGTAATGAGGTAGTTTCGTTCGAGGATACGCTTCTCTCCACCTTTGGCCTCATGCAGGCTTTCTCGTGCATCGCAAATATCAACGTCGTACAGTCCTGAAGTTAAATCCTGTCGGTGCTTTCCGATGTACCAGTCGAGCCGTTTGAACCGTTGACCGTATTTTATCCAGTTGCTACACGGCATGAACATTATATGGTAAGGTCTCTTTTTCAGTTGCAAGGCATTCATACACGTTTTAAAGAACTCGATTCCGTGTATATCTCCTTGTTTGAACTGGTAGATGGAATGGCAGAAAGCCCTCTGTTCATCATTGAGCAGCGCATTGTATCGTGACGGATAGTAATATCCGTAAAAGGAGATTCGGATGCCTCGTAACTTGAACGGCTTATGGGGAGAATGGCCATCAAACCGTTCGGGATGCAAGAGACAGAACATACGGCAGGCTTCCCGATGACCGGCCATTACCGCCAGACGACAGTAACGTTCACGTTCCTCGCTCTTTTCGGTCAACCGTGCGGCGGCGAATGCCGCTTCTCCTGCTTTTCGTCGCCAGTAGCCGATAATATACCACAATGCCCCAATTGTGAAAAGCAGGAGTATGAACAATAGTCTTGCATTCATCGTATTTTTATTTGAATGAAGCAGCCCGTTTCAATCTGGTTATTTACAACATTACGGTGTATTTCGACATAATCGGATATGGGGGTTATGGCTTCATTACTTATATCAAATTCGTTTTCACTCACTTGCAAAGTTAGCAAAATCGTGGCACTAATCTAAAATAGCACCGATAATTTATAAGCCATATCACTTTTATATCATAAAGTCTTACCCATACAATTTCCTCTTTTAATTGTACATGCTCAACTTTTATAGAAGATGTTCGCCCTGACCGGTACACGGCAAATGGCATACAAGTCTGCTATATGCTGTGTACCAGTCTTTGGGATAAAGCAAGGACGATGGCATATTTGCCACAAGTGTCAATCAAGCCAATCTGTTGTCCTTGCAGCGACCTCTGCTATCTGTTCTTTTGTAACCGGCAATGCCGTCTGTTTGTTTTTATAGCTTCGCCCCACACCATCAGCGGAGCGTCACAGGACTTGTCCGCAAGAGACATTCACTCACCTTATGGCAGCAGAGCTGCTATGGGGTGAGTGAAAGACTCTTTACGGAAGCCAAACATGAAAAGACCGTACACCTCGGTCACAAACTGCCAAGGTTTACGCTTCGCCAGATTTGAGACTAAGTTGTATGGTCACTTCATCGGGAAGTTTGGACCGGCAAGCCACAGACGTTCCACTGCCCACCCATTCCTTTTATAAATCTTGCACCTATTCTACATGTCTATATGACAACCGCCTGTAGTAAGAAAGCATATTCTGTTTGTCGGTTAGCTCTGCTGTAGTCATATTTTCCGCAAAGTAAGCCGCCTTTTACCAAACATCAAATCGCCACTATCGCTGGAACGAAAAATCTTCCTCTGACACGTCAGAGCGTATTTCTTGTCCCCGTTTTGTCTTATCGGTATTCTTGGGCGGCAGTTGATGGCAGAAAATATCCCTCAGCAGGCTGAACAGCCTTCAAAAAGAGGGAAAAAGAAAAATTATCAGAGTTATGGCAAAGACGATAGACATAGAACTTCAAAAACAGTTGGACAAGCCACAGGCATGGTTCTGTAAGTATTTTCCTGCACGCATACGCAATGTGAGTGAGCGTGAGATAGCAGACCGCAAGTTAGTCTTTGATTTCAAGGATGGACGGGCATACGAAGAGGTTGCTCAACGCACGGCAGCCAACATGACCGAACGTTATGGAACATCATGTACTAACATTGTATTTTCTCCCGTACCGGCATCCACCGATAAGAAGAACGAGATACGTTACAAAGCATTCTGCCAAAGAGTATGCGAACTGACGGGAGCTATCAATGGTTATGACCATGTATCAGTGAGTGGTGAGAGGCTAACCATTCACGAAAACCGTAAGGCAGAGAAAGAAGTCCGTAAGGTAAACGTCATTGAGTTTGATTCGGCCTTTTTCAACGGCAGGTCTGTGGTAGTCTTTGATGATGTGATAACCAAAGGGCTGAGTTATGCTACCTATGCCAATCAGCTTGAAAGCCTTGGTGCTAATGTACTCGGAGGTATATTCCTCGCAAGAACCCATTACAAAGTGAAATAATATGACCCAGACAAAGTATGATAAGGCAGTGTCCGTTTGCTTCAGTGGACACCGCAATATTCCATTCCTATACAGGAAGCAACTGAAGCTGCAATTAAAGGCAGCGATAACCAAGGCATACGCTGGAGGTTATCGTCATTTTTACTGTGGTTGTGCCATGGGGTTTGATATGCTGGCGGCAGAAGTTGCTCTTGCGTTGCAGTCCGAATTGTCAGGTCTGCAAGTTATTGCCGTAGTACCGTATCGCGGACAATCCGAGCGGTGGAACGATGCGATGAAAGCCCGGTATGATACTATTCTCTGTAACTCGGATGATGTTATCATCCTGAGCGAACACTACTACCATGGCTGTTTGCTTCGACGCAACGACTATATGGTTTTTCAAAGTTCGTCTCTTATTGCCTGGTATGACGGCAAACCCAAGGGTGGTACGTTTTATACTTATCGTAAGGCTACAGCGAATGGACTAAAAGTTCTAAATCTCTATGGCAGCTCAATCGTATAACAGCCATCTTGTTTTCGCATATTCCGAGCCGTAGCGGTGACTCCTTTGCCATTCATGTAAAGGCTGTTTTGTCAGCCATAGCGTGATATGGCAAAGTACGCTATTAGTTCTGATGTATTGCCCGGCTTTACCTATGTGCCGGTTTAGTTGGTGTTGCTGTATTTTTATATCTTCGGAGGCTCCATCCTCCTTATATCTTTCTCTACCTTTTTTAGTATTCGGCTTAAAAAGTAATATACTTGCCTTACTTTTCGCCTATTTAGCATGTTTAAGGCACGTCTTTTTATAAATAAGTGCAGCAATTGGTTGCTGCACTTTTGCTATAATATCTATTTGTCATATTAGACCTTCCCGTACACCGTCCTCATTTTTCCGTCCACCAGCACCTTATTTGACCGCACAATCCAAGCTCTGCCGTCATTCAATCCGCATTCCAATGCCTTTTCGCCGCCGCCGATTAGTACCGGAACGGTTGTCACTGTGATTTCGTCCGCCAGCCCGTTATCCAAGAGTAAAGCCCCGATTTCCTCACCGTAAGCCACCACCATACCGTCGCCGTCTTCCTTCATCTGTCTCAGTTCTGCCACTGCATCTCCTTGGATGAACTTCACTCGTTCATTCTCCGTCAGGTCGATGCCGCCGTTCGTCACAACCAAAGTCTCTTTCGCCGTAATCGGCCAACCCAAATGGTTCATATAAATACGCAGGTAAGTTTCTTCGTCAATCAGCACACAACTGGAGGCATCCACAGCCGCATCAAAATGCTTGTCCGAAGGAGCCGGACAACCGTCGATGGACTGATACACGTGCAAGGAAATCTGTTTCATATTCAATGTGTTTTTAAGAATTATGTCCACCTTGCACCCTAAAGAACAGCATGAACCTACGCTATTCCGGAATAGAGGTACTGCCATACCTAAAAGGCAGATAAGCAAACCCTTGCTGTATAAACATACAGTATGAATATTTTGCTATACATCTTGTCTTTTTGATAAGTGTCAGTTTTCTATTCCAAGACGTTCAGTGAACGTATAATATGTATATCAATCTCCGCCTGTTTCCAAGCCGAGTATGAATCTTCCATGTCACGACAATGACCGTACCCGAAAGTACCGTCTGCTGTCTTCATTTTGACAAAGATAACGAAAAATTGGCGGATAAGCAAACAAAAAACATTGTTTTTCAGGTTGCCTGTTCCGAACTGCATTCTGCCTTATCAAAAAGACTTACTCATTCCCCATGATTTAATACAGTCGTCATTCTGCAATTATCAAGAGATGGGCCAATCCACCCGATTCCACCTCCCTTTATAGTTCACCTTCCTCCGATTATAGTACGGGCAATTCGTTCCGATTGTCCGTTACCCTGTTTTAACACCCCTGTTTTACAGTTTTATTCATCCCTTTCTATTTGATTGTCATTTATTATCGTTTTGCTGCTGCCGTGCGACCTCTCGTGGACTTATTTTCCCGCAAAGGTAATAGGCTGCTCCAATCTTGCTAATGCCGGCGTTCCGCCGCGAGTGAGCCGCAAAAATCTTCCTCTCCGTCTGTCAAGCGTATTTTTCCGCATCAGCCTTGTCAGATTGTTTCCGCCACCTTTTGGAGGCAGAAAAATAAATCCCAAAGGTCGCAAACAGGTTGAACAAAGGGAAATAGTAACAATAAAAAAATAACATTATGAAAACAGAGATTAGGCAGAATGGCAAAGTGATACTATCGAGTACAGACGATATATCCATTCCGATGATTTTCAAAAACTTATGTGGTAAGAACTTTTCTGGAAACGACTATCAAAACTATCTCAGAACAGCTTGTCAGGATATTGGTGTTACTACGGGGGCGATTGAGTATTATGCCGACAACGTTTTGATTGAGAAAGCAACTATTCCTGAATTTTAAAAACTATATACAATGAAAAGGAAAGAGAAAGCAGCAGTAGATGAATTTGTTGCCCTTGTAGGAGGCAAGACATGGGAACCTGTACGCCATAAATGTATGGGTAAATGGAGTGGTATGACCGATTACGGTTTTGTCATAGACGGACGGATAACGCTCTTTGTTTCCAATAGTATGGCATACTTTAAGAAACGGATTCGTGAGTGGATTAAGTCGATACATACCTTTGAAGCGAAGAAAGATTGCTATCTCCGCTTGCTACGTGAACAAATTGAAAAGGACAACGACAAGGCAAAGGACGAAAAGTTAAATCCTGTCAGACTCATAGACATCGGTATCTTATCCCCCGAAAGCAATAGCCCGTTTGATTTTTTTGCCCCTTATGTGTTAGTCGAAATAAACGGCAGGCGGTTCAAGCATCAAACAGCGGAGTTAAGTTGCGCTATTATGGTGGATAGTTTGGCAGGATACCTTGAAGAATGCAACTGCAAGGATATATACACGGCAAGGGCAGTGCGTACACCTGACTACATTTTTTGCGGTGTGCGGTTTGACTCCCGTGATAATATGTATAAGATTGGAAAGTAGAGATTAATGATGTCTGAAGAAGTTATTACTTACAACGATAACTCCAGTCGTTTTATAGGACGGCATCAGCATTTGACCTACTAAATACATAAGTTCCCAATTTACGATTGGAAACTTATGTATTTTTCTGTATGGAAAACTAATCAAATAATCGCTGACTTATCATCCAGTCATTAAGCACGTCCAGATCTACACGATTTGTAAGATTCACATTTTTACTCAAACAACCGATTTTCTCACCTCTTAAATAAATAACTGGTGGGGTTAATGTATTCGGATTGTATGGACTTAACGATGAACTGGGACTTCCATATATGGAATACCGATTCTTGAAAGATATACTTGAAAAGTGACTACCGTATATATTCTCGTTGTTGGATATGGAATCAGGAGTAGATGTGTTCAACGACAATCTGCCTAAATACAAACCGTCATTTGCCAATAGAAACGATTCTTTCCTTGAAATTCTGGTATCTAAACCTATTCTATCCATTCCCTATGATTTAACGCCATTATTTAATAATGCCATAACGTCTTTTAGTTGCATTATCGAACACCTCTGTCTCTCTTAGAAACTGCATTACCCGTTCCCTGTCTTCGGAAATCAGGCAACCTTTCAGTTTACCGTTCTTTTCCGTGATTTTTAATTTTGAAAGTTCGAATATATCGGAACAATCCAGCCAACTGTCATAGTCCAGAATATCACGATAGTTCCGAACCATCAAAGAATATTGGCAGTCCAGTAGCTCTTCCGACCTCTTGGAAGAATCTATTTCCGAATTTATCAGTAAAGCACCGATAGCGACACCTTCCGGAGTAAAGCCGATAATAACAATATATTTATTGCGGTCTTTATATCCGTCTTTTAGTATCAGTCCGTCCTCTTCGTCCAAGGGGACATAAATAATGTCACCAATTTTGACTGATGACATATCTACTTGCTCAGCTTTGGCCATTATAGCTTTCAGCTTTTCCAATGCACCGGTTTTGTCGTCCATTTGATTTAAGATAAAGCGTTCTTGACAATCTGCTTTTCTCGGATATAATCTACCATGTCCTTGGTAGCTTTTCCTGCCCGGGCTATATCTATAATGGTAATGAAGTTTTTTTGAGGATCATCCTGAATGCGTGTCATCGCTTCTTCCCATGCCGAGTCATGCGACAAATCGGACAAGTCATAAGGGTCTGTATCCTTATATTTAGCGATAGCAGCGTCAAGACAACGTTTGTTGGCACCTGATATATAGTCCATATCGGGTACGGCAGAAGTATATACCTTCTTGTCACGAACCTCTATGTCTGAAAGGAACTCGTCAAAATTCCCATCCAAGGGTTTGCCTTCTGCAATTTGCAGTGCCTTGTAGGTATAGGCTGGCACCGGGCCATGCTTCAATGCTCTGAAAGAGTCTTCGACAATCACTTTGCCATATTTGACAAGATGGTCCTGTTGGGCAAAATAAAGTATTTTAAATAACTTTATATAGTCCACTCCTTGAGTGAAACTCTGCATGATGTAGAGTACCACTGCTCTTATTTTAGCAATCTGTATAGCTGTTTTCATTTCAAAAAAATCTATGCGATTACAAAGATACAACTAATTTGCTGAATAATACGCTCATGATACAAAAAAAATAGTCCGTTGCATTTTTTTACGACATTTAATATAGTCGTCATTCTGAGAGTAATAGTCTGCAATTATCAAGAGATGGGCCAATCCACCCGATTCCACCTCCCTTTATAGTTCACCTTCCTCCGATTATAGTACGGGCAATCCGTTCCGATTGTCCGTTACCCTGTTTTAACACCCCTGTTTTACAGTTTTATTCATCCCTTTCTATTTGATTGTCATTTATTATCGTTTTGCTGCTGCCGTGCGACCTCTCGTGGACTTATTTTCCCGCAAAGGTAATAGGCTGCTCCAATCTTGCCAATGCCGGCGTTCCGCTGCGAGTGAGCCGTAAAAATCTTCCTCTCCGTCTGTCGAGCGTATTTTTCCGCATCAGCCTTGTCAGATTGTTTCCGCCACCTTTTGGAGGCAGAAAATAAATCCCAAAGGTCGCAAACAGGCCGAAAAAAGGGAAAAAAAGAAAGGTTAAATTATGAGTTACAACAAATTGAAATCATTGGTAGCGAACGTGGAAGCCATAGAAACGGCAATGAAAATCCAAGTTCAAGGCAGGCAGGCCACTGCGGAAGAAAAAGAAATTTTATCCCGATATTCTGGTTTCGGGGGTATCAAAGAAGTGTTGAATATAGGTACGGACAAGCCCATAGGTGGTGATATGCAAGAACCGATACAAAGATTGCAGGAGTTAATCAATGCTTACCCTCATTTCACAGAACCCATGCGACACAATGTCATAGAGGGTATCAAAGCATCTGTACTGACAGCATTTTACACTCCTAAATTCCTTGTTGATGCAGTGGTGCGGCAGATACACGCCACGTTCAGCGAAAACGGCCTCAAAATGCGTTCATTTCTCGAACCGAGTGCAGGTATAGGCGGTTTTCTGCCCATAGCCATGTCCGGCACGTATGACTATGCCATTGAGAAAGATCTCATTTCGGGGATGATACTTTCCCTGCTCCATGAGAACACGCTAACACGGACGGCTGCATTTGAAACCATTGGAGAACAAGGTTTTGAGCATACAACTTTCGATGTCATAGCCTCCAACATCCCGTTTGGCAATTTCCGGGTATTCGATGCGGAGCTGTGGAAGAAAGGCGGTATGTACGAACAGGCCACCAAGACCATACACAACTACTTTTTTGTCAAAGCGATGGAGTTGTTGAATGAGGGTGGATTATTGGCTTTCATCACATCGAGGGGCATAGCCGACACGCCCGGTAACAAGTTCGTGCGTGAATATCTTGTAAATCATGCAGACCTGATAAGTGCAATCCGTCTGCCCGATATGCTTTTCATGCAGACAAGCGGTATAGAGGTAGGCAGTGACCTGCTGATATTCCAAAAGCACACGCACAAGACGGTACTCTCACAACGGGAACAACTGTTTTTACAAGTAGGCAGGGAAAAGGCGGACGCCATAGGCACAATGACCGAATACGCCAACAAATTGTTTACCATGCCGAAAACTACCCTTGCAACAGGTAGCCGCATTGTACAGAACCAATACGGAAAATATGTGCGCAAATACCAATGGCAGGGAAATGAAAATGCCATGTCGCAATATCTCGCCGCACTGCTGAAACTCGACTTTGGTCGATATTTCCGCAAAAGTCTTTTCACAGGGAACGGACAGGGCAGCGAACATATGCAAATGTCCCTTTTCGGGAATGTAGCGATGAAACAAGTAGAAAAAGGTAAACGAGCCTACACGGATGGGGTGGAAGCATGGATGAAAGACGGCGCAATGGTACTGTTTGAGGGCCAGGTGGGTACTATCCAATATCGAAAATCAAGTCTTTATCAAGAGGTAGCCATTGATTTTGTGCCGGTGGACGAGGGTAAGGTCAATACAGATAGGGCGAAAGATTATTTTCCTATACGCAAAGCATACTTTGAACTGTCAATCAAAGAAAGGGAAGAACAAAAAGAGGATAACGGATTGCGTAGAGAGCTGAACGCCCGATACGATGCCTTTGTTGCCAAATGGGGCTGTTTCCACGAGAACGACAACAAGGAGTTTATCATGCTTGACAGCCTCGGTGTGGAAGTCTTTACAATAGAAATGCAGCTTGGAAAAGATTTAGTCAAGTCCGACATCATGCGTGAACCTGTGGCGTTCAAGAAGATAGACCCGAACAAACGGCTGACACCGATTGAAGCGTTGGCAAGCAGCTTGAATTTCTACGGCAAGGTTGATATGGACTACCTGATGCAGTCCACGGACAGTGCCGAGGAAGAAATCATCGGCGACCTCAAAGGTGAAATATTTTACAATCCCGCTATCGGGGAGTGGGAGCATAAAGGCAAGTTCCTTTCAGGCAATGTCATAGCCAAATGCAAGGAGATAGGTTCTTACTTGTCCGAACTCACGGACAGGGAAAAAGATTGGACGGAAACTGCTGTAAGGGCTTTGGCGGATGCGACACCCGAAGCGATACCCTACGAGGAACTCGATATTAACATGGGCGAGCGTTGGATTGACACAAAGTTATACGCCGATTTTGCAACTGAACTTTTCAAGGTAGAGACAAGTGTAATGTATTTCGATGTGAACGACACCTACATGGTACGTCTGCAAAGTTACTCTCCGGTGGCTTACAACACCTATTTCGTCCGCAACTATAACGGTGAGGATTTGTTTGTTCATGCCCTGCATGATACTGTACCCGAAATTACGAAAAAGATATACCGCAATGGTGATAAGGTGCGTGTGCCGGACGAGGAAGCCATACAAGAGGCAGCCACCAAGATACAGGAGATTAGAGACCGTTTCAACTGCTGGCTTGACAGGCAGCCGATAGAGGTTCGGGACGAGCTGGTAAGGGTATATAACGAGCGTTTCAACTGCTATGTTAGGCCGCACTATGACGGTTCGGCACAAACCTTTCCGCAGCTCTCTTTCGGGCAATTTCCATACGATAGCCTCTATCCCTCACAGAAAGATGCTATCTGGATGATTAAGCAGAACGGAGGCGGTATCTGTTGGCATGAGGTAGGCACAGGCAAGACGATGATAATGTGTGTTACCGCTTACGAAATGAAACGTCTCGGACTGGTACACAAGCCGCTTATTATCGGACTGAAAGCGAATGTGCACGAAATTGCTGATACGTTCCGCAAGGCATACCCTACGGCCAAAGTTCTCTATCCGGGCAAGGAAGATTTTACCCTTGCCAACAGGCAAGAGGTCTTTTCAAAAATCAAGAACAACAACTGGGACTGCATCATACTGACCCACGACCAGTTCGCCAAGATACCGCAGTCAGAAGAGACCATGATAGATATATTCACGGAAGAGCTTGCCGATGTGGAACGTAACCTTGAATTTTTGGAGCAGTCCACCATGCGTTACCGTAGCGGAAAGATGCAGGAGGGATTAGAAAAGCGCAAACAGAACCTTGGGGCTAAATTACAAGAACTGCGTATGAAAATCAATAATCGGAAAGACGATGCTGTGGACTTCCACACAATGGGAATAGACCATATTTTTGTAGATGAGTGCCATATTTTCAAGAACTTAATGTTTCAGACACGCCATAACCGTGTGGCAGGTATCGGCAACACCAAAGGCTCTCAAAGGGCAATGAACCTCTTGTTCGCCATTCGTGACATCCAACTTCGTACAGGTCGTGACCTTGGGGCTACGTTTCTGTCGGGTACGGTGGTCGTGAACGCCCTTACCGAACTATATGTGATGTTCAAGTATTTGCGTCCGCAGGAGCTTCAACGGCAACGGATTAGCTGTTTCGATGCGTGGGCAGCCATATTCACAAAGAAAACGGCAGATTATGAGTTGAATGTGACAGGCTCGGTGAAGCGCAAAGAGCGTTTCCGTACTTACATCAAAGTACCGGAGCTGGCAATGTTCCTGCGTGAGATTACGGATTACTGTACAGCCGACATGATAAATCTTGACGTGCCTGAGAAGAACGTGCGTTTCCTCTCTTATCCCCCGACAATCGAGCAGGAGGAAATGATAGGACGCTTGATTTCTTTTGCCGGTAGCGGCCAGTGGAAGGACTTGGGACTTGACGTTCCGCAACCCGACAATCTCGATAAGGCAAAAATGCTGGTTGCGACCAATGTAGCCCGAAAAATGGCTCTTGATATGCGCTTGTTGGGTTGCAAGTTCAAGGATGATGCCGATAACAAGGCTTCTATCTGTGCGAGGACAATCTATGACTACTATATACGCTCGAATGACAATCGGGGTACACAGTTCGTGTTCAGCGATCTTGGTACATACAAACCGAACGAATGGAACATATATGCCGACATCAAAGAAAAGTTGGTACAACTCGGTATTCCTGCTGATGAAATACAGTTTATCCAATGCGCCACTACCGAGAGGGCAAGAAAAAAGCTGTTTGAAGAAATGAACAACGGCAAGGTGCGAGTTCTTTTTGGAAGTACGACCATGTTAGGCACAGGTGTGAACGCCCAGCAAAGGGCTGTGGCAGTGCATCACCTTGAAATACCTTGGGTGCGACATGAAGTCGCATAGATAATTGTTGGAATGATACTTACGGGTATCAGCTTTAACCCGCTGTTCCGTCAGCGGTAGCCTACCGACCGATGCACCTTAATGTTGTATTAAGCGGTCGGGACGAAGTACACTTTCGCAAGACAAGACAGAACCGTGAGGGGAAGTCAAGTACGGTTAGTATCATACCGTAGAGTGGCGAGGCTGGATAGTATGGTTAGCGCAAGCGAACTGTTAGTAAACTTCGTAATGTCACGAAAGAGTGTAAGATACTGGCACACTCTACCCAAAAGGGAAGCGGTCGGTTAATCCTCTCCATGGTAGGATTACACGGATATAAGCACCGCCGGAGGATGAGACAGAACCTAACCTATCCGTTAGTTATCTATGTGGAACATGGTAAGCCTGTATTATCTCCTGTCATGTAAAAATGACAGGTAAGCTGACAGCAATGAAAGCCGAATGGTGTGCAGGTATAAGATAACAGAAAAAGCGAACGCCGTTCTGTAATGGAGCGGATACGGATTGAACCGACATCACGGGCTGATGTGGGCGACATCATCCGACACGAAAGTGGGCAGACTTCTGTGACGACATTAGGTAGGCAATCAAACCGAATGTTGTCAAATGGTGATTCTTTACAATTAACTTTTAGAACTTTCAAAAGGAGGAAAGCAAATGAACGAAAACAAGACATCGTGTGCGCCTGCTGACAATCAACAAACACTTTGGGACAGAATAGACTGGACTAAAGCGGAGTTGGCTGTCAGAAAGCTACAAGCACGAATTGTAAAGGCTCAGAAGGAAGGCAGATACAACAAGGTGAAAGCCTTGCAGTGGACGCTGACCCACTCTTTTTACGCAAAAGCCTTAGCCGTAAAGAGAGTTACTTCTAACGGAGGTGGCAACACCCCCGGAGTGGACATGGAAACATGGGAGAAACCCGAAGCAAAAACACAAGCGATAAGCGAACTCAAACGCAGAGGCTACCAGCCGAAGCCATTGAGAAGAGTCCACATCAAAAAGAGTAATGGCAAACTGCGACCGTTGGGAATACCGACAATGAAAGACAGAGCCATGCAAGCACTCTACCTTATGGCATTAGAACCAGTGTCGGAAACAACAGCCGACTCACGTTCATACGGTTTCCGCAAGGAACGCCGCTGTATGGACGCGGTAATGCAATGCCATAACATTCTCCGAAAAGGCTATTCTCCCGAATGGATTCTGGAGGGTGACATAAAGGGGTGCTTCGACCATATCAGCCATGAATGGCTGCTTGCCAACATCCCTATGGACAAGGCAATACTCCGAAAATGGTTGAAATGCGGCTATATCTTCAACAAACAGATGTTCCCGACAGAGGAGGGAACGCCACAAGGTGGCATTATCTCTCCCACGCTTGCCAATATGACATTGGACGGATTGCAGAAAGTCCTTGCAGAGAAATATAAACGAGTTAGAATCAAAGGTAAGTTATATTCGCCAATGGTGAATCTTGTCCGTTACGCTGATGACTTTATAATTACCTGCGAGAACCGTGAAACACTTGAAAAGGAAATCAAGCCATTGGTAGCCGACTTTATGTCTGAAAGAGGTCTGACCTTATCAGAAGAAAAGACGGTGATAACCAATATCCATGACGGCTTCGATTTTCTCGGTTTCAACATCCGCAAATTCGGCAATGAAATATTGACCAAGCCGACCAAGAAAGCCGAAAAACGTTTTATGGAGAATATCCGTAAGGTGACAAAAGGTCATAAGGGTTGCAAGCAGGAATCATTAATCAGGATGTTGAATGCTAAAATTCGAGGATGGGGAGCATATTATCAGCATGGGGCGACACGTGATTCTTTTCACAGAATCGACCATCAGATATTTCTCGCCTTGTGGCAATGGGCTAAACGCCGTCATTCCAAGAAAGGGAAACGGTGGATAAAAGACCGCTATTGGCACAATATCCGAGGGAACAGCTGGACTTTTGCGGCTAAGTTCAAGAAATCAAACGGCAAAGAAGACCAACTTACCTTGTTGAAACTGGCATCTTCGTTTCCTTTTCTGCAATATACGCAGATAAAGGGGGACATGAATCCGTTTGACGCAGACTGCCGCCTGTACTTCAATAAAAGAATGAAGTCAAAGATGCTTGTGACGCTGAAAGGACGTAAATCCCTGCTTTACCTATGGGAAAAGCAAGGTCGGAAATGTCCGATATGTGGTGAACCGATTGACACGCATAAGGCATGGAATGTAATGCCGACTGTACAAGACGGACGGAAATGCAATATGTTGGTTCATGATGAATGTTTCAAATTATCCCGTAAAAAACAATGGAAACAAGAAGTAGGATGAGCCGGTCTCTGCACACGAACAGAGACTTTGAAAAGCTTGAGCCGTATGAGGGGAAACCCTCACGTACGGTTCTGAGGGGGGAAGAGGGCAGTAATGCCCTTGACCTACCCGATCGACCTGCTGACATGGAGCAACGAAACGGCAGGGCGGTACGCAAAGGCAACACTGTAAAGCTGTGGGGTGGCAATGTGGTAGATATTGTAATTTACGGCACGGAAAAGACCCTTGACGCCTACAAGTTCAATCTGTTGAGAAACAAGCAGATGTTTATCAATCAAATTAACAACGGCACAATCGCCGTGCGTCGTATTGACGAGGGAGGCATGGATGAGGACAGCGGTATGAACTTCGCCGAGTTCGTGGCTATTCTGTCAGGCAATAACGACTTGCTGAACAAGACGAAGCTCGACAACAAGATTATGCAGCTTGAAAAGGAACAGGCTATTTTCAAGAAAGAACGCATCCGTGCCGAGCGTAAAATAGCTGCCGGTCAGGGAGAAATCGAAAAGGCAAAGCGTACTGAGGCCGATTTCAAGAGGGATTTGGAATACATCAACTCGTATAATGGGGCAAAGGCAACCCTGCTTTTGAACTTGCCGCAAGCCAGTACCGAGGAAGTTGGCCGGGAGTTGCACCGTATCGCCAAGACCTACCGCAACGGAGCGTATGGTACAGTTGGCACGTATGCAGGGCTAAACTTGTTGGTGCATAGCGAGTATAATATGGACGGTACGTTTGACCGCAATACATTCTTTGTAGAGGGTATAAGTGGATTGAAATACCGATGCGGTCTGAGCGGTGCGCTGCCGCTTGGTTTTGTTGAGTCGGCACAATATCCGCATGGAGCATTAAGCAAATTGCCCTCTCTTATCGAGAAGCAACAAAAGGCGGTAGAGCGGATAGAAAGCGAAATTCCCACATTGCAGGACATCATTTGCCGTCAGTGGAGCAAAGCCGATGAACTGTCAAGGCTCAAACAGGAATGTAAGGAACTCCAGCACAGGATTGATGAAAGCCTGAAAGAGGCCGAACAACCGCAGGCTGCCAAACACGAAGCTATTGCCGAAGCTGCTTGACATAATCATAATTCAACCGTTCCCTCTGCATGGTCGCGATGACTGGGCAGAGGGATTTTTTTGCGCTCCGGTCTGCCGACGGCTCTACTCTTTTATGGCATCCTTTCTCCCTTTATAACCTCCCGATTCCCCGCCACCACCCATTCTCATTTATAGCTATTAATATCTTCTGTTTTTAGTCAAATAGAGATAATATTCTTTCATCGCATATCCGTTTTTTGCGATACGCCATTTTTAGCTTCTACATTGGTGGCAATGTATCACTTTTGCCTTCACACCTCCTAATAGCTTCAATCAAGGCATCTTTTAATCTTATGAAGGCAAGTTTATCCACTCCTTTTGATATACTGATTTCATTACCGACCAAATCTTTCAACTTGAGTAAACAAGGAACATCTGCCTTATATCTGTCTCCCACATCTTGTAAATCATAGTCAAAATTATAATGATAAGCAAGAAATTGCGTAAAAGTATTTCTGCTTTTATTGCTTAGTTTGCAGATAGCATCAAAAAGAGCATTGGCATCTTCATATGCAAATATAGCACGAAGTTCGTATGTACAACTTTTATCTGGATAAGGCAATCTGTCTATGATTATAAGTTGTTCTACTGTTCCTTCAGTCAAATTACGCAGTGCTTTTTGCATTTGATCCGGCAACTCATTTATCTTTGATTTCATCTTCTGCAAGAAATAGTCCACAATATCATCCGTTATGGAGGTCTTGGAATCTGTGGTTACATAATTACATCCACTAATAAAAAGCCCTCTTAGCTGATAAAGTTCCTCTAAACTGGTTTGACTATTAATTATTTCTGCTATTCTTACTTTTATTAAAGAGACATAAGCCTGTATAAAATAGAAAATGCCAATAGCATGAAAATATGATAGATACGCAATACTATAACCAAGTTGATAAGCGTCTTTTATCTCTCTATCCAATATGGATTTTATAGTGTCCTGACAAATACTTTCAAGTTTTTGCTGCTCCATATCGAAAAAGCCGGATAACATTTCCCAAGGTTTCAATTCTTTTTGCTTATCCCTTATCTCCGTAACAATAAATTCTACAAGTGGAGCACCTGTAATAATATAGTGTATAATAGCCGTAACATACTCCGGATTTAAGACATCATAAATTAGCTCTTTGTTTAAAGAGTGATATTTTTCCCTTAGATGCTGTATCCTTTGCTTATCCTCATTATTATCTTGGAGTAGAGAAATCCGACAATCTCTACTCCAATTACAAATTACCTCTTTATTCTCACTATTATTATACTCTGCATACACTGCAATAAATGACCCAAGAATATTTTTAAGAAAGATATTATCCTTTTCAACCAGATCGGGAGGAAGTTTGTTTAAGTGGCTTTTAAAATCATATAAACATTGTCTCAAAACCCGTAAGTTGTCGGATTTTGTACACTTAAAACAGGCAATAATGAAATCACGCATTTCTTTCAAATAATCGGATACCGGTACTTCGCCAAGGAAGTATTCGATGGCTTCTTCTATGTCAGGTTGTATTTCAAATTCCTTGCCTATGGTCTTTTCCTTAAACTCATCCAATACAGCCTTGGGAAGTTTTTCAAGGTGGTTCTCATCTCCAATTACGACAACATGACAATTACAATGCTCTACAAAATAGTTGATAAAGCCTAACAATTCCTTCATCTCTATCAGGCACCTTTCGATGTCATCGAATATCAGAAACTTTACACCTTTTATACTGTCGTCTTTCACTTGTAGTAACGACAACGAATCCAGTGTTGCGGAAAAGGAACCATCCTCTTTAGAGTCTTCATTAAAATCCATACTTGTCTTGAAGACTACCTTACCGGCTAATTTCAAAACTCCCTTTATGAAACGCCCCGTTTTCGAATAGAAGAAAGGATTTAATTCCCTATCTATAGCTGTCTTGATGTCATTCACGCTATCCATTCCATAGGTCGAAATATAAATGGGCTTTAGCGTAATTTCCTCGTCGGTATCTGCGGTTCCATCAAACCTCTTCTTCCATTCTTTTATAAGATGAGTTTTGCCACATCCCCATTTTCCTTTCAGCATCACGGCATACTGAGGATTAGTATTATCAGCATAGCTGTTTAAAAAATCAAGAATCAAAGTATTCATACCTTTGTTATTAACATAATTCTATTTTAACTCCATTGGAAAACAAAAATGTAGCAATAAGAACATTAAATATTGAAATAGTAAACGACGCTGCAAATCCATTATCACCACATCCACAATGAACAAAGTTAGTGATATTTCTTAATACAATAATATCCAAACAACTAAATTTCATGTTTCTTCTTTGAAAGATCCAATAAAGGCTTGCAGGAATCGTCAGTCTTACCATTGATTGCTTAAACATGCGTCTCCTATCATAATAATATCCGCAGAAAATGTGATGGTGGAATACATTTGGCGTTTCCTGTCAACATTGTAAACCTCTTTGTAATATACGATATACGCATATTTGAACTCCACGACACGAAAGATTGAATTATCCTTAGTGTTGTAATAAATCACCTTGCCGCTTATCGCTTTGAAAGGACTGTTTACCATTGCTTCAAGAATAGTAGTTTCTCTGGTAGATTCAACGGTTATGGTAATACGTCCGCCAATAACATTTGTCACTGGCCTTCCTTTATTATCTGTCTTGCGGTTAAATTCAATATGTGATGAAATCACTTCTATATCCTTCCCTTGCAAGCACACGGTTGCCTTTAATTCTGCCATGCTGATCTTATTATTTATTATAAAACCAAGACATTTCGCCTTGGTTAAAGCAGTCAGACCGCTTTCAAGACAAGAAAGAGGATATCATATTTCGCAAATATAGAATTTTCCTTTGAACATAACAAACAATCAATTAAATTTATTAACCAGCAAAATAGAAGAAACTCTATTTACAGGCTATCCTCCCTTCTAAGTATTATTTATACAAAGTAGAGAAATGCCTGCAAGTTCAAGATGTACCACAAGATTAAGACTTGATGTAATTTTTTCAAGTTGAGAGCCGAGCTATCCGCGTAATAGCTCGGCTTGTTTTTTAAAATGAGGGAAAAGATTATTTAGACAGATGGTATTTGTCCTTTATATGCTCGGCCACGTGTTCGACTTCTGGGAACAACGTTGATTTATCTATGCCGAGGGCTTCAAGCTGCTTCCTGATCTTCTGCTTCTGCGCTTTATTGATGATGTACATTTTGTATCTGAAGTTAAGCTGTGCAGGCTTGCTTTTATTGCCATTGATACCATAAAGGAAAAATGCCCCGGACTGCCGGATTATGCGAGGATTGTCAAACATAGGTTTCACGCAAAAGACTCTCTCGATATCCTTTGAGTCAATCACATTCTGAAAATGAGGTTTCTCGTACTTAATTTCATGCAGAAGATATTGGATTTCCTCTTCGGAGTTGAACTCCTTCCTATCCAGTTCTCTCAAATCTTCGATACTGAAATCTATTGGGCGTTTGGCGATATTAGAAACGACACTGACAGCATCGCTATCAAAATATTTAATATCTGACATTTGAACTTCGAATCGGAACAGTTTTCCGTCAACGGCATCATTCTCGCACGCAAAATACAGAGCTACCAAAGGATTTGTAGTAATATCCAAGAGGCGTGTCGGCAAGGAGTAATGCTGCATCTTGACCAACTTCTCAAAGGTAGATGTACACCCTTTGAAATCAGCTGGACTTTGAGCGATAATATCTCTGAAAATTCTATTTTCATTCTGGATTAAGAATTTCTCTCGATAGATGGAGGGAATCAATCCAAAACTCTTATCTGACTGTCCTCGATAAAAGATATGGTAATCCATATCGTCCTCTAATTCATCTTCAAGTTTCTCGAATAGAGTCCGGATGCTACCAATACTTGATGAATCACTCTCCGGTGTATAATTATATGCCTCGTATGAAATCTCCCACGGACGTTTCCCAAGAGTCTTGACTATTTTTTCTGACAACTCATTATATGATGCAAAACTATCATAAGTGTAGCCCAGTTTTTTACTTCTTAGATACGATGAAGTGTTGGAGTCCAAAGGAACATATCTTTCCGGATTAGCGTAGAACAGAACAATGCTGAGTTTTCCCTTTCCGACACTTTTAATGTTCAATGCAGTTTGAAAAAGTCGTTCATCTACTTTCCCTCCTTTTACTTGTCCGAACAATTCCCATAATACATTTATATCATTGTTGCCCCTGATTGTCTTCCATGGGAATAGATGTACTTTCATGGGATGTGTTGTCGGGATGCCTGATACATCTGTTGGTTCTGGACAACTAAAATTTAGCTTACGCCTTAAATCCTGTAGGATTTCTACTCTTCTTTCATCGGAGTGAAACTTGTTGAGATACGAAAAGAATGTAAATGGGTCGATCTCTTCCAAAACAATCTCTTTGCCTCCTTCTGAACCATCACGAAAACCGGAAATGCCGATTTCTTTTAGCGTAGATATAAGTTCCGGTTGGCTATTCTGTTTTCCAAGTAGCCAGTCGGATAGTTCTTTGTAGAGAGGTATCCATGTAAATTTAGAAGCTATGTTCATCTTGAAAAGGAATAGGCTTATTCGTTTGGTATTTACGATCTCTTGACTATTATTGGTATGTTATTGTTAAATAAATTAATTAAATCGTTTTTAGTTTTTCAAATAAAATAAAATGATGAGATTCGGGAAGGGATAATAAATACTCTTTTAATATGTCGTTGACTATTGAATAGCATCTCCCATACGGACTCCAGTTCTTTAAAAAGAAGCCATCTATTTCTTGGGGAATTAGAGAGCTATTTAATACTAAATCCTTATATATAGGATAGTTATCATTTTTTGAACAATCCCAATTAATACAATCAATAATATTATTAAAAATCAACGCTTTATATTTAACCGTGAAGTCCCCAATTATATCTACATCATACACTTCTCCCCCGTTAATATTAATATTAGGGAAGGAATTGTATATATCTTCCCTAATCATACATATCTCATTAATTCTTGCATAAGGAGGAAAATACGTATTTACAAAATCTGTTTCAGAATTAGACAAAATACCTTTGCCTTTGATTAATGCTTTTATAAATATATGGTTATTTACATTGTCAACAATGTCGTTTAAAGAAGAAGTACCGTTAGAATCTAATAGTATATCCTCAGAAAAAGTTACAAATTTTTTCCATAATTTGTTAGACGAATTTGTGTATAGAAAATAATAATTCATATTCGTTTCTTTTTAGTTATAGTATCATTCATTTTAGTACCTGGAGTTACACATTCAATTTTCATTTTTGCTAATTCTTCTCTAAAACCTTCTTCACCACCAATTTCTCCTGCCTGTTTTAATCTATCATATATCTCGCTGTGAAATCCTTCTTCACTATGTGGTCCTTTGTGTCCTGGCACATATACTTTATTAAGTGGATCATTTAAAACATCTTTTCGTTCATTGCCATTTTTAAATTTACCTAAACCATATTTACGGAATAATTCTCTAAATTTATCAGACCACTCTTCATTTTTATTAGTGCATATATGATGAACGTGCAATCCAAACACATCAATCCAAGTATTCGGATCATCTACATATCCATATAATGTTGGATTTCCCCCTGCGAGCCCGATAGAATCTAGCGATATGTATGCACCTGTCTTAGGGTCGTAGTAGCGGAAGCGATTATAGGCCAGCCCGGTCTCAGGGTCGTAGTACTGCCCCTGGAACAGGAACGGTATCATACCCCTGTTGCCTGTTTCCTCAATGACGTTGCCGTCCATGTCGAGCACGCGGCTCCACACCTCGTTGCCGTCGGAGTCGTATGCCTCCGTCGGGGTTCCCAGCTGGTCTGTCAGTATCGAGTATGCCTTGCCGCCCCTTATCATCGCCGACGGCACGAACGAGTCCTCGTCGAAGAGCCACACGGTCATGTCACGGCGTTCCGGAGCCGTGTTCCACCTGTCCTCCATGACGGAGTACTCCCTGCGCTCCTTCCACTGGTGCAGCGGCACGTTGCCGTTCCACACCCACCGCGTCACCGTCGTGCCGAAGCTCTTGGAGAGCCTGCGCCCGAGCGCGTCGTATGTGAACTCCACCTCCCTCTTGTCGGGCCGTATCACCTTTGCCAGAGAGCCGTCGGCGTTCCACCGGTATCTCCAGCGGTCCTTCTTGCCGTCAAGCCACCTTCCCGTGCCGAGGTAGCGTTCCGTCAGGTTGCCGTCAGCATCGTACTCGCAGTGCCATTCGCCGTCCTGCTCCAGCCGCCCGCCACCGAGGTAGCGGCGCAGCCTCATGTCCGGGTCGGGATACAGGTTTCCCGTCTGGTCGCTCTTCCTCCACTGCTCCCTGCCGTCGGGATATTCCGCCCTTTCGAGCTGCCCCGTCGGGGTATAGGAGTAGCGGGTCTCGCCACGCCTGCTGTCCTCCACGGACAACAGCCTGTCGGCGACGCCCCAGCGGTAGCGGCGCATATGCCGTGTGCGCGAGTCCTTGCGTGTGCGGGCATCCACCAGACGGCCTATGTCGTCATAGGCGAACGAGCGGACGACGCCTCCCGGAAGGATGCGTTCCACCTCGAAGCCCAGCGTGTCGTGGCGGTGTGCCGATTCCCACGAGCCTGTACCGTCGGCGTCGCTGCCGCCGGTGGCCGTGAAGCCCTCAAGCTCCCCGTAGCCGTTACGGGTGTAGCGCAGCGAGGCTCCCGCCGTGCTGTCGAGCGTGAGTATCCTGCCGGTATGGTCGTAGGTGCGGAGTATGGTGTTGCCGTCGGCCGTTTCCCGTGTCGGAAGTCCCAGGGAGTTGTATGCGAACTCCACCGTGCTTTCCCCCCTCGATGCCTGCACCAGCCTGCCGGACAGTCCGTAGGTGTAGGTCTGGTCGGGGTCGCCGGCCGTGGGGTATGAGACGCGCGTCACGCGCGAGCAGGCGTCATAGCCGTATTCCCTTTCCGTTCCCGACGGCAGCGTCTCCCTGACGACGCGTCCGCCCCTGTCACGCAGGTAACGACGGACGGCCCCGTCGAAGCCTTTCTCGGCGGTGACGTTTCCCACAGCGTCGAGGGTGAACTCGTAGCTCTGGAGCCTCTCGTTTGTCACACGGCGCAGGCGTTCCTCCCGGTCATAGCGGAAGTTCACCACGCCCCGGTGGTCGCGGCGCCTTGTCAGCTTCCACATGCCGGAGTAGCCGTACTCCACGTGCTGGACGTTGTCACGGTATTCGGTGAGGTTGTCTATCCCGTCGTAGGACAGGCGTATGTCGTTGCCGTCGAAGTCGAGCACGCGCACCACGCGGCCCACAGGGTCGTATTCCCTTTTCTGCACCGCACCCTTGGGGTTGGTGACGCTCACGCACCTGCCCAGCAGGTCGTAGCCGTACAGCGAGGTGTTCCCCCGGCTGTCGGAGGCTTCCGTGAGGTTATGGAAACGGTCATAGGCGAGCCTCGTCACCACGCCGTAGGGGTCTTTCACCGATGCCACCGCACCGTTGCGGTAGGTCATCCTCGTGACGGCACCTTCGGGGTTGGTGCGGCTCACCAGATTGCCGGAGCGGTCATAGCCGAACTCCCACGTGCCGCCGTCCGGCGTGATAACGGATACGGGACGGTTGCGCAGGTTCCCCTTGGCAGGATACACGGCGGACACGCTGCCGCCGCACGGGTCGGAGCTGTCGGTGCAGTTCCCCCAGCGGTCATATTTGTACAGGGTACTGTTACCGAGCGGGTCCGTCTGTGCGAGTAGCCGGCGACTGTCGTCGTAACGCCACAGGTGTTCCCCGCCGTTGGCATCGACCTTCTTCCACACAAGGCCGCCGCGGTGGTGGTACACCGTCAGCTCCCCGTGGCTGTCGAGCACCTCGGTCACTCCCTCCCGGAACGTGAGCCTGTGGTCGTATATGCCGCCGTCGCCCCACGTGTGCACGCAGCGCGAACCCACGCCCGTACCGTCGTACTCGAAGTACCACGCAAGGCCGTTGCG
Source organism: Parabacteroides sp. CT06 (assembly GCF_002257605.1). Lineage (GTDB taxonomy): Bacteria > Bacteroidota > Bacteroidia > Bacteroidales > Tannerellaceae > Parabacteroides > Parabacteroides distasonis. Next base: position 3,203,505 of record NZ_CP022754.1, on the reverse strand, counting down.
CCATGTCTCCTTCACGATGAGCCTTCCGGCATATTCGTATGTCATCACGTCGCCCGCCGCGTTGCGCTGGAGGGTCATGTTGCCGTCGGCGTCGTACTCGTAGGAGGCGAGGGTAATTTCTTTCTCCGGATCTTCCGGATGCGGGCCGCATATTTCAAGGATGCGTCCGCTTCTCGTGTCGTGCTCCACCCTCAGGCGGCGGCCCGCGCTGTCGGTGATGGAGCGCAGCAGGCCCTCTTTCGTGTAGTCGAAGCGGACGCCCAGGCCGTTGCAGTCGGTCACGCTCTCAAGCAGGCGCACGGAATCGTACTCCTTGCGCGTGAAGCGGTAGTAGAGGTCCTCGGCCATGTCCCACACGCAGTAGACGCCGTCCTGTTCCAGACGGGCCTCCTTGCGCTCGGAGAGGATGAACGAGGGTTCCTCCGATGTAGGCAGGGGGAAGGCCACCGGGATGCCGTCACTCATGCGGAGCGTCAGCGTGCCCTCTTCCGTGTCCGCGACGACGCCCATGTCGTAGGCGTGGTGCCACCCGTTGCCCAGAGGACCCCGGTAGTCGCTGCGGCTGTACCACGTGCGCTCCCATGACAGGGGCACCGGGCCGTCGAGCCAGAAGTCCTCCTCGTCGGTGAAGAACGTGCCGCTGGCCACGTCCACCGGGTGGCCCGTGACCGTACAGATGGCCTTGTGGAGCATGTTCTTCAGGGATTTGCTCTTTATATTGTCGTTGACCTTGCTGTGCAGCCTGTCCGCCAGCTTCCTGGTCTTTTTCTTGTAGAAACGCCCGAACGCCCCCGTGCACTTGCGGGCGAGTGCCGCCATGGGGTTGAGGGGGACGGGAACCGGGCTGGTGAGTATCTGTCTGGCGGGAGGTATCGGGTTGATGACACCCGTGGGCAGGAACATGCCCGGAACCTTGTGCACGCTCGGTATGCCCACGTCGTTGCAGTCAAGGTGCAGGTGCGCGCCGCCGCCCGAGAAGGGCATCCCGTCGGCAAGTACCGTCAGGCTGCCCATGAAGGCGTGGCCGTTGTTCTTGGGTATCGCCGCTGAAGGGGCCGCCCAGCCTGCGCCCATGGGGATGTGCGGGATGCTCCGCGTGGGTGTGGATGCGACCGCGCGCGGGATGAAGCCGCCTATCTTGACGGTGGCGCCCAGCATCCCGACGGCCATCGTCAGCACGGTGTGGCCCACCTCGGCGAGCTTCGCGCTGTCGGCGTCGCCCGTCTGTTCCGCTGTCGGTGGCGGGGGGATGAACGAAGAGACCGCCGCCGCGATGAAGTCCTGCGGACGGAGGAGGACCCCGACATAAGGGTGAGGCATGGGCACGACGGGGGACGGGGGTATCGTCACGAGGTGGATGTCCACGCCGATGACCGGGTCGAGCTGCTTGGAGATAGGCAGGCAGGCCATGCCCTTCATGCCCATGGCACCCAGTACGGGGAGCATGGCGGCCTCACTCAGGCCGTCGGCAAGGCCGCCGATGGCGGCTGCCGCCTTGACGCCCGTGTCGAGGGCATTGACGGACGGTGACACACCGGCCTCGGAGTTCGCCTTGACGCCTTCCGAGATACCCTTGACCTGCGCACCTACGCCGGTCTTTAGGTTTGCACTTACGCTGTCGAAATAGCCTGTGTCCGCCATAATAGATTTACCCCTATTCCGCTATATATGTTTCTAAATAATTGATTCCATTGTAGCTTCTTAATTCATCTACATATTTTTTAGGAGTTTCATAGGAATCGTAATTTTTCTTTTTGATAAAAATTCTTTGATTCTTTTTTTTGTCTTTGAATCCATTTGGAATATAACAAAATATACAATTCGCGGGCTTTATATTATATTCTTTAATATCAACTTCTATTGACCAGTCAGGGATAAGTTTATTATCTATCATTTCTCTTACCATCTTAAATGGATCTTCCAGATAATCTATAATTGTTACTTTTAGAAATTCAGGATAGTAATACTTAATATCAATATCTTTGCAAAATTGGCATCGGTGTTCAGGATTTGGGCGTTTCTTAGCTTGACAAGAATTATAGGCTTCCAACTCTTTCATATATATATCTTGATTGAAATATTCCATAAATTCTTCACGGCTCTTTTCAGTCCTGCCTATCCATATCATGTATTCAAGACCGGCTAATGAACCTGCGACACCTTCAATATTTTGTTCAAACTTATAAGAGCCAAGATAATTCATGGATACAGCTTTTTTCGCTTTTTGGGGAGAAATGCCACAAGAACAATTATAACATATTACAGCATTACACTGTGATATTCCAGCTTTTTCAATGGCTTCATGTATTTTAGAAGTTTCAGCAGGTATTAAATTTAATAATTCATTCATTCCATTGGAAGCATATTTCATAATGAGGAAATCCTCGTCATAATTCATTACTCCTAATTCCTTACAGAATTGACAGCAAAGTTCTTTGTTGTCTTCGTCATATTTTTTCCACCACTTATAGAATGCTGATTGATCCATATATTTTTCGAAATCAGCTTCCGAATTAAATTGACCAACCCAAATCATTATTTTATTCATAAAACTTATTTTTTATTAGAATATCCTACTACATGCTTATTGTGCAGTCTTTCAATCTCACTTTGAGCTTGCTGTTTTGATTTTGCATTAGTTATTGCATTAGCAAGTTTTTGATGAAAAATAGAACTGGCAGAAGAACGATGGTGAAGTCCCTTATTTCTACCAATTTTAATCTGCATATTTTTTGTTGGAATAACCATCTTCTTAAGTTCTGATGCTGTAAACCCAAGATCTTTTAACTTTGGCGCAAGATGAACAGGAAACATCTCGTGCATTCCACCACTACCTCTCAAGTGAGTTTTTACTGCATCAATATTAGCTTCTATATCTGTTACTGTAGCTTTATCCCACCAATCATTAAATGCTTTATTACCACGTCCCCATGGAGCAAGCCCCAATATATCAATCCATGTATTAGTATCATCCACATATCCATAAATAGTAGGATTACTACCATTAAGTCCAATCGGATCTTGCGAGACATACATTCCCATCTTCGGTGAGTAATACCTGAACCTGTTGTACGCCAGCCCTGTCTCCCGGTCATAATACTGTCCCTGGAACAGGAACGGTACCATTCCCTTGTTGCCGGTCTCCCCGATGACGTTCCCGTCCATGTCGAGCACCCGGCTCCACACCTCGTTGCCCTCGGCATCGTATGCCTCCGTCGGCGTTCCGAGCTGGTCTGTCAGTATCGAGTAGGACCTGCCTTCCTTTATCATTGCCACCGGCACGAAGGACTCCTCGTCGAAGAGCCATACCGTCATGTCGCGGCGTTCCGTGTCCGTATTCCACCTGTCCTCCACGACGGAGTATTCCCTGCGCTGCTTCCACTGGTGCAGCGGCACGTTGCCGTTCCACACCCACCGCGTCACAGTCGTGCCGAAACTCTTGGAGAGCCTGCGCCCGAGCGCGTCGTATGTGAACTCCACCTCCCTCTTGTCGGGCCGCACCACCTTTGCCAGAGAGCCGTCGGCGTTCCACCGGTATCTCCAGCGGTCCTTCTTGCCGTCAAGCCACCTTCCCGTGCCGAGGTAGCGTTCCGTCAGGTTCCCGTCCGCGTCGTACTCGCAGTGCCATTCGCCGTCCTGCTCCAGCCGTCCGCCACCAAGGTAACGGCGCAACTTCATGTCCGGGTCGGGATACAGGTTTCCCGTCTGGTCGCTCTTCCTCCACCGCTCCCTGCCGTCGGGGTATTCCGCCCTTTCGAGCTGCCCCGTCGGGGTATAGGAGTAGCGGGTCTCGCCACGCCTGCTGTCCTCCACGGACAACAGCCTGTCGGCGACGCCCCAGCGGTAGCGGCGCATATGCCGTGTGCGCGAGTCCTTGCGTGTGCGGGCATCCACCAGACGGCCTATGTCATCATAGGCGAACGAGCGGACAATGCCTCCCGGAAGGATGCGTTCCACCTCGAAGCCCAACGTGTCGTGGCGGTGTGCCGATTCCCACGAACCCGCGCCGTCGGCGTCGCTGCCACCGGTGGCAGTGAACCCCTCAAGCTCCCCGTAGCCGTTGCGGGTGTAGCGCAGCGAGGCCCCCGCCGTGCTGTCGAGCGTGAGTATCCTGCCGGTATGGTCGTAGGTGCGGAGTATGGTGTTGCCGTCGGCCGTTTCCCGTGTCGGAAGTCCCAGAGAGTTGTACGCGAACTCCACCGTGCTTTCCCCCCTCGATGCCTGCACCAGCCTGCCGGACAGCCCGTAGGCGTAGGTCTGGTCGGGGTCGCCGGCCGTGGGGTATGAGACGCACGTCACGCGCGAGCAGGCGTCATAGCCGTATTCCCTTTCCGTTCCCGACGGCAGCGTCTCCCTGACGACGCGTCCGCCCCTGTCACGCAGGTAATGACGGACGGCCCCGTCGAAGCCTTTCTCGGCGGTGACGTTTCCCACAGCGTCGAGGGCGAACTCGTAGCTCTGGAGCTTCTCGTTTATCACACGGCGCAGGCGTTCCTCCCGGTCATAGCGGAAGTTCACCACGCCCCGGTGGTCGCGGCGCCTTGTCAGCTTCCACATGCCGGAGTAGCCGTACTCCACGTGCTGGACGTTGTCACGGTATTCGGTGAGGTTGTCTATCCCGTCGTAGGACAGGCGTATGTCGTTGCCGTCGAAGTCGAGCACGCGCACCACGCGGCCCACAGGGTCGTATTCCCTTTTCTGCACCGCACCCTTGGGGTTGGTGACGCTCACGCACCTGCCCAGCAGGTCGTAGCCGTACAGCGAGGTGTTCCCCCGGCTGTCAGAGGCTTCCGTGAGGTTATGGAAACGGTCATAGGCGAGCCTCGTTGCCACGCCGTAGGGGTCTTTCACCGATGCCACCGCACCGTTGCGGTAGGTCATCCTCGTGACGGCACCTTCGGGGTTGGTGCGGCTCACCAGATTGCCCGAGCGGTCATAGCCGAACTCCCACGTGCCGCCGTCCGGCGTGGTAACGGATACGGGACGGTTGCGCAGGTTCCCCTTGCCGGGGTACACGGCGGACACGCTGCCGCCGCACGGGTCGGAGCTGTCGGTGCAGTTCCCCCAGCGGTCATATTTGTACAGGGTACTGTTACCGAGCGGGTCCGTCTGTGCGAGTAGCCGGCGACTGTCGTCGTAACGCCACAGGTGTTCCCCGCCGTTGGCATCGACCTTCTTCCACACAAGGCCGCCGCGGTGGTGGTACACCGTCAGCTCCCCGTGGCTGTCGAGCACCTCGGTCACTCCCTCCCGGAACGTGAGCCTGTGGTCGTATATGCCGCCGTCGCCCCACGTGTGCACGCAGCGCGAACCCACGCCCGTACCGTCGTACTCGAAGTACCACGCAAGGCCGTTGCGCCATGTCTCCTTCACGATGAGCCTTCCGGCATATTCGTATGTCATCACGTCGCCCGCCGCGTTGCGCTGGAGGGTCATGTTGCCGTCGGCGTCGTACTCGTAGGAGGCGAGGGTAATTTCTTTCTCCGGATCTTCCGGATGCGGGCCGCATATTTCAAGGATGCGTCCGCTTCTCGTGTCGTGCTCCACCCTCAGGCGGCGGCCCGCGCTGTCGGTGATGGAGCGCAGCAGGCCCTCTTTCGTGTAGTCGAAGCGGACGCCCAGGCCGTTGCAGTCGGTCACGCTCTCAAGCAGGCGCACGGAATCGTACTCCTTGCGCGTGAAGCGGTAGTAGAGGTCCTCGGCCATGTCCCACACGCAGTAGCCGCCGTCCTGTTCCAGACGGGCCTCCTTGCGTTCGGAGAGGATGAACGAGGGTTCCTCCGCTGTAGGCAGTGGGAAGGCCACCGGGATGCCGTCACTCATGCGGAGCGTCAGCGTGCCCTCTTCCGTGTCCGCGACGACGCCCATGTCGTAGGCGTGGTGCCACCCGTTGCCCAGAGGACCCCGGTAGTCGCTGCGGCTGTACCACGTGCGCTCCCATGACAGGGGCACCGGGCCGTCGAGCCAGAAGTCCTCCTCGTCGGTGAAGAACGTGCCGCTGGCCACGTCCACCGGGTGGCCCGTGACCGTACAGATGGCCTTGTGGAGCATGTTCTTCAGGGATTTGCTCTTTATATTGTCGTTGACCTTGCTGTGCAGCCTGTCCGCCAGCTTCCTGGTCTTTTTCTTGTAGAAACGCCCGAACGCCCCCGTGCACTTGCGGGCGAGTGCCGCCATGGGGTTGAGGGGGACGGGAACCGGGCTGGTGAGTATCTGTCTGGCGGGAGGTATCGGGTTGATGACACCCGTGGGCAGGAACATGCCCGGAACCTTGTGCACGCTCGGTATGCCCACGTCGTTGCAGTCAAGGTGCAGGTGCGCGCCGCCGCCCGAGAAGGGCATCCCGTCGGCAAGTACCGTCAGGCTGCCCATGAAGGCGTGGCCGTTGTTCTTGGGTATCGCCGCTGAAGGGGCCGCCCAGCCTGCGCCCATGGGGATGTGCGGGATGCTCCGCGTGGGTGTGGATGCGACCGCGCGCGGGATGAAGCCGCCTATCTTGACGGTGGCGCCCAGCATCCCGACGGCCATCGTCAGCACGGTGTGGCCCACCTCGGCGAGCTTCGCGCTGTCGGCGTCGCCCGTCTGTTCCGCTGTCGGTGGCGGGGGGATGAACGAAGAGACCGCCGCCGCGATGAAGTCCTGCGGACGGAGGAGGACCCCGACATAAGGGTGAGGCATGGGCACGACGGGGGACGGGGGTATCGTCACGAGGTGGATGTCCACGCCGATGACCGGGTCGAGCTGCTTGGAGATAGGCAGGCAGGCCATGCCCTTCATGCCCATGGCACCCAGTACGGGGAGCATCGCGGCTTCGCTCAGACCGTCGGCAAGGCCGCCGATGGCGGCTGCCGCCTTGACGCCCGTGTCGAGGGCATTGACGGACGGTGACACACCGGCATCGGAGTTCGCCTTGACGCCTTCCGAGATACCCTTGACCTGCGCACCTACGCCGGTCTTTAGGTTTGCACTTACGCTGTCGAAATAGCCTGTGTCCGCCATATATTAGCAGTCTATATTTGTACCAAAATACCTATTTAATTTTTCTATAATCTCATTTATCTTATTGGATGTAGAGTCATACATCTTTTTTTCTCGTGCAAGCTTTACTAAATAAGGTATATCACTATAATTATGATTCAAAATACATTGAATTAAAATACAAGTTAAAGGATATCCATAATTATATGGATATTCTAATATGTCATTAGTTAATGCTGGAGTAACATTTATAAAGTTATATATATACGGAATGAATATATCATTGACATTTTGAGTTAATTCAATACATTTGTTCACAATGTCATCATTTTCATAAAAACTTATAGTTCCATTGTTATAGAATTTTAAAGGTGAAAAATAAAGTGAGGTAAAGCCAAAATAACACTGTGGTAATTTTGCCATTGGAGGAAAGGACAACTTTAATTTTTCTATTATTTTTGTTAGTTCTGTTGTTCCAGACATTTCCAGACCAAAACGGCAAGACAAAAATATCCCAAATAAAGAATTATAATCAGCATATTTTGAAGACACAAAAGTATATCCGATATATCCTACCTCAGAATTACTATCTAAGAATACAATAGATTCTCTTTTGTACTTTGAAATAATATTCCCAAAAGCAAAATTAACACTCTGCTTTTTTAGCTCTGCTTTTACTATTTTTTTTACTTCATTCATACTAATTATATATTAAAACATGGAATACAGCTGTATCAGAGGTTCCTCTACCACCTAATACTTTTCCTAACTCACTTCCTGTATCAATAGTATATGTGCCACTTGTGCCTTGTGAGACCTTAATAGTTCCTCCACCAAGATGTGTAGTAGTATTTGATTGTGAAGACATTGAATAGACTCCCGATTTTTTTTGATTTTTAGTAAGTCTGCCTTTCTTATGCTTAACCTCAAATATATGTGTTTTGCCATGGCCATCTTTAGCTATAATATCGGCTCTAATTCTGCTACCATTCACTTTCATTGTAATTTCTTCACCGATAATATCAAATCCATTACGCCTCAAGTCATCTTTTGCTTTATTAATGCCTTGCTGCTGACTATAACTTTGTTTCGAAAGTCCCAGAATATCAATCCACACATTTGTGTCATCAACATATCCATACAGATTCAGTATTCCACCATCAAGTCCAATCGGATCTTGTGAGACATACATACCCATCTTCGGTGAATAATACCTGAACCTGTTGTACGCCAGCCCTGTCTCCCGGTCATAGTACTGTCCCTGGAACAGGAATGGTACCATCCCCTTGTTGCCCGTCTCTTCGATGACGTTCCCGTCCATGTCGAGCACCCGGCTCCACACCTCGTTGCCCTCGGCATCGTATGCCTCCGTTGGTGTTCCGAGCTGGTCTGTCAGTATCGAGTAGGACCTGCCTTCCTTTATCATTGCCACCGGCACGAAGGACTCCTCGTCGAAGAGCCATACCGTCATGTCGCGGCGTTCCGTGTCCGTGTTCCACCTGTCCTCCATGACGGAGTATTCCCTGCGCTGCTTCCACTGGTGCAGCGGCACGTTGCCGTTCCACACCCACCGCGTCACCGTCGTGCCGAAGCTCTTGGAGAGCCTGCGCCCGAGCGCGTCGTATGTGAACTCCACCTCCCTCTTGTCGGGCCGCACCACCTTTGCCAGAGAGCCGTCGGCGTTCCACCGGTATCTCCAGCGGTCCTTCTTGCCGTCAAGCCACCTTCCCGTGCCGAGGTAGCGTTCCGTCAGGTTGCCGTCCGCGTCGTACTCGCAGTGCCATTCGCCGTCCTGCTCCAGCCGTCCGCCACCGAGGTAGCGGCGCAACTTCATGTCCGGGTCGGGATACAGGTTTCCCGTCTGGTCGCTCTTCCTCCACCGCTCCCTGCCGTCGGGATATTCCGCCCTTTCGAGCTGCCCCGTCGGGGTGTAGGAGTAGCGTGTCTCGCCACGCCTGCTGTCCTCCACGGACAACAGCCTGTCGGCGACGCCCCAGCGGTAGCGGCGCATGTGCCGTGTGCGCGAGTCCTTGCGTGTGCGGGCATCCACCAGACGGCCTATGTCATCATAGGCGAACGAGCGGACAATGCCTCCCGGAAGGATGCGCTCCACCTCGAAGCCCAGCGTATCGTGGCGGTGTGCCGATTCCCACGAGCCCGCGCCGTCGGCGTCGCTGCCGCCGGTGGCAGTGAACCCCTCAAGCTCCCCGTAGCCGTTGCGGGTGTAGCGCAGCGAGGCCCCCGCCGTGCTGTCGAGCGTGAGTATCCTGCCGGTATGGTCGTAGGTGCGGAGTATGGTGTTACCGTCGGCCGTTTCCCGTGTCGGAAGCCCCAGGGAATTGTATGCGAACTCCACCGTGCTTTCCCCCCTCGATGCCTGCACCAGCCTGCCGGACAGCCCGTAGGCGTAGGTCTGGTCGGGGTCGCCGGCCGTGGGGTATGAAACGCGCGTCACGCGCGAGCAGGCGTCATAGCCGTATTCCCTTTCCGTTCCCGAAGGCAGCGTCTCCCTGACGACGCGTCCGCCCCTGTCACGCAGGTAATGACGGACGGCCCCGTCGAAGCCTTTCTCGGCGGTGACGTTGCCCACAGCGTCGAGGGTGAACTCGTAGCTCTGGAGCCTCTCGTTTGTCACACGGCGCAGGCGTTCCTCCCGGTCATAGCGGAAGTTCACCACGCCCCGGTGGTCGCGGCGCCTTGTCAGCTTCCACATGCCGGAGTAGCCGTACTCCACGTGCTGGACGTTGTCACGGTATTCGGTGAGGTTGTCTATCCCGTCGTAGGACAGGCGTATGTCGTTGCCGTCGAAGTCGAGCACGCGCACCACGCGGCCCACGGGGTCGTATTCCCTTTTCTGCACCGCACCCTTGGGGTTGGTGACGCTCACGCACCTGCCCAGCAGGTCGTAGCCGTACAGCGAGGTGTTCCCCCGGCTGTCGGAGGCTTCCGTGAGGTTATGGAAACGGTCATAGGCGAGCCTCGTTGCCACGCCGTAGGGGTCTTTCACCGATGCCACCGCACCGTTGCGGTAGGTCATCCTCGTGACGGCACCTTCGGGGTTGGTGCGGCTCACCAGATTGCCGGAGCGGTCATAGCCGAACTCCCACGTGCCGCCGTCCGGCGTGGTAACGGATACGGGACGGTTGCGCAGGTTCCCCTTGGCGGGGTACACGGCGGACACGCTGCCGCCGCACGGGTCGGAGCTGTCGGTGCAGTTCCCCCAGCGGTCATATCTGTACAGGGTGCTGTTACCGAGCGGGTCTGTCTGTGCGAGGAGCCGGCGGCTGTCGTCGTAACGCCACAGGTGTTCCCCTCCGTTGGCATCGACCTTCTTCCACACAAGGCCGCCGCGGTGGTGGTACACCGTCAGCTCCCCGTGGCTGTCGAGCACCTCGGTCACTCCCTCCCGGAACGTGAGCCTGTGGTCGTATATGCCGCCGTCGCCCCACGTGTGCACGCAGCGCGAACCCACGCCCGTACCGTCGTACTCGAAGTACCACGCAAGGCCGTTGCGCCATGTCTCCTTCACGATGAGCCTTCCGGCATACTCGTATGTCATCACGTCGCCCGCCGCGTTGCGCTGGAGGGTCATGTTGCCGTCGGCGTCGTACTCGTAGGAGGCGAGGGTAATCTCTTTCTCCGGATCTTCCGGATGCGGGCCGCATATCTCAAGGATGCGTCCGCTTCTCGTGTCGTGCTCCACCCTCAGGCGGCGGCCCGCACTGTCGGTGATGGAGCGCAGCAGGCCCTCTTTCGTGTAGTCGAAGCGGATGCCCAGGCCGTTGCAGTCGGTCACGCTCTCAAGCAGGCGCACGGAATCGTACTCCTTGCGCGTGAAGCGGTAGTAGAGGTCCTCGGCCATGTCCCACACGCAGTAGCCGCCGTCCTGTTCCAGACGGGCTTCCTTGCGCTCGGAGAGGATGAACGAGGGTTCCTCCGATGTAGGCAGGGGGAAGGCCACTGGGATGCCGTCACTCATGCGGAGCGTCAGCGTGCCCTCTTCCGTGTCCGCGACGACGCCCATGTCGTAGGCGTGGTGCCACCCGTTGCCCAGAGGCCCCCGGTAGTCGCTGCGGCTGTACCACGTGCGCTCCCATGACAGGGGCACCGGGCCGTCGAGCCAGAAGTCCTCCTCGTCGGTGAAGAACGTGCCGCTGGCCACGTCCACCGGGTGCCCCGTGACCGTACAGATGGCCTTGTGGAGCATGTTCTTCAGGGATTCGCTCTTTATCGTCCTGTTGACCTTGCTGTGCAGCCTGTCCGCCAGCTTCCTGGTCTTTTTCTTGTAGAAACGCCCGAACGCCCCCGTGCATTTGCGGGCGAGTGCCGCCATGGGGTTGAGGGGGACGGGAACCGGGCTGGTGAGTATCTGCCTGGCGGGAGGTATCGGGTTGATGACACCCGTGGGCAGGAACATGCCCGGAACCTTGTGCACGCTCGGTATGCCCACGTCGTTGCAGTCAAGGTGCAGGTGCGCGCCGCCGCCCGAGAAGGGCATCCCGTCGGCAAGTACCGTCAGGCTGCCCATGAAGGCGTGGCCGTTGTTCTTGGGTATCGCCGCTGAAGGGGCCGCCCAGCCTGCGCCCATGGGGATGTGCGGGATGCTCCGCGTAGGTGTGGATGCGACCGCGCGGGGGATGAAGCCGCCTATCTTGACGGTGGCGCCCAGCATCCCGACGGCCATCGTCAGCACGGTGTGGCCCACCTCGGCGAGCTTCGCGCTGTCGGCGTCGCCCGTCTGTTCCGCTGTCGGTGGCGGGGGGATGAACGAGGAGACCGCCGCCGCGATGAAGTCCTGCGGACGGAGGAGGACCCCGACATAAGGGTGAGGCATGGGCACGACGGGGGACGGGGGTATCGTCACGAGGTGGATGTCCACGCCGATGACCGGGTCGAGCTGCTTGGAGATAGGCAGGCAGGCCATGCCCTTCATGCCCATGGCACCCAGTACGGGGAGCATCGCGGCTTCGCTCAGACCGTCGGCAAGGCCGCCGATGGCGGCTGCCGCCTTGACACCCGTGTCGAGGGCATTGACGGACGGTGACACCCCGGCATCGGAGTTCGCCTTGACGCCTTCCGAGATGCCCTTGACCTGCGCACCTACGCCGGTCTTTAGGTTTGCGCTTACGCTGTCGAAATAGCCTGTGTCCGCCATAACTGTCAGTTTTTATCGTTATTTAACTCGAAAATACAAATAGGCAGATGCAACAATGGCAATCACAATAATTACACCGAGCCAAAATCGGAATCCGGTTGGACCCAATAAGTCAAGAAAGAAATTTCCTCCCCAACTTCCGGGTCTGGCGTATGTCCATTTCCAGTCGAATATCAGTCCGACAAGCCAAACCAATAGCAGAAAGATTACTACTAAGTACCCCACTTTAGGGTTCGCATAGGCATATTCGGTTGCATTAGTGAACAGCCTTTCAAGATTTCGCAATATGTTGGTCAGCCATTCCATTGTATTTTCCTAAATTTCTTTTATACTCATACAAATAATTCTCCCAGTTATCTCCTAACACTTTGGTCAGAACTTCATTTATTTCATCGTCACTGACCAGCTTGGAGCGTGCCGAACTGTTTAACAGGCTTAATAACAGGAGAGGATAAGAGGAGTTCTTTATCAGGTCTATGGAAAGTTTGTCGGAAAGTCTGAAACCTTCCACATAACATTCCGCAGCTAACGATTTCTCATAATTATTTTCCCGGCACCAACCACACAGCCTCAATGCTTCACTTTGCATTAGGTAATCGTTGCATCTGGAGTATGCTTCAGCACCGCGATAGTACGTCTCTGCCGCTTCTTTCCAAAGCGACTCTCGTACATAGATGGAGGCTTTCCCCAATAAGGTGTTTCCGAGCAATCGGCAAGCTAAAGAGGGATCTAATTTTTCTTCCCCGATTTCAGCGGCTTCTACGGCTTTGTCGGCAAAGTACATGGCCGTCTTGTAGTCCTTACGGGAAATCTGGTCTGTATATAGAATTGTATATACGGTTACAAATTGACTGATCCAGTTAATGTCTTTCTTCACATTTTCGAGAGCGATATCGAGGCATTTCTTCGCAAATTCCTCTGTTTGCGCTGCATTCCCTTTTTTCACACTGTTCATCAGTTTGATTAATGCCAGCCTGAAATTCGAGGCTGCCGGGTCGCTCTTATCTTCATTCGCCGCTTGTTCCGCGAGTTGCTCCATTGCACCGTCTAAATCTATTGGTGGATAAATAGACACCGCGTCATTGGAGTGTTTGGCCATTAGTTTGCCAAACTGTTCATAGTCTTTTATGTCGGATATCCCCCATACCATTTGCTTGTGGAATGGCAGAGCAAGAGCTTTTTCAAACCATTCACGACATCCGTCATAGTCGTATGTGTTCTTTAGGTTAAAGACAAAACTGCATTTCATATCAGTCCCTTTTACAAGGGATTCTGTCAGCTTGTTGAAGTTGGCAACTGCGACGGAGGCATCGTTTTCCGCTTCTTCCGACTTATAATCAGCTATCCAATCAACACGTTCAAAGACAATATCTTCGGGTTTCTTTGAGTTATTCCAGTATTCTACTTGTTGTGCAATATACCCTACAACATCTTTTGAGAATTCGGTTCTGGAACTGAACGGAAGTTCTATGAGGAACACCATATCTTCCTCTTCGCTATCAAGGGCAAGCATATAGTCATAGAAAGCATCAAGCATACTTTCGTCTCCCGGATTGATGACGATACGGATCAACTTGACCGGTTTCCTGACTGCATCTTCCCATTGGTAGAGCATCTTGTCTGCTATTTGTTGTATGGCGTTGCTCATATGCTGTTAATTCAATTTGACAATAGTTCCGGCTACGGCTGTGGTTCCGGAAGAATCTATCGTAGCCTTTGTTGTACCGCTGACCGTGGCACTGCTGCTGCCGGTTGCTGTAAAATCAGTACTGGAGATATTATAATTGCTGCTTGCTGTACAATCAATATTTTCTGCTGATTGCGCAATATTGGCACCCGCGGACTCTGTTATGTCCTTTTCCGCATTAGATGATATATTGCCTTCGCTATCAATCATTATTTTGTTTTCTCCAACACACAAGGTGATGCTTTTAGAGGCAGATATTGTGATATTTCCTTCTCCGTCTGCCGTATAGCTGTTGCCTTCCTTGTCTTTCATCATAACGCTTCCTTTTTCATCATCAAGCGTTATGGTACAACCGCTGCGGGTAGTCAGGCTTTTTGTTTTGTTTGAACTGCCGCCACCGGTGCCTGACTTTCCATGGAATAAGCTGCCAAGTACAAACGGACGGTTCGGGTCATCATATCTGAATGCCACCATGACTTGGTCTCCCTTTTCGGGTATGAATACAAATCCTCTGTTTGTGGCCACTTTGTCGCTTGTACCTGCGTCAGGAGTGAGTACCCGTATCCACGAGGTTTGCATCGGACCGGTCTGCCAGTTCATCTTGACTTGGACGCGGCCTAACTTTTTCGGGTCCTCGTTGCTGACAACCACGGCCTGCTGTGTATGAGCGACAGGCAGAGGTACATCCGGGCATGGAAGGGTGGGAATAGAGGACGGAAGTGCGGTGAAATAGTTCTGGTAACTGTCACCCATACCGGCTACGTGGGTTATTTCCGTAATGATATAGGTGCCGATGCTATTTTTTACGTGGATACCTATTCCTGTATGGATAGCGGTATGAACATCTATGATACTGCCCACCGTAAGGATGCGGCAATCGCTTTCCCCGGTGATGAAACTGGATGCGGCGCTGTCGCTTTGCTGCCTGCGTTGGAAATAGGCGTCAAGTTCACCCTTATTGGTTATGCGCGGTTCCGCCCGTTGGACAGCGGGAGCGGTAAACAAAGCCAATGACGAGTCAAAGGCCGCTTGTCCTAATGTGTTTTGTCCGGCTGCGGTATCGGGGGATTGGCCATTATAGGTCTGGTCGTTCACCGAATGGTAAGAACTTCCCTTTATTGGTCGGGCAAGTGCCTGCGAGCAGACATCGAGCACGGATAGTTCCTCGCCGTATGTCAGCTTGGTCGTCGAGCCGGCCTGTGGCTTCCCGAATACAAGGTTCTGTCCGTCGTAGTAGAGCCATTCCTGATATTGGCGGGCAAGCCGTTGTATGAATCTGAAGTTGGTTTCCTCGTACTGGCATTCGTATTCCAGCTTCGATTTCGTTTCCGGATTGACAAGAGCTTGCACTCCTGCCTTGTCTGTAAGTTCCTTAACGATGTCAGACAAGGATTTGTTGCACCATGAGGCACAAGTGTGGTCTGACTCCAGTAGGAATGTTGACGAATATCCCGTCACTTTTATATTTCCGTGTGTTCCACCGGAACGATGAAGTCCCACCATGGTGGCCACGCCGACAAAAATAGTGCCGCCGAAGTCCATGATTACTTTTTTCCCAACCCAGTCTTTTGACGCCTCCGGGATTTCCACACCATAGGCTTCTATGGCTTGGATATCCAGCGTTATCTCAAAGTAGTGATGCTCATTGATGCTCTGTTTGAGCATCAACTGCACAAACGACGGCATGGGTATGCCGGCTATTTCCAATGTGACTTTTTTTTGTTCCAGCATGGCGGCATTATATTTGACGGTTTATATCCAAATTGCCAAAGCCGCCCGGCGGAAGTCCGTCGGACGGCCTGACAAATGTTTTGATTTAGGATTTACCTATGTACGCCGATTTATTTCTTCGGCCAACGGTTGTCAAGAGCTGCGCTGCCGACGATGATTTCTTCAGCGGAGAACGTAATGGTGATTGTCATAGGCACATCGTTGTTCGCGTCCAGAGTTTCCGAGTAGTGAACGATGTATGCGTTCTTGAACTGAATCTCCTTCATCTTGGCATCTTCCTCCGTTTTTTTGTAGATAATCTTTCCTTCTACAGGTTTGAAAGGACTGTTCAACATCGCTTCGATGACAGAAGTGTCTTCTGTTGATTCGATGGTTGCTTTTACTCTACCACCCAATACGCTTGAAGAGGGCATACCTTTAGGGTCTGTGTTACGACTAAACTCATAGTTTGAATAAAGGACGTCAAATTCCTTGTTGTTAAGTTCCAATGATGCTCTAAATGCCATAATACTTGGATTTAATGGGTTAAACTTAATTATTTTACTTCGGTTTCTCCGTCCTTGCGCCCTAACCGGTATAGATGCAAAAAAGAGAAAACCTCAAAAACGATTTTTTGAAATTTCCTCTCAGCCTCCGGATGACTCAGTTTTATTGTGGGAAAAAGAGAAGAAAATAAAACATCATCTTTGATGTGAGCAAATATAAGTGCTTATATTCATTTTTCCAAATTTTTTAGCGCGTTTTTTTTGCTGTTATTTTCATTTTAACACGTTTTAAACTAATGTTCGTGTATAAAGCCACTGTCCTATATGATTAGAAACACGCCCCGTTGATGATGTGTCGCTATTAAATTGATTCCCGGTATTGTACAATAACACTTGTAGAAGAAGTTTCATCAGGAATGGACGAAACCGTCGGAAAGAAAACTGCTGCCGGAATGCAGAAAAACGGTATCCACCGCATGAAAGTGGCAGATACCGTTAGCAGATTGACTATGCAGTCTGAATGTTTGCGTATGTCCTAATTCTTACGCCCGTATCGGCAGATGAGCAATGAACTTAATACCAGAAGTGCAAGAGCAATCATCCATGTGTAGATCTTCCGTTCCTTTTCCAAATGTTCGATGTCCGCCGCTTGTTGTTTGGAGCAAGTTGTCAGTATATTAATCTGGGATTGTTGTGCCTTGCAGATATCCATAAGTTCAGAATTAATTCGTTGCTGTGTCTCCAGCGAAGTTTGGATGTTCTTGAAGTTGCGGTTGGTCGTATATGCGTCACGGATATATCCGGGCGTGCTTACCTGTAACGAGGGAACCTGTATGCTATCCGGAAGGTATGTCAGTTCTGCATTATTGCGCCGTTCCGTTGCGAAGCTGTTGAACAGGAGTATGCCAACAAGTGTGCCGCTGATCAGAAAGGCTATTAATGCTATGATGGCAAACATTGTGTTTGATGATTTCGCGACAGGTTGTTGGTACTCTCGTTCAAGCCATGGATGATGGTTCATCGTGTGAGGCGGAATGGATGTTCCATACTCTACAGTCCGGACTTCGGCATTTTCTTCGGTCTCTTTTTTCTCAAGAGCCTTACGTCTTGATATATCCATAAATTCGCGCTTGGCAATCTGGTATTTATCCGCTTGATAAATTACAAGGTCGTTTTTTACCAGCCAGTCAAGAACGTCCTTGACACTCCGTTCTGATACCTTGAGGTTGCTGATGCTCCAAAATATTTCTGCACAAGATACCCATATTGGCTTCTGGAGGCACTTCTGATATAGGATTTCAAGAATCTCTGCCTGTAGTTGTTCTCTTGTTGGTTCCATTTTATTTACAGTATTAATTGTTTCGGAATAAAATAATATTTCTTGCCGGCGATGAATACAGGTCTGAAGAGGTTGCGTTGATACATGTCTTCCAGTCTCTTCATCTTTGAAATCAGGGTTGTATAGCCACTATTAAAGTCCGTCAGCTCAACCTTTCTTTTCTTTAGTTTCTTCACCTTTGTTGAATTTAAAAGGCTGTCATTGGCCATGACTCCCGTCTTACAATAGAAGATTTGAGCCAAATATGGATTTCTGGGCAATACTTTTCGATAGAAACTTCTGTTTATGCTTTTCTTTTGCCGGTTAAATTGCTTGCGAAGCACTCTTAGCTCCTTTTTCCCTATGTTATCTGAGAACTCCGGGAGCAGTCTCCTGTAGCTTTGCAGCAGTTCCATCACTTCCTTGTCATCGAGTAGATATCCATATTCGTACCCGTCCATTATACTGTCCGCTACGGAGGCCTTTATATAGTAGGTGTCATTCACGCTGTTTCTATCTATATCGTCAAGGCTCATACTGTCAGGATTTTCCGTATGATGGAATATATGCGTCAGTTCGGATGTGGGACGGCTTCTTAGGACACCTATATTTCGCTCATAATCTTTAAGTGAGTGCAACAGTAGGCTGTCCGTCTCGAAAGATTGCCATAATACGGAATCCAAAGCTGTTTCCAAAGCGTTGCTTTCCAGCCTGTTTCTACCTTTAGGGAATAAGATTCCTCCTACCGTAAGGCTGTTGTATGGAGCATCATACAGGTATAAGTTGGCATCCGTAGCTTCTATGTTCTTGAACAGCTCCGTCTTTACCAGTCTGCTGTCTGCGATATAATTGGATATATGGTCTATGTATTTCGTAGAATGGCTGTCCAGAATGGATTTGGCCTGCAATAGGAAGTCCTGATAAGAAGTGCCTGATGCTCTGTCTATCTGGGCAAACAGAAGCCTTGCCGGTTGGGTTGCCAGCCACGAGAGTTGTTGCTCGTGCAAGGATAAAGTTTGTTTTGACCCTAAAATGACAAATACATTGTTGCTGAAACGGCTTTCGTCATCATAACGGGAGATTTGTTTGATAGCCCCGCCAAAACCGTAAAACGATGATTGTTCCTCTTGCTCGTTTTTCCGTTTGGAAGAAATGGATTGTTTGATATAGTCGAGCCAGGCTGAAAAGTCCTTGGTTGGGGCCAAATGTCTGTTTTCTCCGTTGGAGGATATGCAGGTTGCCGAGAAAGTGTAGTCATACCCGGGCTTCATTTTCAGCTTTAGGTTCTGTAGCACATTGATATATGGGGATAGATAAGGCAGGTCGGCATCATTGAACAGTAGATGTATGTTCACGTTTTTGTTTTCCGCTTCCATCTTTCGGACATCGGAAACCATGATGTCTCCGCCTTTGATATTGATAATCTTATTCCAGTTCTTGTCCCAGACGGACAAAGGATAGTTCAGCCGGATATTCCCATTCGTCATAGGCCCTGCCGGGTTTCCATCCAGGTTGAACAACATCGTACCCTGAATATTCGCATTATGTAATGCCAACGTATCGGGATACATTAGGTTGACAGCACACAACAAAGAATCACGGTATCGTGAATAATCAATATGATACACCTCATTTTGGCCGACTTCTGCAAGAAGGTCAGCGGGAACCCACCCTAAAAAGCGTTTGGTACTGTCTGATAATGCGGGAACATTGGAAATCAATGCGGATTTGCCGCTCTTGTCCAACTTGTATAGGTAAACAACCTCTCCGCTGACAACTACCGCATCCGTTGTTGTTTTCAAAAACGGCTCTCCGTATATTTTCAGGGTATCTCCATTGAAGAATTGATGGATATCGAACAGCTTGTTAATGCTGTTTATGCCTATACGGTACCTTATCGGCTGGTTGTTGCGGGGATTGATGCGGGCATGGTCGTACATCAGTACATTTTCCGATGGTATCCATCCGGCATAATTGACTTTACGGGGTTCCTTAAAGTGTCTCTTGCTGTTATACAGGAAACCTATTATCGACTTGGGCTTGCCTGTAATGTCTGGGTCAGCCTGAACGAGCTTGTAGGTTCCGTTCTTTTCACCTACTATGTAATAGGGTGTGCCAATTCCATGTGAAGACCGCTTACGCTGGAAATACGGGTCTTCATAACTTTGATTTCCGGTCCTGTCCGAATAGACAATTCTGTTTGTCTTGCTTTTCTTTGTTTTGACAGGAGCTTCTGTTGATTCCGGATAATTGAATATATCCTTATCCATTATTTGTATTCTGTCGCGGATGGACACTTGGGCAGATACGTTGCACGCAAGAGTAATCATCACGGCCACAGAAAACAGATTTCGTATGAGATTCAGTTGTTTCATTTTTCAATATAACTTTGTGTCACATGGATGGACTTGACGCAATTCAAATCGTCAATTTTAACATCATCAATACTCACACGCTTTTTCCTGTTGCTTTCAAGAAAATGCAGTCCTTGGCAATAGCCGTTGAAGTCATTGTATTTTTCATCATTGATGACGACCACTACCTGGTCTGCATCAATGCAAAAATATTTGTTACGGATATAATTCGTATGTTCGTAATAGACCGACTTTTGTGAGACTTTGGCGTCAGCTATGGCTTGCAGGTGTTTTTTTATATCATTCTGTACCAGTACCAACGAATCCACCGTGACCAGTTCCTCTGCTTTTTCAAAGCGTGGGAGAATGGTTATACGGTGCTTCACCGGATATTTCGTCGTATTGGTTTGTAATGAGATGGTGTATTCTCCCGGAATATCATACGAATACACGACTTGCTGCTCGTATGCGTCCACAGTACCGCTTTCTCCAAATTCCCATAGCCATGTGTCCATACCATAGCCTTCTGCCGAAAAGACCAGCTCTTCACCTTGATAACCCTCTGACACTCCATTTATACGGGGTATGGAATCAATGGCCTCATGCTCCAGCCCTGAGATAACTTTGATATACTTGTTTACGGAGTGTTTTCCGTCTATTTTCAAAGTAATAAGATATTTGCCGGCCTTACGGTAAGTGTATGACACATCCGTATTTCTCATCAGTGTATCACCGTTTCCCATTTCCCAAATGAGCCGCTTGCCTTTAATCGCTGCCGTATCGTTGACTAATAGCTCCAACCGCTCATTGACCTCATAATGAAAATTATCATTGGTGTCATACACATAAAAGTCAATATTGGCAAGGTGCGACTTCGAAGGCAGGAACAAAAACAAAAGGATACCTGCCATGGCAACCAGTCCCAATATGATGATTGTTATAGTTTTCTTATTATCCATCGCGAATGTTTTATAAATTGGCTTTACATTCTTCCAAATCCCGTTCAATCAGTGCATTGTTATGTACCAGACTGTTCAATTCCTCTTTTATGTCGAATTGGCATTTAAGCATTCTGGAGGACAACACGCCGAAAAGGAATTTCGTATTCATATTGTTTTCCTTGTATATATGCTGCAATTGGTAAATCCCATCCTTCACCTCGTCCATCTTTTGTACCTGATGAATGTTGAAGTCCAGAGAGTCAATCTCATTCCAGATGTTCTGCGCCTGCTGCATATGTGTATGCTGGATTTCAAAAATGCGTTCGGAATGGTTGATTTCGTTTATCAACTCCGAACTGTCCTCTGTCGGTACGTTGAGTATATACCGGCAAAGTATGATATAAATTGCGGCTACTGAGAAAATCAGCAGCAGGAGGAAACGGATGTTTCCCCATAGCATTTCGTCTTTTGTCATGGCTTCGTCAGTTTATTCTTGGTTAATTCCTGATATTTGATTCTACACTTTTCAAGTTGCTCCATGTTGCTTTCACGCTTTTTGCTTTCGCGGTCAAGGTCATCCATTGATGATTGGATGACACGGATCTGTTCAAGCATAGCTTTATACACTTCGTACTTGCTTTTATCGGCCTGCATCGCAATGTCATTTTCCATTAATAACCGTTTTTTGGTTATCAATTTTTGCATGTGCTTGTGTTCACTCGAATTTCGCCGCTTGGTCTTCAGATTGTTCAAGTCCCGGAACAATTCTTCTATCTGGAAGTTAAGTTCTGCCTGTTTCTTGAACACATTGTCATATTCGGCCTTCTTGCTTTCAAGAAGGGATATTCCCTTTTGTGCAGTCACAATCGTTACGATACCTCCGGTTGTGGTAACAATCAGTGCGATAGCGAATACCAAAGTAAATCGGAGTTTCGCTTTCAAACGAGCTATTTTGTTTTCTGCTTCCATACTTGCTATGATTTAATCGCTCAACCTATAAACGACCATGATCGTTTCTTTTGAGCCTCTATTGTTTCGTGACTTTCGTCTCCTACTATAATATTCTCACGAACCATTCCGATGTATTCCAGTTCACTCATTTTGTGGAACATATTGCTGAGCAGTGTCACAAATGCCCCTGCCGTCTGCAATGATTGGTTTATATTGGTATGGTCATACATAAGCTTGGTTAGGCTCTCTATCTTCGTGATAAATTCAGAGGGTGTGACATTGGTCCACTCATAGAAGTATTGGAGCAATTGTTCTCTTTCCGTTTCAGAAAGACTTTGAAGAGCGGAGTTCAGACCGTTTGCAAGCTCATTCACGGCCTGCACAAGATATATCGGCGGTTGCTCTAAGGCGATTTGTTCGATAAAGAAGATTCTTGAGTTGTAAAAGGCCGAGAAAGCCTTACACAGCTCAAATGTATTATTGGCAAGCGTATCTCTACGCTTGTCAGCAACATTCCTGCTGTAAATGAGTTTCACGTCTTCTTTTATCGACTGTAGGGTACGTGCCAATTGGGAAATGAATGTTTTAATCCCATCGTGGCAAGCGGAATGTTGTACCGGTGGAATATATTGATGATTGATTTTATAGGTATTCCCTTGTCTGCATACCTCTGCCACCAGCAAAAAATTCTGGCTGTAGAAAGATTTGTTGACTTGGTTTCTGGGAACGATATGGAGTTTTATGCTCGGCAAGACATACGGGTGATGCAAAGGCACCTCTTCCGGGTCCGGTTCACCGACAGGTATCAAGTGATACGGATCTACGGATATTAGTACCATATACTCGCTGTCCTCGGCTTGCAGACCGGATTCTGAAATGGTTGCACAGGGTTTCTCATCCCCGTATAAACCGTCGTAATAAACGATGGGCAGACCGCCTTTGGTGATAGCGTTGCAGCTTTTCAGGCGGACACAGAGAGTGGACATGGTATCACCTGAAATCTCTATTTCAAGATTGTCACCTATCCCTTCAAGGACCTCTCCAAGACCATAGTTATAACTGGTCAGACTCCTTCCTGCTTCGCGGTTGAGAGCTTCCGTTTGGCAATATTGGTTTGCAAAGAAATGCTGGCTGGTCAGCTTCAGACCATTGACCCAGTTTACAGGCAAATATGTTAGTGTTTTCATATATTATGATGTTTTTGTTTCTACTTGTACACGTCGGATATATATCGTTTGATTATTCTTAATCTTATTGCCCTCACTCGTCAGAGTGGGGTCAAGTATTCTTATGAACAACGGGAAGTTAAACCATTTTGAGGTATAGAACATCCATCCGATTTGCATATCTTCCTTCTCTGTTTCAATCTTGTTTTGGGGGAAACGCCTGTTTTGGTCTTCGATAACCCAATTGAACCAATTCCCAAGAGATATTTCATTGGGCAGGCGGACAACCAACGAAGCGTATGTCGGGTCTTTTATATTCCGTTTGATTTTGACTTTGACCGTTCGGAAGCCGAAGTTGTCTATGTTGTCCCAATATTTCCGGTCAAAGGTACCATAGCTCAATTCCCATGGGGTATATATCGGGTGCGGGATGTCCAGGAACAGGGTTCTGCTGTACATAATCAGATATGGGATTGCAAACCACAGGATATTTGTTGTGTTCCATAGCGAATAAGGTAGCTTGCTTATCAGTTCAAACAGTAGATAGTAGCACCATCCGCCTAAAGCGCATATTGTGGTTAGAGTGAGAATGACCGCTGTTCGGGAACTGCCAATACCGATTGCTCCGAACAAATCGGAGGTTGACAGTTTGCAGAACAATGCTCCAAGGAGGATATAGGACAATATCGTGAATGTCAAGCCTCCCCAGACGTATTCGTTTTTTAGGAAACCGAACAGGCTGGGTAAAGCAACGGCAATGGAAGCCAGAAGAATGAATATGATTAATTTCTTCAGGCTAAGTTTGCTCTTGATCGTTTTTATTCCGGTCAAGACAAATATCATCACGGCTACAAATAATGGAGCCAATAAATAACGTGCAAAGAAATATAGCAATATCTTCATATTATTAGATTTTTCATAAGTTCATATTATATCCTAATCGGTTTTCTCCGAGTATAAAATCCGTTTCTCCACGTACCAGATAATCAACTTCGATATTTCTTGTTGAAAGGATGAAAAATTCAAGTATCCGGCGGACATTGGATAGATGCGTTTTTACCTCCTCATAGTCATCTGTCGGAGTATCAAGGATGATTGTCGCCGTCAAATCATCGGTTTCGCTTATCATTAGACCATTAAGGCCTAATGTCTGTCCGACACATCCGGAACCGACGGAAAGGTAAACCGTTTCATCAATCTCATGGACTTCCAGTCGCAGTTTCACCTTCAATCCCAAAACGATAAGAAGCAGTTGCTCGATAGCAGGCAGGTTCTCTTTATACCGTTCTGCATTGCAGAGGAATAGGAACAGCTTATATTTCTGATGGGAAGTAATGGATAGTTCGACATTTTCCATTACTTCAATCATCTTGATGAAGTTCTTCTTGGAGTCCGGGTCTGAAAAGAAATTCAGATGGCGGTTATTGATACGGACCTTTTCTTTGAAAAACTCTGTATCAAAGGGTGCAAAGAATTGTATAAGCTCTTTATCCTGTTTTTCATTGGCTCGGATGGCTTCAACTATCTCCTTGTTGCTCATGCCCGGTGTGCTAAGCACCAATGGATGAAATAGTAATTCCGGCAATTGATGATAGATGCTGTTTCTTGCCAGATTCAGCAATATATATTCTTTGTCGGCATTTGTCGCCGCGATATGCTGTACCGAAACACTTAATACATCTCTGGATTTCACACGACTGTTCATACCATGGCAATTAACCATAGTATGGTCCAACAGCCGCCGGTCAAGAATAAATTGAAGTTCATCATAAAAGATTTCTGCGACAAAATTTATTGCCTGACTTCGTTGGATGCTTTCCAAGGGTTTCTTTTGCGCTAACATTGTTCCCATATCAGTTCACCGTTTCGATAGTTTATGACGATGTTGTCACCCGACTTGATTTGCTCAGAGACAATCAGACGAGATACGGACTTCTTGATATAAGTTCTTATGACTCCTGCTATCGGACGTGCGCCGTATTTGGGAGAATACCCTTTGTTTGCCAGATGTTGCAATGCTTCATCCGACAAATTCAACTGGATGTTTTTCTGTTTCATCAGTTGTTCTTGCAATCTTCCAAAATGGAGGTTGAATATCTGTTTGGCGACATTTTCATCTATTGGCGCAAACGGAACCACCTCGGTGAGACGTCCCAAAAATTCAGGTCGGAAATACTGTGCCATAACCTCGATGAGCTTTCCGGAATCAGGAGTATGTCCGGATTGTATTTGTTCCACAATCCACTGGCTTCCGATATTGGATGTGAAAATGATTATGGAATTTGAAAAATCTCCTTCCCGGCCCAGTTTATCATGTATTTTGCCTTCATCCATCATTTGCAGGAAAACATCATAAACGCTGCTATGGGCTTTCTCAATCTCATCGAATAACACTACCGAATAAGGTTTCTGTCTGATTTGAGTGACCAGTAAACCACCTTCCTCATATCCTACATATCCCGGAGGTGCACCATACAGCAATGCAGCCGAATGTTCTTCCTTGAACTCGGACATGTCAAATCTGATCATGGCTGATTCGTCATCAAACAGTAACTCGGCCAGTGATTTTGTGAGTTCTGTTTTTCCCGTTCCGGTAGGGCCAAGGAAGAAGAATGAACCTATAGGCTTCTTGGGGTCACTCAGTCCGCTGCGTGATTCTATAATGGCATCTGATAAAGTCGTAATAGCCCGGTTCTGTCCTTTGACCCGTTCTTGCAATTTGCTCTCGATGCTCAAAAGTCGGTCCTTCTCGCGGGCTTGTATTTTTCCGATAGGTATATTGGTGCACTCCGCTACAATCGCCTCTATTTCCGAAGAGCGTATCTCTTCAATAGACTGGTCGGATAGTGCCTTTAATTCTTTGATGATGCCCGACAAACGTCCTGCTTTTATCGCGATGTCATCTTCTTTATCCCATACATAGTTGTCTGACAGTTTGGTGGTCAATACGACACTGATTTTGCTGAATACAGAACGGTATAGTAAGTAAAGCGGCCCTTCAGATATTTTTTCGTCGAGACTCTTTATTTCCTCAAAATCCGCTTCCAAATCAGAAACACTGGCTCGTGCATTCTTATTGCATAGCCGGACGGCAGCAGCGGTTCTGTCAAGCAGGTCGATGGCGGCAGATGGCAGGCTGCGTTCCTTAAAATATCGTTTGGAGAGTGCGATTGAATCTTTAATACACGCATCTGAAATTCTCAGCTCGTAATAGTTTTCAATCCTTTTTTTATGTAATTGTATGGCACTTTCAAGTGTAGCCGTATCCAGTTCTTCAATCTTTATGATATCAAGACGCCCTTCTATCGGATGCTTTTCGATGTTCTTCCGGTAAGAATCGTTCGTGAGTGTGAGAACAAGATTTGCGGCTCCCTCGCTGATTTGTGCACTTAATATGTTGATGAGTGTGGATGCTTTGCCTGATACGCTGTTCTCCAAAAGGACCTGTAAATCATCAATCACCAGCACAGCTTGTTCCAATTGGTTGAGCTTGTGCATCAGATTGACAACTTTTTGTGCTATCTCCGTTTCAGACGAGGTTGATGCGAGCAGTTTTGCCGTATTGAGTCCGACAATAGATATTTGCTTTAACATCTCGTCTTCATTCTCACAGATATCTTTGACAAAGGCGTTGATGATGGAACTCTTCCCGATACCGGATTCACCGACAATCAGTATGCCCTTGTTCTCTGAGCGTTCGAGGCATTCTAAAATAGTACGGACCTCTTTTTCCCTACCGACGACAAAGCCACCGGCATTGATGGTTTCTTGCTTTTTTAGGTTGTCGGCATAAGGAACGCTTGCTGTTATCTGCATTTCCTCTCCTTGATAAGAATGCAACGGGGTAAGGGCATTGTAGTGGGACAATATGTCATCTTCCGAAACATCCAGTATCTCTATCTGCTGATGCGAATATACGACACCTTCACGCAATATGGCGGTAAACACACAGATGGAGTCTATGGAATCCGCTCCTAATTTAATTTTAGACCGTTCGGACTCATCCAAGACTTTTGACACTTCTTCGTCAGGCTCCACTTCTTCTGTGGAAGTGCCACTGGACCTATACATTTCGCGGTGGGTGTCAAACCATTCCATTATGTAGCCGACATCCTTCTGCATCGAGGATAAAATTTCTTTTAGACCCGTGTTTTCTGCAAACATGGCCATGACAAGATGTGACACGCCGAACGTGTTATGCTTGTCTTGAAGTGCCATTCCTCTTGCTATCTTAAGGGCAGACACCAAACTTGGACTATAATTGCTATCATTCATACGAATTTGATTTTATAGTTTGAA
The DNA here is from genome assembly GCF_002257605.1 of Parabacteroides sp. CT06. Classification (GTDB taxonomy): domain Bacteria; phylum Bacteroidota; class Bacteroidia; order Bacteroidales; family Tannerellaceae; genus Parabacteroides; species Parabacteroides distasonis. The sequence continues at coordinate 3,176,440 of NZ_CP022754.1, read as the reverse complement.
TTACATACAGAGCGTTCAGTCAAATCTTTTTCAAGATAATGGGCCAATTCTTCCAGATTGGGAATTTCATCTTTATCAAATTGTCCAAGTTTTATCTTGACCTCTGTCACTCTGATTAATCCTTTTTTGCTGTCAGGAGATATAGCTACGCCATTACCGACTTCGACTGATTCAACATGTTTTCCCAGCTTGTGAAACAAGTAGCTTTTGATGTCTTCTTTAGATATAATCCGTTCCCGGGACAACAGACCATACCTTAAACTATTAATAAGTTCCTGTTCGCTATCATGCGTTGTTCCTCCTTGCATACAAGTGCGCAACATGATGCCTGAAGCGTCATATTTTTCTATGTTGAATTGCTGTATCAGTGTGCGTTCATTGAAACCGTTCGCCAGAGATCCGGAAGTCACCCAATATTTTATCTCGGCATTGGTCGCATCCTTTTGTGGGACACTTAAAACAAAGGCCTTTATTTTGTTATCTCCTTTTAGCGTGGCCTCCAATCCTTTCTCTATATCATTTATCTTGTTGAACAACTCTTTGAGCTGCGTCGAAAGTGCATCCGGATTCATTGAAGCAAAAGCACTCCCGTCTTCTTTCATTAATTGTAACACTTTTGAAATTAATGAGCGGGCACTGTCCGAATCAAATCGTTCAAGGTCGCCAAAATACAGGCTGAATATACCTGTCGGATTTTCCTCATACTGGTTCAGTCGGTTTACATATTCCCGGCCTTTGTTGTCTTGAAACGAGCGTATGTTCAAGAATTGTGTACGGCCCGGACATTTCAGGGGTATAATTCGTCCGGTGGAACGGAAATTATGCTGTTTGTAAACGATTTGTCTGTTTACAACCGGAAATGTGTTCAAATATACTTCCAGATTTTCAAGACTTTCTTTCGTGAATATTTCAGGAAAGACTATCTTGACCCAAAAGAGATTCTCAGAGTCATCCGGGACCTCGCAGTCGGCCACATAACCGGGAAACATTTCTCGGTAGGTATGTTTCTCTTTGGAAGCATCTTTTATACCCACATTAAAATATAGGTCACTATAAAAATCGCGGATTTCATCAAAGTAGTGCGCATTACTATATGGATCTTCAACATGAAGGCCTGTTTTTGCATTCAATCGGTTTCCTGTGCAGTCATAGAAGAAAGCCATATTCATAAACGGAAGCAACCCCATATCGGAAGGCTTGATACAAAACATTACAGAGTCCATTTTTTGCAGGACTTCTTTAGACACATCCAGCCCGACCCAGATGCAATAATCCGCTATCCGGTTTTTAGGGCCAAGGAAGCGTGTTGGAGTGCTAAAGCTATCGGTTGAATGCCTTATACTATCGTTGTATGCGATTGCTTTGACTTTTGCATCAACCAGTTTATAGGAAAACAAAGGGGTTATAAAGACTTGAATATCCCCTTTGCCAAATATGTTTTTCTCTGCATAAAAATGATCTTCGGCATCAAGTTCGCAACATTCCCCATGATTGGGGGTAATAGTCATAAGCGCATGGGCCGGCTTTGGCAGCGACCATTTGTTTCCTATGAGTATTCTGGACAGGCGGTGAAGTATCCGTGAATCGGACTGATCTATTTCTTGATGCAGCTTGTTGGACTCATGGGCAAAAACTTCAAGCAGCAAATCTATCACGGGGTCCATATCGCGTATATCGGATACACCCCAAAACTCCATAGCCTGCTTTAATATTCGTTCCTTTATTGCGATTTGTTTCTTGTCTGACATAGTTCGATTATTGTGATAAAGGGCTTATATATAATGAGGTGTTAAAACTGAATTTCTCGTTGGTTCTATCCATTATTCCGGTCACCGTTATTTGTGCCTTTCTTCGGATATGAGATACTTTATCTATATTTTCTTCTTCTATTTCCAAAAGGGTGACGTTCACATCTACATTCCGTAGTCTCTTTTCATATTTCTCTATCGTTTTTATTAAGGAGTTTTTTACTCCTTCCTCCCAATCGCTGATTTTCACAAGTTGGTTGAACTCAAGGTCCCATATCATGGAACCAAAGTCTTCTCGGCCGATAACTTCCCCATGGTGAGAAAGAATCAGTAGCATGATGTGTTGGGCTATCGATTCCTGATAGGAACACCTTTGCAATTTCTTGGCAACAGCCGATTGCAATTGTAATGGCATTTTCAGGTAAGTCATACTATTCTTTTATTTTATTCTATTTCGCAAATATACTCTTTTCCTTGTTAGATGCCAATAAAATGCTCCTAAAAATTTGACGGTTTCAGAAATAATTCATATATTGTGCACGGTCACAAAACCAAAAGAGAGCTATAAAAAAAGTATGATATTAAAAAGTAAATTCTATGGCAATCTACAATTATGGAATTGGAGGCAACGAAGTAAAAGTCGATGCGAACGAATCCATCGCGGAAATCCCCTCCAACCGAACTTTGATAGTTCAAAAACTGACAGATGAAGCTCCTGCGGCTCCGGAAAGCGTGTATGGTTTGGAAACCATTGAAGATGTGTTCCAACGTTTTGAACCAACAGTTGACTTATGCCACGTGGATGCGGAAGGTAATGAAATCAAGGAAATCATGACATTCACCGGACTTGGAGACTTCGGAGCCAAGAAGATTAAAGAGAAGAGTGATTTCTTGAGTAAACTTGACATTGAGAAAGAGCAGGGTGTCAGAATAACTCGCCAGCTTACTTCCAACCGCGCTTTACAGAAAGCACTTGAAAATCCGGAAGTCAAAAATGCCATTATGGACGTGATTGAATCATCAATCGAGGAGATTCTGGCAAATCAAAAGAAAGTAGAACTTTAATCTTTTACTAAGATGAAGCAGGAAACTCAACAACAGACAGCCAGTACGACAACCTCACAGAAAGTCGTATCACAACAGGCGCAAAAGTCATCTGCATCGGCAATAGACAAACTCAAAGAATTTGGTGGCTTCGCTTTTCTTGAAAATATCATAGATGGGTATTCCAATCTTAATCCGGCACGAAAGGCCCGTCGCAACATCTTCCTCACGGATGAACAGTGGGAAAATGAACGTAAGGCCTTGGTTAATCGCTTAAGCGTATGGCTCAAACTCTTACGTGAGAATGACACTGCCGAACAAATGCGGGACAAGGCCAAAGAAACCGCAGAAAACGCCGAGAACCTTCTTAATCATAACTTGAAGAATGCTCTTGCCAGGACACGGGAACTTGAAAGCGCATATCGCACTATTGCGTTCTTTTACAAGAACACGGAAAGTGATAAGGTGAAGAATGTCACCATTGTCAATGCGACCATGGAGCAGCTTCAGGATTTGGACAATACCATTTTCGCTGACCACATTAGCAACGAACTCAAACAGAATTTTGACCGTCTTGACCTGCGTCGCAACTACTCCTTGCTTGTCGTTCCTGGGTATATAGGCTCAAATGCCATTTTGGATAAGTGGTCTAAAATGGCATACGAGAACAAGGTTTTTCTTGTTACAGACTTCCAAGACCTTGAAACTCCGGACGATGTAGTAGATATATTCTTCAATGCCAATCATACGAGTGGAGATGTGTTCAAATCGAATACTATTATGACCTGTAACTGGTTGCTTGGTCGTCAAAGAGAGGAAAGCGTTGGAGAAGAAGAAAATCTTTATATTCCGCCATCTTCTTCACTTGCCGGAAAAATATACAACACCTTAATGTCTCAGGTAGTAGCCGGAAAGAAATTTGGTGGACTTAATGAAGTAGAAAGTGTACGCTTCGACCTTCGCAAGAGCGAGATTTCAGAGCTTGAACGTATGGGGCTTGTGCCGATGGTGAACGAGTACAGCAAGGTTATGGCTTTCTCCGCCAAGACATTATTTAATGGAGATAATCTTGGCTTGCAGACCTACTCCGTAGTTCGTGTATTCGACTATATAACGAAGGTACTGATTGACTTCCTGAACCGTCGGGCATTTGAAAATTGGACTACTCGCACGGAAGCAGATTTGCGTGGTCAGGTTGTGAAATTCCTCGATAGTGTAATGGGACCGAACAAACTCATCGAACGCTTCAAGGTTATGAAGATTGAACAAGACCCGAATCAGAAAGACCGTGTGCTTCTTGACATCCACATCACACCGTATTTCCCGGCAAAAAGCTTCGTGATACAGCTTGCCGGTCATAAAGGCGATAATCCGGAGGATGCTATTTGGGAAAGCGAATATCATCAAGAATAGTATTGAATAATTTTAAATTTACAGATGGGCATAACTATGCCCATCTGTAAATCATTTATCAGGGTCATGTGTTGCTGAAATTATATGTCTTATTATTGAAATCTTTACTTATATGAAACTCCGAGATGTGGATATTATTATTTCTGGTACAAAAACTGGGGATACCTATTATGCAAAATCTTATCCATGCAGTGATATGGATAAGAATAGCAAAATAGAGCTCTATGGAGTCCCTGTATATTATGTCTATATCAAAGGTACTGATGATAAAGGTCAAAGTGTAAAATATACATGGAAAGCATTACGCTTCATGCCGTATTATAACCCACCAAATTTTAGTTCTTATAAAACAATTGGATGGGTTAATAGTGGCTTGCATAAGCTCAATAGGCAGCCTGCGCCAGAATATAAAAAAGCCTATGAAGTACATAATACATATTCTCAACATAATGGTGCAATAGTTCTAAAAGGAACTTTTTACATTCACGCTGGTCCTGAAGATCTTACTCATATTGGATGGGGAGCAGCAGGGTGCGTTGAAATAATAGGAAGTTTTAGTGAGTTTAAAGATCAAGTAAAAGAATTATCGGGGTCAACTCAAGTTGATGCGGATAGTGCAATTTCTGAATTAGTTTTTTATAAAAAACTTTATATAGAAATTGAATATGCTACTCCACCCAATATTAAAGCAAATTTTTATAAAGAAGTTAGTATAAAAAGGAGATAAGATTTATGTGTAACATAAAATATATACTATGTACTATATTTTGTATGTGTGCATATCTTCATGCTGCTGCAATCTGTAGCGATAGTATATCTGATAAGTTTTCATATAAGGTACTTGAAAATCTCAATTATTGTTGGGATAATAATAATATTGTCTATGAGGATACTAATTCCAAAGATACTGCTTTATTTGTCTCGTCTCATAAATACATAATCTCTCCTATTTTAAACGCTTTTTGTAATAATGTGAACGAACAGACAGAGTTGGCTAAGATCGGATATTGTTGTAAGCATTATCTCATTAAAGTCCCAAATAAATCAAAGAAAAATATACAATATTACTCTATAGAAATCAATATTCTATCTAATATAAAGAGCCATGCCCCCATAACCTCAAAAATAGAAGAATTAAAAAAACAGGACTATGCGATTATTGATATTATATCAGAGGCTCCTGTTATGTGTCTTGTTTTTGTGGAAGCAGATTATTTAGTAGCCGTAACTTATAATATGTTCTACGATTTTGATGATGTATTATCCTTTTCGAAATTCTTTGTAAAAGAACACTTCTCAACAAAATAATTAGATGTCATTACACAGTGAATATAAAACGTAATACATCCTCTTTCAAAGAAAAAATAGAGTTTCATTTTTCGATATATAATGCTTCTTCATTCTTATAATTCTCACATGAATAATCCAACATGAAGTTTTCTTTATATGAAATCATTAGGGTCTCATTTAAATTGACTTCTCTTATCGCAACCGGAAACTATCAGGGATTTAATGTAGATGTGCAGCAAGTTTTCTTCGTGTAGTGAGTGCTCTTTTTTCAAATTGGAGATTTTCCTATAATATAGCAATAAATAAGTAAATTAATACGTCTATTATTGAAATGCAAATTTATTGGTAAACGTAGTTTTTATATTCTGTCTATTGTTTGTAAAGCATAAAAATGTATATTTGCAACAGACCCAATTGCTCTATATCAAAACAAATGAAAAGAGAATGGAATAGCTGTATAAATACTTACAGTCTACCTTGGGATATTATCGTCAATTCAGAAAAGAAGAAGTTTATCGAAAGCTAAAATAAAAATATTTCCTTTTACTGATTTTTGCAGATTTATTTTTATAACATACTATATAATAGTGAAACAGAAAGAAAAGAAAGCTCGAAATAGGAGGACAAATGAACAAATAGACAAGGAGGTAATATCCGAACTTGAAAAGCTTGTAGCTGAATACGGTTTTGGTAATGTCAATTTGAGTGCATTGATGAAAGCTGCAAACATAGAAGCTAATGTGTTTTATAGAAGATACGGCTCGATGGACAATCTTTACGACAGGCTTGCCAAGCAGTATGATTTCTGGATCAATGATGCTATTGACGTTTCCAGCCTGAACATATTGGGACCTAAAAAGTTTTTTGCGGAAACATTCAAGACCCTTTATAGGAACTTGTCTGATAACACTGTAATGCAAAAGTTGTTACTTTATGAAATGTCGGTTATCAATGAAACGACAAAGAGAACAGCAGAAACACGGGATATTATGAATCTAAATTTGATTGCGTTTTATGACAATCTGTTTAAACCGGCGAAAATCAATATTAAAGCTATTATGGCGAATCTGATTGGAGGAATTTATTATCTGATACTTCATAGGAGGTGTGCGAAAACCTGTACAATAGATTTTAGTACTCAAGAAGGGGAAAAGGTCTTTTTCGAATGGATAGATTTTCTAACAGATGCCATTTTTGACAAACTGGAAGCGTATGAAAGGAATAGAAAAGCAGCTCAAGAAATGTTATCAGACGGCATAAGTGAGTTTAAAATATGTAAATACATGGGCATCAATAAAAATGACTTAAAAATGTTACTTTCAAATAGCCATAGAAATTCACGAGAACTTTCAAAGGAAAGCTAAAAATTTTATTTATAGTACATATCATATTAATAAGTAGAATACCATAAAATATTCGCAAAACTCCATTGCTGCGTAAATCCCTATCCGGATACTTTGTATTAATAGCGGTCATTATCTGTATAGCCGTCGTGTGTATCCATGAACATATAAGTGATTATGGACTTAATAGTCTAATCAGGCCATTGGAGCAAGGGGTATTTGACGTTAGCTATTGTCGGTTACTTTTATAATTTTTTTCTATATCCCTCTGTATAAGGACTGATAGGCTGCTACAAGAAAAATCTGACACGCTTTGTGTAGCGCGTTACATAAAGTGCGTCAAGTTATTTTTCAAAGGGTACACGAACAGACTTGAAATTGCGGAATGATATAACTATATCACTATTCACAGTTTCAAGGTAGTCTTTGGAGCTTAGTCCTGCATGTCCGTTCTCCTGTTTTATTATTCCCTGCTTTAGCGTTTTCTATTCCTTTTTTATATACTTCTATTTATCGCTTTTCTGCTGCCGTGCAACCTGCCGTGGATTGAATTTTTCCGCAAAGGTAATCGCCAGTCCCAGTCGTGTCAATGCCGGCATTCAGCCGCAAGTGAAGCGCAAAAATCTTCCTCTCCGCTGGTGAGCGTATTTTTCCTCTTCAGCCTTGCCAAATTGTTCCTGCCGCCTTTGGATGCAGAAAAAATCATCCCGGAGGTCGCAAACAGGCCAAACAGAGGGAAATAAAGAATATTTATAAACTAAGGTAACGGTAGGATTAACCACCTGCCACAAAAAGAATTTATTATGTTATACGTTCACACAATTGGTCGCATTGGCAAGGATTGCCAGGTTATTACTGGAGCACACGGTTCATTTATTGCATTTGATATTGCGGTAGATGACTATTCACATGGAAACAGCATCACTACTTGGGTAAGGGTACGGAGTAAGAAAGAGAACCATATTCGACTATCCGAATATCTTACCAAAGGACGGTTATTGCTCATTGAAGGGACACTTTCGGCTTCACTGTGGAAGGATAAGGATGAAAACTGTCAGATTCAACTATCCATTACGGCAGACGCATTGGAGTTCATCAATACCGGAAAGCGTGAGGGTACAACTTCAGAAGCAGAGAGTCCGACAGATGCCGCAAGCAATGTACCTGTACCACCGGTAGCTATGCCGCAAGAGGACAAGGAAGACTTGCCGTTCTGATGATGTGCATATAGAGTATTGAACAACAATAAATACTAAATGTAGTATTTACTAATTATAGTAAAGTAGGAAGTTAGTGAGTTACCTATTGCTGAAAGTAGTATTTACTACATTTAGTCTATTAGTATTTTAGTATAGTAGTAAATACTAAAATACTCTTTTTAGTAAAATAGTATATACTAATTATAGTATTTACTAAGAATAGTATTATCTTTGTATCGCATATAAAGACATCAAATTATGACAAAAATTATAGCTGTTTTGAATCATAAGGGTGGGGTTGGCAAGACAACTACCACCATCAATCTTGCCGCTGCTTTGCGACAGAAGAAAAAGCGTGTACTGGCTATCGACATGGACGGGCAAGCAAATCTTACAGAATCGTGTGGTCTCTCCATTGAGGAAGAACAAACGGTGTATGGGGCAATGAGAGGTGAATATCCCTTACCGGTTATCGAACTGGAGAACGGACTTGCTGTTGTGCCGTCCTGTCTCGACCTGTCGGCGGCAGAATCCGAACTGATAAACGAGCCGGGACGTGAGTTGATACTGAAAGGTCTGATTACGAAGTTGCTTGACAGTCGGAAGTTTGACTACATCCTGATTGATTGTCCACCTTCACTGGGCTTGCTGACACTCAATGCCCTTACCACAGCGGACTTTCTGATTATTCCGGTGCAGGCACAATTCCTCGCCATGCGCGGAATGGCGAAGATTACAAGCGTAATTGAGATTGTCAAGGAACGCCTGAACCCGAACCTGAGTATTGGTGGCATTGTTATTACCCAGTTTGACAAGCGCAAGACACTCAACAAGAGCGTAGCTGAAATTATCAATGACTCTTTCTGTGACAAAGTGTTCAAAACGCTTGTACGGGACAATGTGGCACTGGCCGAAGCTCCTATAAAGGGAAAGAACGTCTTTGAGTACAATAAGAACTGCAATGGAGCCAAAGATTATATGGCTTTAGCACAAGAGGTTTTGAAATTAAAATAAGACAATATGGGCAAGAGTGATTTATTGAAAGACAGTATGAAAAGCGGACTGGACGGATTGCTGTCATCCACGAAGAAATCTCCGCAAAAGAAGGAAGCCACACCACTTAAAACTGAAAAAGAGCCTGCGGTACATTGCAATTTCGTTATCGACAAGAGTGTTCATACGCGTATGAAATTCCTTGCTATTGAGAAGAATATGTCATTGAGAGACATTGTAAATGAGGCGATGAAGGAGTATTTGGAAAAAAACGGTAAGTGAGGGTATGTTCCTCGCTTACCGTTCTTTTAAATCTGTGACTTCTGTTAGTACGTTATGCCGATATGTATTGCTACATATCAGTCATTGACAACCCTTTGTATGACAGGGAATAACCTTTGAACTCTCCCGTTGCACGCATGAAAGCGGCTGCTTTCGCTTCCAGTTTTTCCATGTCGATATTTTCGGCCTTGCGTTTGACTTCGAAAAATGTCGCCGTATCGTCCAGTTCGTTTTCAGCTACTATGTCTATTTCGTTCTCACCCTTGCGGTCCCACCAGCCTCCGATACGCGTATAGACTTGCCGTTCTATCAGTACACGCTTAAAGTAACGTTCAAGCATCAGACCGCTGAAAGTTTCATAATCCCGACCTATAATCATCTTCACACTTCCATAGTTCTCTATCTCCAGCATATAGCTGTACTTGTAGATGAAGCGGAACCAGAACGTGAAAAAAATATCCTCGATGACATACCGGACATTCTTGGCGGAACTCTTCTCGAACAGCGGTTGCTTCTTCGATATGATTTCGTATTCTTTTTCCAGCTTGGTAAGATAACCGCCGATTTCCTTGCCTACCACGTTTTCAATTTCCGAACGGGATGTTTTTCCTCGTGCAATGGCCGATAGTATGGAGAAATAGATTCCGTAATCCTTGCCGAACTCTTCGATAAGAATCGCTTTACCCTCGCCCAAAAATATGGAGTCGGCCTTTATAATCTGGTCGAGCATAGTCGTTTTGGTTGTTGCTCCTGCATCCACGAGTAGTTGTACATACTTCGCCACACCGCCCGTGAAAGCGTACAATGCCAGCAGATCTTCCGCCGTGTAGCCGGGGTTGTATTCCGAAAGAATATCTTTCAGAACAGTTGGGGTAAACGGACGCACAGTCATAAAGCGCGACTGCCGGTTATACAACGGCTCTTTCTTATCCTTGAATATCTTTGTCATCATGGAATAAATCGAACCACAGACAATCAGGTTAATACGGGACTTCGGGCTGTATAGATCCCAGATGCGCTGCATATCGCTGAACACCGATTTGTTCACACGGAAAAACTCCTGGAACTCGTCGATAAAGAGTGTGATGGGACGTTCTGCCGAAAGTTTCATCAGGTACTCGAACACATCGGTAAAGTGTTCGGCCCGCCCCATGGTTGGGACTCCCAACTTGTTCTCTATTTCAAGCCGGTAGTCCTCACACAAATCGCCTTCGGCTTTCCGGGCAACAAAGAAATAGAGAATCGGTTCGTCCTCGTATGCCTTCCACACGAGTGATGTCTTACCGATACGGCGACGTCCCGTTACCACTGTAAACTGAGCATTGTTTTTGGCCATTTCGCGAATCTTGCGAAGAGAGGCTATTTCTTCTGTCCTGTCAAAAAATCTCATATCCTTATCCTTTTTTATTGCTGTTTCCGAAACGGCTGTTTCCGAAACGGCTGTTTCGTTACTGCAAAAATAATGCAAATTTCTGGTAAAACAGGCAATTGATACAGATTTATTTAGCGAAATGGCTCAAAGGATTTTTATCTGGTAAGTTCCATTCCTGTTTTACACCGTCTGGTCTTACGTCCTTCCGCTTGTCCCGTTGTATCGTTAATCATCCCTTTATAGTTCCATCCGTTTTACCATCCGCCTTTCAGCGTATTCTTCCTTTTCTATATTCTTTTAATGCCACTCATCCGGTCCATTCCTGCCATCACCGGTTGGTTTTCCAGACGCAAAGGTGGACTGCCGCGCTTGATTCCGTCGCTTTGAAGTGCATTTCCTATAAAATTCTTCCTTTCTGCGAAAGAGTAATTTTCCGGAAAAAGCGTCGGAAATCGCTTATTCGTCAGTCCTTGTAAAGCATCTGTAAATCCCAAGCGGTTCAGGCAGAAAAGAGAACCGAACAAAGGGAAAATAAAAAATTAAATATTAAAACCAATTAAATTTTTATGATTATGGAAGCAACAGCAATTCAATCAGTAGAGAAAAACATCACAATGGTAGCATTGGCAAACGTGCAGCCGAGCAATTACAACCCACGTAAGAATTTTGACGAAGCGAGCCTTGCAGAACTTTCCGAGAGTATTCGTCAGCAGGGTGTGTTACAGCCTATTGGAGTACGCCCAATAGAAGACAACCGCTTTGAGATTGTTTTTGGAGAACGCCGATATCGTGCCTCCCTCATGGCAGGATTGGAAGACATTCCGGCTGTCGTTATGGAAATTTCAGACGAAGTTGCCGAAGAAATGGCGGTAACTGAAAACCTCCAGCGCAAGGATGTTACCCCGATAGAGGAAGCAAATGCCTACCAAAAGCTCATTGATAGTGGTCGCCACGATGTGCAGTCTTTGGCGGTGCAGTTCGGTAAAAACGAAAGCTATATCCGCACACGCCTTAAATTCGTTTCCTTAATGCCCGAAATCGCACAGCTTTTGGAACAGGACGAAATCACAATCAGCGTAGCGAGCGAAATTTGCCGTTATGGGGAAGATATTCAGAAAGAGGTGTACAACAAGCATCTTAAAGAGGGGGTGCAGTACAATAGTTGGCGAGGAATGAAAGCCTCTGATGTTGCACGGAACATCGAACGGCAATATACCACCGACTTGGAGCGATACGCATTTGACAAGACCCTCTGTCTGTCGTGTCCTCACAATACAAATAATATGATGTTATTTTGCGAGGGTGGTTGCGGAAATTGCGCCAATCGTACTTGCCTTGCTGAAATGAATGCAGCATATCTCACGGAGAAAGCCGTGCGCCTTATGGAAGAACGCCCTGAGGTATCCCTCTGCTATGAAAGTTTCAACAGCAATGAAGCCGTAGTAGAACGTCTTACCGCCATGGGTTACGAAGTGGAAAGCCTTAACTATTATGCAAAGGCATATCCCGAACAGCCCGAAGCACCCCGAAAAGATGAGTACGACACCACCGAAGAATACGAACAGGCACAGAGCGAGTTCGAACAGGATTTGAACGATTACACGGAAGAATGCGAAGAAATCCGTACCCGAAGTGAAGCAGGTGAAATCATCCTTTATTTCCGTATTGAGAGCAAGGACATCGTACTCTGTTATGTTCCGAAAGTTACCTGTACTACCAATGACACAAAACAGGAGCAGACGCTTTCACCGGTAGAGAAGTTGGAAAAGCAAGACAAACGCAACAAGGAAATTGCCCTTGAAAAGACTGTAGAGGACACAAAAAAACAGATTTTGGAGGTTGATATGTCCGATTGCAAGTTTGGGCAAGACGAGGACAAGATGATTTATTTCTTCTTGCTATCATCCCTCCGCAAAGAGCATTTCGAAGCGGTAGGTATCGAGGAAAAAAAGCCTTATTCCTACCTTACAGATGAAGAAAAGATAAACATCATTGCCAACCTCACGAGCAAGCAGAAAGCGATTATTCGCAGGGATTTTCTAATTGCTAATTTCAAGAACGCATACGGCAACAATGCCATTGCATCCCTCTTGCTTGACTTCGCACAAAAACATATGCCCGACCTGTTGGCAGACATCAAGAACGGACATAATGAAGTGTATGAGAAGCGTCACCAACGTATCGAAGAGAAAAAAGCCGTTCTTTTGGTGCAGGAACAAGCAAAGCAGGAAGCGGAGCAATCTGACAAACAGCAATCCGAAGTAGGGATGCAGACCGAAGAACAGCCACAAGAGGAAGATATTGCAGCTTAACCATAATCAGTAACCAACGAATAGAGGGTGGAGTAATCTGTCCTCTATTCGTTCCTAATTTGTAATTAGATTAAGGTGAAGATGTTCACGGACAACTGCTCCAAACCGTTGTCGGGCGGCGCGTCTGCCGGGCAAACCCGCCATCCGCGCGATTATGCCTTTTCTATCCCATTTATAGCTACCTCCCGATACCCCGCCGCCACCCGTCTTCATTTATACCTATCAGTTTCCTCCTTTTTATCTTTTCCATCTTATTCCTTCTCCGGTTCCTTCCTGTCCTCGCCGGTTGGTTTTCCAGACGCGAAGGTGGACTGCCGCGCTTGATTCCATCGCTTTGAAGTGCATTTTTATAAAATTCTTCCTTTCTGTGAAAGAGTAATTTTCCAAAAAAAGCGTTGGAAGTAGCTTGTTCGTCAGTCCTGTAAAGCATCTGTAAATCCCAAGCGGTTCAGACAGAATATAGAACCGAACAGAGGGAAGAAAAATAAATCATTAAAATTTCATGACAATGGACAACATCAAAGAAAGCAAAGAGTACAAACTTGCCAAAGAATGGGAAATGGCAGTGAATAGTTTTAGTTTCAATCCCAAGCGTTTTGCAGCCGCTATACCTGATATGCACCCCACACTGCAACAGAGCCTCTATAGATTGTTTAAGGAGTGCATCATTGTGATGGCGGATGAGACACGTCGCTATGATGACCGCAATCGTGCGTCACATGAAGAAGCAAAGTGTCTTATGGAATACCTCAAGACAAATGGAAAGCATATCCCATTAAAATAACAAGCGTATGAAAACACAAGAAGTACAATTTGGCGGCAATAACTATCCTTGCCGTGTGGTGGAATCCAACGAGGGTGAAGAACTCCTTATCGGCTCGATTACCTTGCTTGATGCCCTTCAGCCCGGTAGTTTCAACGATGAAAACGAAGGCTTCGCAAGCAAGGAAGCCGAAAGAATCTATGACGAGGTTTTCTTCTTTACCGACATGGCAAACCTGCGACTGACAGACGTAGAATTGGTTGCCGAACTGAAAAAGGACAACCCGGAATGGTTCGAATAAAAAAACAATAATCATCTTAAAAATAGCATAGTTATGGAAAAAGAGTATGTAATACAAATAGCACAGACCATTCAAGAGCAGTTGATAGGACTTACCCCTATGCCCGTCCTCATGTCATGGGGTATCGCAGAGTTTGCAGCCACCATCTTCAAAGACCTGCCTGCACTTCGTATCAAAGTAAACGGACTGTTACACACCGGATACGTCATTATTGCACTTAATGGGTCGGACTATTATGAGGTATATCTGTTGAAAGGCAAAGATGCAGAGTGTGTCAATGAAGAAGTTTGTTACAACGAGTTAGGGGATGTCATTGACAGGGCAATTGAATGCGGTACTGACAAAGAGGAATACGAAAAAATTGCCATCAGCAACTCACCCAATTATTAAGCAGGTAGCTCACCTGATAAACCAGAAGAAGAGATTAGTTAGTAGTAAACCGCCAGTACGATTGTACTGACGGTTTTTGTTGTTTTTATTTACATTATATGTCAGACAGCCGGATTTTTATTTCGCGTTGCGCTTATTTTGAACGTCTTTTATCATCTCTTTCACATCTTGCCCCACTTGTACGAAGTTTTTATATAGGATGCGCTCCCGTTCCTCTCTCGACTTGAAAGTGTAGAACTTCGGCAGCGGCACATACGCCGCTTCTTCTTTCTTGATTTCTGCCATATCAAAATCTGTTTTGCAGAAGAACTTTGTAGTCTTGAACTCTTCCGATTCTTGAATATTCATTGAACCGCCCATACCTGTTTTCGTCTTCACAAAGTCCCGTGCCGTCTGACCGCATATCCATCCGGTTGCCATATCCGAGATTTTCGAGGCAGGCACAAGGTTATCCATATTCTCATTGAGATTGATACTTGTTTTGTCCCGGTCAATAGTCACGCCTTTTTTGACCTGGACCACCTTGCCGAAGATGTCATTGGACAACCATTCCAGCGTTTCTTTGGCACGTGCCGAGCCGCTTACCACATTACCTACCGTCGTAATGATCTTTTGCATACCTACCTTACCATAATCGGCTTCCAGTTGCGGTAGTTCCTGAAAGCCGAGCGTTACACTCACCTTATTGCTTCGCGCTGTACCTATCAGACGGTCTATTTTGTGAAAGTAGAGTGTCGGTAACTCGTCCACTATAATACTCACAGGAATATTTTTCCCCTGCCCGGTATTCACACGGGTAACGAGACGGTTTAGGATAAGAGCGTTCAATGCACCGATGATGGATTCCATTTCCGGGTCATTTGCAATCAGCAGGTAACTCGGATTCTTCGGGTCACTCACCTTCAGGTCGAAGTCATCGCCATCCCGGTGGAATATCCAGTAGCTCTCTTTGGTTGCCAGACGCGAGGTATAAACACGTAACGTGCCAATCATACCCTCCAATTGTTCCATTGCCTTATTTTTGAAAGCTGTCTGGAATGGACCAAGCAGCGGAGCAACCTCATTGTCAGTTTCCAGTACCTCGAAAATCGTCTGATAACTTTCATTCAAGAATGACAGAATATGTGGCATGTCCGAATACTTTCCCAGCCAGTAGGCAGGTTCCACGATATTGCCGCCTTCACGGTCGCGCACGATACCTGTCGGTTTCCAGAATTTGGTCTGCGGATCTTGCTGTCTTTCCGCATATAGAGGCTTGCCGTTGGCATCGTAGGGTTCACGTTCATAATTCACGAAGAAGTAGATACAAGCGGCAAGGAAGTTTACCGCCGAGGTTTGGAAGAACTGGTCGCTTCCGCCGCCTCCCTCTTTCTTACCCTTTTGTAGGCTTTCCAATAATGTTTCCGCCGTTTCGCTGGCCGCCGCAAGATTGTTGATGTACTTTGCCTGAATTGGATTCACCCGACGGCTGTACTCCACATCCACAAAATTAATCATGTTGAACTTGCACCCTTGGGGTACTCTGCCCAGTTTCTCGTTCTTCTTGTAATGGTAGTAGAGCTTGGTCGCCAATGTAGGAAACTTGTAGTCATACACCACCATGGCGAAACCTTTGGCCGAATGCTGTCGGATAAACGGCTCTATGATACTGAAAGTCTTACCCGATCCCGGTGTTCCAACTACCCATGTTCCTCGAAAGCAGTTGCTTACAGAAATCCACCCCTTACGGAATTTACCCTTATAGTAGTATCGCATGGGGATATTTACGCTGTATTCATTCTCGACTTTTTCTTCACATTGTTCAAAACTTTCATTCTCGAAGTTGAAACGGTCTTTCATCAATCCCTCCTTGATGAACTTTGAAATGTTGTCTAATGCGATATGTACCAGTACTACGCCAGCAATGGAGGCAATCATATAGAGAATGATATTCAGAGGTAAGGTATAAAGCCTTGTTTCCATCGTATGGCCGAACAGCCATACGGAGAGTACGAGCAGCAATAACCCACTCGTCAATGGATACACCACCTGCCGGCGTGCGTTGAACTCCAGATGCTTCTTGTTCCGCGTTCCGACACAAGTGATGCAGATAAGCAGTACCGTTGCGATTTTGCTGTACACAAGATTGCCGTCGTGGTAAATCATCCATTGTTTGATGCGTCCGTGAATGTCGGTCAGTATGCCGCCCCAGTGGTCGAGCATTGCAGGGTCAATGGCATATTCAAAGAACTCCAGCAGCACGGACACATATACCACTGTGCGGAATATTTTATAGAACCCTTGCAATTCCTTACTTTCTTCCATAAGTCAGTCTGTTATTAGTCCTTGTTTTCTACGATACCAATGATTACCTACTCTGATTACATCCATACCGAACCATGCACCATTCTCGTTCAGTTTTGTTTTTATCTTATCAAGTGTTACCGGACCGATACCCCAGATTTCCATGAGATATTGCTCGTTAAGATGAATCAGGTCTCCGATATATAATATTCCATGAGATTCAAGATGGCTTTTGATGGATGGGGTAATACCCAAACTGAATACCGGTTCCGAGAGATAGTGTACTTCTTCTGCCTGAATGTTATTCAGGGCTATTTCAAGCCCCACTTTGATTCTTTTGAGAGAATCAAGGCGTTCTTGCATCTTTTGGATGACAAGCTCGTCTTGCTGTATCTCATTGCGTAATTGGGTTGCTCTCTTTACAAGTTCGGCATTACTTCTTTTCAACTCTCCGTTAATATCCGCCATTGACAGATTACTTGTTTCAAGCTCGTTTCGTGTGCGGTCTAATTGCGTGACAAGTTCCTCCAGTCTGTCGGCATGACGCTTCAAGATTGAATTTTTTTCATTATCGGCAGTCATTTCGTCCAAAAGGTAGCCGAACCTTTTAATTTGAAAATTAATATCTTCTTTATCCGATGCTATGGAATCTGCGAGTTTTGCCAGTATTTGTCGGCATGAATTACCTTTCATGGACTTATACATGAGGACAATTCCCAATATCATCAATGCTATGCTGAAAAATATATCCGTATCTTTCATATCTTTCTATCTTTTATTCGTTTATGGTAATTATAGGGCGTACTTTGTGCGCCTGTACTTTAGGTGTTTCCTGCATTGCGCCGCTCCCCATGGAATAGAGCCATGCCTTGGCTGTCTGTTGCTTTTCGACTTCTGTGGATGTCCAGTACCAACAGTCGTTTTCATCCAGTGGTAACGGCTCACCGCCACATTGTTCGATGACAGGGTTGATTATCTTTCGCATGGTGTAGAGCAGCCGCATCTCTGCCACGGACGGTACATAGGCACTCTGCCCGTACCGCCATAGGTCGAAAACCGCTTCTGCCATTGGCGAAGCGGTTTCTTGTGTATCATACAGTGCGAATGTATTCTCATTGCCATCATAAGCCATGATGTCAGCCGATGTGCCTTGTGCGATGCCGAGGCTGTCGGCGAATGCCTGTGGAGCAATGTCCCACAGGTAAACTGCATAACCGTCCCCCTCCGTATCTCCGCGTTTTTCGGTATCGAAGACAACCGCTATCGCTTTTTTCCCCGATTGTTCATATTGTGCGTAAGGCAAGGCTGTTCCATCCTCGCAGAGGATATGTCCTGGACGAACTGCTGTATCGGGTACGTCTATATGCGTGTCACAGGCAGCGCAAAGCACGGCAGCCGTTGCCGCTGCCACCAAATGTATCTTTCGTATCATATTGCTTTCTTTTTTGTTTCCCTATTTTATAGGTAGTTTCACACCCAGCACGACACCTGCTCGCAGCACGTCCGCACCTTTTATCATCACATCGCTTTTCACTTGCCAATACAGTGTCCATCCGGCCCGTAGCACATAGTTGTGTTCGTAACCGAAGTGCAGGCCACCGAGGAACTTATTCATGTCGCTTCCGGCTGAAGCTCCGATACGCAGACTGCCATAGTGGTTGCGTCCCCGCGTCATGCACGGCTTGTAGGCCACGCCAAAACCGTAGCTGCGGTAGTTTCGCCAAAATGATTCCGGGCAGATATGCCCGCACGAAGCGCACTCTGCCCATTGTAGATAGCCGTTGACGAAGAACTCCCACGTATGGCGATAGTTCATTTCGTGTTCGTAGGCGAGCGTTATATCCATGCCGTTCTTGTAGAGTAGCCCTGTGCCAAGCGAGAGGCGTCCGCTACCTTGTTGTGCATTTGCACTTGCAGCGATACACACGCAGGTAATTATCACGATGATTGTCTTTTTCATAGTCATTCCTCCTCCAATAAATCTGCATGGAACGAATCTGCCGCCAGTATATCCTCATAGTCGATGTTCAGACTGATGTTACGGCCACTAATCTGTTTCTCCGTCATTTCGATGGTCAGTAGCTTGTCATTGGGAAAGGTCATCTTTTTCACGACAATCACATTCCGATAGCCGTGTCTGAATGTCTTGCCCGATTCCAGAACCAGGGCAGGTGTCAGTTCGATAGTCTGTGCGTTGGTTGCCTTGGCGAGTTTCTTGTCTGTCAGCTTTATCCGTATCTCATCAATGTCAAAACGGATGTTCGTCTTGTTCTCGATGGAAAAGTCTATGAAGAAGTAGTCACCCACCGAGTAGATATTGTTCAGACGCATCACCATGCGGTGTGCTTTGGTAGCTACGTTGCGGATTTTTGCAGGTGAGTTCCAGATGCGCCGTGCATGATGTGTCATGTCGGCAGCGGACATTGAGACTGCCGGATTGTTGTACGCATTACGCTCTTGCAGCAATATCTCCTTATCCGTTACTGCCTCTTTCATCCTTGTGGTATAAATCAGTGCGTATTGTGTGCGGTATCGTTCCGTCACAATGGTGACGATGGCGAGTATTTCACCATCCTCGTGTCCGCTTTCCTTGGGCTTTAGGCGAATGATGTTGTCAATGGGCTGATCGCCCGCCACCTTGTCAGTGGAAATATCCACGAAACGCACCGGTTCCGATGCCGTGATGACAGTTGTTATCTGTTCGTTCACCGTCAGTTGTTCCATTTCTTCGTAGGTAGTTTGTGCGTTAGCTTTCGGTAAAATGGAAATACCTGATAGAAGCATAATGCCAAATAAATTCCTTTTCATTGAAATACAGAGTTATAATTGAAAATTCATGATTGCTTTATTCTCTTGCGGATTGATATTTGCCTTATCTGGGATGTCATCCTGCATACAACTTGGAGATTTGTCCGTAACATCTATCTGTTCGAATATGATTTGTTTCGGAAGTATTTTATGGCAGAAATAGCTGCTGTTGAACGGTACGTTTTTCCCTTTTCCGAACTGAATACGTTTATCGAACATGAGTAATTCCAGATCAGTATTCTGGAAAAGTCGGCAGGGTGTTACGTTGTTCAGCCAATAGTTGGACATCAGCAAGGCGAATGGTTTTCCGAGTTTCAGACAGCGTTCGAAGACTTCCACTTTCCGGCTGAAAGGAGGATTGGATACGAGTATATCCCATTGGGACGGTTCATAGTTGAAAAAATCCTGTCCGTTATAGATATGGGAATACACGACATGGAAACCGGCATCCTTGAATTTCTGCACAAACTCACTGTGCTTCGTATCGAAAGGACACCAGACTATCTTGCCTTCAGGTATATATTTGATAATGGGTAATACACCATATCCCGGTGTATATTTTTCATCTGTCGGATTCCCGTATATTTTTTTTAAGTAGTTTGAAGATTTCATAGGCACATGATTAAAAATATTTATATTGATTTCTTTTCCCTATTTCGCTTCATTTCTTTATCTGCCTGGCACGCGCCCAAGTACAACGTCTCGTCCGGGTCATTTGGATTTCACATTGCCAAAGAGTGCCCTTCTCCACTGTTTTGAAATTAACATTCCCGTATCTTGGTCCGTAAAAACCGGTATGTTTTTGAAAAGCGAATAAGGCAATCCTCCGTCTGTCTTCTGTTCGGAAGTTGCATATTAGGGCAAACTGCCCTCTGTGATGCCACCATTCGGTACTCACAAGTTTTCCGATAAATGTTTCGGCTTTATTTGGGGCTATATAGTCCGCATAATAAAGCCCATCCGTACCTTTGTGATATTCTGATAAATCTGTTTCCATGTCATCATCGTTTTAATTCCTTTTTTCCTGTCCGTTCACTAAATACACGAAAGTTCCGTATTTCAACTTGACTTTGTTTTTCTTGATAGCTTTGCTAATGGCATTGCTTGTTTTCTGGTAGGCATTGTTCACCGCCTGCATCCCCCATTGTGCAAGGCTGTTTCCTGTTGTACTTCCCATACTCATGTTCATATTGCCCGACATTGCCCCGCTTGCTACATCCTTGCTCGTTTCCCGGAATTGGCTGTTGGGCACATACAGCCCCTCCATGCCATCTGTATCATAGAGTGAGAGACTCACTTTCACCAATTCGTCATTCACGAGGATGCTGCTGATATTACCTTTCACGCGCCCGGATGAGAATCCGCTTACCGTAGCGTACAGGTATGTTCCCCTTGCTATCACACACTCGCCAATCTCCACATCGTCAAGCAGGCGCAACCTCACGCGCGAGCCGTCCACCGCTTTGATGTTCTCGTCAATGATGGCTTGGATGAGTTTCGGTTCACGGACATTCTTCGACAGTGTGTTAAAGTAGTCCGAGGTTGTCTTCACCTTGCGTACCACCTCGCTGGGCGGTTCGTCCGCTGATGGCGTTTTCACAGCCCGGCTCTCTTCGTTGATGGTTCCGGAGGCTGCTGCTCCTTGTGGTGGAGCAATGTTGGCCGTGTCCGTTTCTGCCGGGGGTACAGTCGCGTTTTGCCCTCTCAGTCTCGCCTCTGCGAGTGCTTTCTCCAGTTCGGCAAGTGCTTCCTGTTCTCGTGTCTTGGCAGAGGCAATTTCCGCTGCCGCAGCTTTTTCCTGTTGTTCTTCCGTGAGCAGGTCGATGTCGTCCTGCGTGTATTTCGATTCATACTCTTCCTTGTTTTTATCGGGTTCTTCCCGGTCTATGTTATCTACAGCGGAGTAGTCTTGTATCTTACCCCATGATTTCGCCATATTCTCGTATTTGCTGCCTATGCCATCGTCCTTGATCTGTGCCCCCGGCAATTCGGGGTTTAGGAACTCCGTCGTCTGCAACGCCTTGTCTTGTATTTCTATCGTTTCTGTCTGAAACAGGTCGAAGATGAAATAAGACGTGCCGAGCAGGGGGAAATAAAGGATGGCGGGAAGCATATATTTCGGCTGGCGAAAATTGATTTTCTCCAATATCTTCATTATACATCTTTTAATTGAGTTGTACATATTTGCCTTCAATGGCACAATTTCTCAGTATCTCTGCGTTGTCTTCTCCGAAAGCTAATAGGATGCTACCGCGACTGGGAGAGTCACCTCGTGCTCCGCCTGGTCGGTAGAATCGGATGCGGTGGCGTAGGAATTTCATTCCCGTCGCTTTTGGAAAGATGACGTCCTGAAACATTTTGGAATCGCAACGGTTGAATAATAATGCAATGCCGTTGCCATGTTCTGCCAATTTCCGGACGAATAGCTCGATAAGAGGACGCGAATAGGGAGGATTGAGCCACACACGCCCTTCCCATATCTGGGACAACCCATCTATGTTCTGGTCATACATGACCTCGGCAGTCGGCCACAACGGATGGATGGGAGCGCAAGGGTCAATGTCGAATTTGCCCAATGCGTCCAGTATCTCCTTTGGCGTGTACCATTCGTCTGACGAACGGACTGATTTTTCAAGCCGTGTATTCATAAGTACTCTTTTTACTATGGTTTGTCCCCTCTGTTTTTATGTTCCCTTATTTCGACTTCCTGCAACAGCTTGTGCCGTTCCCGAAGCACTGAATCCTGCTTTTCCGTCGCCGTGCGACTTACCGGACTGTGTCTGTACACAGTTACCAAGCGGTAGGCGTTCCATACGAAAGCTCCGATGACGAATGTAAAGACGATGACCAGAAACAGCGTCCGGTGTGCGTTGGCAAAGCCCTGCACCTTGGCCGCCGCTTGGTCGATGCGTGTCGCCTTGGCGAATTTATGCCCGGCCTGCACCTCTCGCTCGTAGCGTTCCTTGTACTGCGGGTCATCTTTGTCCGGCATCTTCTCGCCGAACAACATCCGTTTGAATCCTTTGATATTCATATCTTTGGTGATTTAATAGTTACTCTTTGTTTTTTGCTCGATATCTTTGTTCAGCAATGTGCGCCAGTTTACTATGAGCAGTCCATGCGGATTATTGTCCGTTCTCGGCACACGTTTAAGTTGCCCTGCCGTAACCAGTTCGCGCATCAGGATATTACTCCGGCGCTCGATTCGCTGCCGACCATAGTAGGTGAACTCCATATTCTTTTTGTCAAAGGAGATACTGTCACAGAATATCGAGAACACCGCGCTCGTACCCAATATATTGGAGTAAAATCCCTTTTCCTTGAGGGTATTGTACTGTGCCAGTCCCGTCTCATCGACCAGGTACATCGCTTTTTCCATCGTATAGCGGATGTATTTGTCGTCCGGTGCGAGAGTAAAAAAGTAATGGTGGAACATTTCTACGTGGCTCTTGGCCTCCACGTCCAGTGTTTCGTCCATCGTCGTGCGGGTTACGAGTATAGGTACATTTCCGTCCAGCACATACACCTTTTTCTGCGCGTCCGTCACCATTGTCCGGGCAGTCCAGATACTTGATACGCTGATGATGATACACCCTGCAAGAAAAGCAGTGCAGATGATGCCCACCAGTCGGATTTTATTCTCCAAATGTTTGATGACCATATACCTTTATTTTTTCTTGTTAGACAATCGTGTGTATTCGTCATGTAACATTGTCATGACTGTATCATGCAACTCCGTCAGAAATTTTTCGAACTTCCCGTCAAAAAGCTGTGTGTAATCTTCCCGCATGATTACATGCACGAATATCCACCAGACACGGCGGTTTCGATTCTTGGCATTTTTCTGCAATTTGACCAGTTGCAGACGATAGGTAAGGTAAGTCATCATAGGGACAATATATCGGTTGTCCCATGTAATGGCTTCGTCCAGTTCTTCATATTCCGGATCAATTCGGTGGTTAGGTGCATAAACGAGTTCTTCGCTTATGCGTTCATTTGCATAGTGCACGAAACGCTCGTTCCTGCACCATTTCTCAATTTTCTGTTGTACATTCATCTTTTGGATATTTAATATTAGGTTTATCATTATCTCATCATCGAGCCGATACCGCCCGTAGCCGTCATTTTGGCCTGCTGCGCCACACCTTCTCCAAAGTTCCGTGTAGAGAAGGCCGTGTCGCCTTCAGGTATCATCCATGCTGCCAAGTCCGGCACGAGGTTTAGGCATTTCAGTGCCACGATACTTGCCGCCATCAAGTAGCCGGCGGAGAAGAAGCTGTTTTGCAAGTAGGCCGCCATTGTCTGTTCGCTTGCTGTGATTGCCGTCAGGTTTTCTACCTGTATGCACAGTACAATGTCGAATAACAGTAGCACATAGAAGCCGACGAAGTAGAGCATTGCACCATAGAAATGTACTGTCAGATACCTTATAAGCCACTTCGCCCATGCACCTTCCCATTTGGGCAACAGCGAGAACGCCCATTGTATAGGTCCGAATATTGTTAACATGCCCAGTAGGATTTGCTGGCAATAGATGGTCGCCCACCATCCGATACGATACACAATCAGAGCGATAAGCATGATGATTTTGTCGATACCTACGATGACTCCTGCCGTCAGTGAGGTAAACCACAGTTCGGCTGCGTCTTTCTCCATCTTCGTCACTTCGTCCACTCCGGTTTGTTCCATGGTCGCTTCTACCAGGTTCGGGTCGGAGGTACCCGTGTGAGCGACATCTGCCTGTGCTTGCAAGCTTTGGTACATCGTGTCACGTACATGGATAAGTTGCTGCACTTCCTCGAATTTGTCCGCTATTTGGGTGGCTTCTGCCTCGTACAGGTCATGCGTGTACGAGCCGATGCAGTTCGGGATGTAAGACAGGAAGTCAAGGAAACACCAACTGCTCCCACTGCCAGCCATACCCGTGTCTGCTGGCGGATACCACCAACAGAGGATGATTGAAACAGCCAAAGGACGGAACAGCTTCAGCACATCCAGTGGCTCATGTTTCACCATCATCTTGTACGCCATTCCCGCTGCCATCACAATAGCGAACAGGGCAGCCAGTGCCATGCACATTTGTAGTATCCACCAGAACGGTCCCTGCGAGCCGGTAAAAGTCGCATCAGTCAGGAACTCGTTCGTTTGAAAAATCACATCGTCAATTTCTTCTTCAAGGATATTAATACCGAAATCCGAGAGTATATTTCCGTCTGCCATACGTTTTTGTTTTTTCAGTTCCCTTTATTTACTGTTTCATCTCCGTCGCCGTTGCCACCCGTGTTATTGCCTGATTGCGGGCCGCGCACGGCAAAGCGCGATTCGTGCCATCGGTTCACCGCATCGCGGACAATACTCTCCTTATCCAGAGTACGGTCAGCGGTAGCATTCAGTAGCGTACTTGTTATCGTAGTATTCTGCCGTTTGGCAAGGTAGCCGACAAGGATTTCGTTCTGTCGAGTTATATCCTCGTAGATGCGCAGATACTCTTTCTTCCGCTGTGCGTTGGGCATATAGGCATCTTTCGTTGCATCAATGGCGCACTGGTAGATATGGTAATATTCCGTCCATCTGTCTTTATCCTCCGGTGTCCCCCCGACAGGCAAGATGCGGTCTATGTTTCGTTTGAACCGTACCATCTGTCCGTTGACCTTATCGCCTTCAGCGACCCATGCGATGTCCGCTTGACGGTCAGCCACGTTCAAGGCTTCTATCTTTGCCCGGCTCACCAATGCCGAGTCGATGGCTTCAGCTTCGTCCGTTTGGTTGTATAGGTTGACGCCCGCCAGTGTGCGGAATGACAGTTTGTTCTTGACTGCTGCCGACTTCTTATACTTGTTGTGCAGTATGGAATAGTAGAGGTCGGGCGAGAGTGCTCCCGTACCGGTTTCCATTACTGTTACTTGGTTTTGTTTCGGCGAATCGTGGTTATAGGTCACGGATTGTGCCTTTGCCGCCGTGGTTGCAATTATTGTAACCGTCACGAGTAAGAGTATTCTGTCCATATTTACTTTCGGTTATTTGTTATTAATCTTTTAATACTCAATGTGTTTCAATCAGTTAATCACCAGGATTATTCCACATTTCTTTTTATATTATATTCATTTCTAATCCTTTCCTCTCCCCGCAAGAAGTGCATATCATCCTTTTCAATACAAATACATTTTCTATTCGTATGAATACAGGCGATTGCAGTGCTCATGCTTCCAGAGGCAAAATCAAGGACTGTGTCACCCTCTTTCGTGTATGTTTTTATCAGATATTTCAACAATGCGACTGGTTTTTGATTAACATGAATCGTTTTGCCCTCTGATTCCGCAGTTTTAAAATATTTCACACTTCGTGGGTATCTCGTTCCTTTGTTTTCATTTCTGAATGTAGGATTTGGTACCTTGTTTACTCCTGTCCAGTTACTTCCTCTCTTTGTACGATTCTCATAAGGCTCACCTTCCTCCATGATTGGATAATAAGGAGTTCTGCCGTTACAAAAGATACTGATTAGCTCATGCGCTTTTAGAGGTTGCTTTTTAGCAAGAAGGAAATTGCTTGCTTTTGACTTTTCCCATACCCAGTCATATTTAAATTCGGCTAAATTGCCACAGCGTAAAAGGCTGCTGAACGGTTCGCTGCCAAATAAAGCCGTAGGCGCATTATCCTTTCTCACTCTTCTAATCTCCTCCCACATTTTCGAGAATGGTATTATCTTATCCCATTGCGAGGCTGTAATTCCAAAAGGTGGGTCGCATAGAACTAAATCAATACTTGATTCTGGGAGAAGAGGCATTACTTCAAGGCAATCGGCTTTATATAGCGTAATGTCTTTTTCAAAAACGATCTTTTTCATTACATCTTTTATTAATGTCCATTTGCCTCTTGGTTATAGGCCAGATAGACTTGTTTGTACTTAAAGTTTCTTTCTCTGTTTGTACTTCTCCGAACATTCAGGACGAAACGCTTTTCCTGCGTTTTAAGATATTCCTTATCAATTTTGGTACATAGAAGTCATAATCTAACTTGTGGCATTATTTACCTCCTTCCTCTTTTACCGTCAATAATCCAGTCGCCCCGCATTGCGCCATCGTCCGAAAGCACCGTCAATAATTTCCCGTTTGGTACGTTCCCGGTAAATCTTCGATTTCCAGTAGCCGATACGTACCTGTATGTATCTCCATGTCTCGATGTATGCCCGGTTCAAGTGTTGCTCAATGCTGTCCAGCGACTTGTTCACGGACTCCAGTACCATAAGCAGGTCGCTGGTCGAGCAGGCCGCTGCGCCCGTGGCATACAGTACGAGGTCGCTCACCGACTTATAGAGGTGTTCGCCCTCGTTGGCGATGTCCCGTATTGCTTTTTCATTGATAGTCAGTATCAGTGCGTCTGACGGCTCGATGTTCCCATGTTTCAGGATTTTCTCATGGAAAGCCTCCAGCATGGTCTTATAGTCACCGATACGGTCACTTACCGAGCTGTAGGTATCCTTCACGTTCAGCACCGTCCGCAGGGATTGGTACATCACGTCGATGACATCAAAGGCACGGGTATAGCGGTCAAGGTCGATATTTACTTCCTTGTATTTGCCCGTCTCCTCACGGCTGTACTCATGCAGCAGTTGGTTGCTGTATTCCAGCGTGCTTCGGGCCAGCAACAGGCTGCGTTGTTTTTTGTGGTCATTTATGTACGCTTCCACCGACACGATATCGAATGTCCATTGGCCCTTGGCGACATCGGGTAGTAGCGCAAGCAACGTAATGGCTATCAGTATAGTGCGTTTCATGGCCGTACCTCCTTTCTGCCACTTCGGGATGTCCGTGCGTTTTCTACCCAGCGGTCATGGCACTCTTCCACGAGTGTCAGCCTACGACCCTCGTCCGTATCGAGTTCCGGTAGCACATCCTTCAGTACGTCGATGATGTTCCGCTTGTAGTGCATCATCTTCTCCAAGGATACGAGGTCGGCGTATATTTTCGTGATACGTGAATCCACTTCTCGTGCGATTTCGAGGCGGTCACTTGACCAAAGCAGGTGGTACACGTCGCTGTTCGGTACTTCTTCCATAGGTTCTGTACGGGCATACTCGGTAGTGATTTTACAGTTGGGATATTCCCGTGCGATTTCCGATATGCGATTATTCACGATTTTAGTCTTTTCCTCGTTCGGCAGGTTCGGATCGAGTGTCAGTACATCGGCAACGTGCGTGTCTGTGTATGCCGAAGTCAATTCCCAACTGATTTGGATAATGGCACGGTGAATCTTGATACCCAGAAAGTATTTCGGCTTCCGTGCGATAGAAATAGTCGCACGGAACGTAATGATACCATTGATGTTCGGCATCGTCGCCTTACGGACGAACGTATAGCCGCTCCATGTACCTCCGTCCTGCCAAGTGAGGCTATAGGCTGTCTTGCAATCCTGCATGATAGCCGGTAGGCGGTAGTAATCATCTGTCGGCACATCGTTCTCTGCTTCCGCTTCCTGCTTCGCATCTGCGTACTCCTTCTGTTTTTGTTGCCACTCGGCAAGTTCGCTTTTCAGTTCCTCGATACGTGTCCGGTTGGAGTTATATTGTTGCCGATAAGCTGCTGCGTCTTCCACGCTCGCCTCGGCAATTTTTTTCAGAAGGTCGGCGTTTTCCTTTTCCAAGGCACTAATCTGAGATTGAAGAACGGCGACTTGATTGTCCGCTTCCCGTATCAGTGCGTCCAGTTCTGAAAGATCCAGTTCGTTCTCCGTTACCGAGGTCTGCATGACGCACTCTTTGGAATGGGCGTCCAGTGAGCCGCCACACTTGCGACACTTGTATTGTGTCGAGCCTTGTCCCAGCGTCGCCCCGTCTGAACAGGTTACACTGATGGTCACGCTTTCGCATCCCTGCAATTTTGCAGCGTCCGTCGCCTGATAATAGTTCCGTGCATCGGATGCTATGTAATAGACATAGCCTTCCTCGTTGTCATTGAACTCCGAGAGGCGGGCATTGAGCTGCGCTTTGAACGTATTCAAATCCATCGAATAGGAGTCGAAGACATCCTCATAGACCACCTCCGTCCGATTCCAACTCTGTGTCACGTGTATCTCGTAGGCGTATGCCTTCTTTGTCTGTTTGTTACCCTTACTGATGATATAGGCCTGTTGTCGGGTATTGATAGTATAGGTGTAGCCATCGTTGCTATTGTTGAGCTGTTGTACTCGACTTCTTGACCATCCGGCATACCGTTCTGAATTGGCGAGGGCCTGCTCCCGTTGCGAAGCGTTCGGATAAAATCCCGGATCACTCGTGTTAAAGCGTGTCCATGCACCCCCGTTCAATATGCTGTTGTCGTCTGTCGGTGGGTAGTAGTCGCATAGAGAAATGCTTCCTTGATCACGCCGTGCGATATACCACCGTTGCGTGTAATAGTTCCCGACAGCATTGTCCATATAGTCGGTCATCCACGATGTGAGGTCGTAATTGCTGAAATTGAACAATGCGGCCACGCTATCCTGACCGCCCACCATGTCGATTAGCAGACTGCCGATGTCATGTTCCGCCTGCTCGAAGAGAGTACTGTAGTGTTCATACAGGTTGCCGATTTCATTGACTTTGCCACCCAACAGGTCATGGAACGCACTACTTTGCAGTAGAGCGTCACCGAGGTTCTCCATACCTGATGTTGCCAGCCCTACGCCCATGTTATAAAGGTTGTCAATGTCGCCCTTTAAGTTCTCAATCGTGAAATTGCCCGGCACTTTGGTAAAGTTGTCCAACATCCGTTGCCAATCGGTACCGCCCAGTTCTGCGAGGTTCAGCAAGGTGGCAATGTCGCGGTCAATTTCCAGAAAAGCGATGTCCGAGAACGACAGCGTGCTGTTTGTCACCACACTTTCGAACTGCATACACAGGCTCTTCGTATCGTCGCACACTTTCATCAGGTAGCTGCCCCAGTGGATTGCTGTTTGTGGTGAGCGCAGCATCAGCTTCGCCACCACCCATATTTTCGGCATGATTTTTTCTGCCACCATGTGGTAAATTCGACGATAGTAGTAATTTTCCGTGCTGCTGCACCAGATGCCAAGGTCGGACAGAGCCTTGTGTTCCAAAAATTTGGAAGAAAATATCCCTGCTGCCGCCACTTCTGCCGCCGTATAGTGTTTCAGAATATCATCCACCTGCTCGCGGTAGTAGCTTTCGGCTACTGCCTCCGTGCCGAATGCTGCGGCCATGGCCGCCACGGTACGAGCGTCATAGTTCACGCTGTAATATTGTGCGTGAACATGCTGTGTCAGGGCAGGCAATAGGATAACCCAAAAGATAAACAGCCGTTTCATCGTTTCAGACCTCTTTTATGTATTCCGGTTCCTTGTGATTGAAATACCACCGTTCAGATTCGATACAATTCTCCGTGACAAGTCGGCAGAACATATCATGTATGATGGTAGTATCCTTGATGGCCCTTTTGATCCGGGCTTCTTGGGAGCCGAACCATCTCAAAAAGAAAGGCTGGTTTAGATAAGTTTCGCGCACGGTCTGATAACGTAGCCATCCCAAGTCACTTAGTCTTTTTTCACTCATCGGACTACTGTTCAGTTCCCTGAATAGTTCTTCTCGAAACCTGTTTTCATCGAAGACAGGTTTGCTGTTACATAGCCTGTCGCACATATCGTAAAACTCCTTTTCTTTGGGGTTTTCTTCATAATACCGGTTCAAATACGCTTCCAGTTCTACATCGGACATACCCAACCGAAGGGAATACTCTGCCAACAACCGTTCGATGGCGGCTACTTTGTCCGGTGTCATGTCATCCATGCGGAGCAGGTTCTCCTTGGACAGCATACAAAACTCCCGGAGGGACAAAACAGTGAGTTCCGGATTGCTGACAGAGATTTGTTCGCGCGTCAAGCTGCTTTCAAACCCCATCATATTTATCCCGTAGCCCAGTGACAGGGTGATTAAAATCCTTTTCGTTTTCATTATGATGTTATTTTAGTGGTTAAGTTCAGTACACATCCCGCTTCATTAACTTTCTGCGCAAACGGCAATGCCTTGCCGATACCGCTGGTATTCCAGTCGCGGCAATATGCCTCGATAGCCTCTTGGTGGCTGCATTGTAACTCGCGCTTGTAAAGCTTCAGAGCCTCTTTCTCCGCTCGTTCGGTCGTGTAAGTCATGTAGCACTCGCGCGGTTCTTCCACGCCATAAACACCGCTGGTCGTGCCCCGACGGATAAACACCTCGCGGAAGAAGCTGCGTCCTTCCTTGTTTTCAAGGCGGTTAATGGTAAAAATTTTCTTACAGTCCACGTCCGTTAGGCCAAGAATCGTCTTGATGGTGTCGAAACGTTCCTTGAATTTGCTCTGGTCAAGCAGCATCACCACATCCGAGTTATTGATGATGGCCTCTTTCACGATTTCGCTGCCGATGATGTCTTGTATTTCCTGTGTCACCACGCCCACACTGGCCCAGAATTTACGCGCTGTTTTGTACATAAATTTAATGTACTCCGCCATCAGCGGGCTGGCGATGGCTTTCCATGCTTCCTCGATGACAAGGACTTTGCGGTTCTTCTTGATGCGCATTTTTTGCAAGAAAACATCCATGATAATCAGCGTGACCAAAGGAAAAAGCAGCGGGTCATCTTTTATGCTGTCGATTTCGAAGACCACGAACGTCTCGTCGAACAGCGAGCTGTCCATGTTCTCGTTCAGCGTTTTTTCGTGGTTGCCGCCCAAATAGAAGTCCTTCATCATATAGCGGTATGTCGAGAGGTCGATGCCCGTGATACGGTTCTCCTCACAGATATCCGGGATGCGCTGCACGGAATATTCATAGAAAGAGTTGAATGACAGTTCCTCCACTTTCAGTTCCTTGCGTCGGCCCTCTATCTCGTCAATGATACCCTCGATGCGGACCGCGCGTTCCCGTTCGCTTTCGTGCCGCTTCTCACTGCTGTTGCGGTCATCAATAACGAGGCTCTTACGCAAGTCCTCACGCTGTTGGGGTGTGAAGCCCTCGAAACCATTGAAGTAGGCGTCGTAATATTCCGTGATGACGTGCTCTATCAGACGGTCTTCCGTCTTTGTGACCGTTCCCTGCGTACCTTTCCAGATAAGCAAGACGAGGTTTTTCAAGAATCCCGTTTTTTCTACGTTCATCTCTTCCCGATTGATGCGGAACGGATTCATCGTGATGGGCCGTTCCTCGGTATAGCTGATATACTTGCCGCCGAAATACTCGCATAGCCCCTCGTATGAGTTACCCGTATCGACC
Organism: Parabacteroides sp. CT06; assembly: GCF_002257605.1. GTDB lineage: Bacteria > Bacteroidota > Bacteroidia > Bacteroidales > Tannerellaceae > Parabacteroides > Parabacteroides distasonis. The sequence goes on along the minus strand of NZ_CP022754.1, from coordinate 3,144,658 downwards.
ATTACCACGTCCGTCCCCTGTTCATGCAACTGGCGCACGACGGAGTTCATGTGGAAACTCTTTCCGCTGCCCGAAGGCCCCAGGCAGAAAAAATTCGAGTTGTCGGTCAGCTTGTTCTTTCCCTCTTTTCCCGTGATGTCGATAGCTACCGGAACACCTTGACGGTCAGTATAATAAATTTTTATCGGCGTTTCCTCACTATGCTGCACCCGTTCCTTGTACATCAGGCATACCGCAGCGTCGGAGAGGGTCAGAAAACGGTCATATTCCTCGTTCAGGCTGTAACAGTTGCCCGGAAATGAACTGACGAACAGTTCCAGTTGGTTGTATGCACGCTTACTGATATGTATGCCCATGCGCCCAAAAGCGTTTTCCAAGTGATTCGTGCATTTTTGAAGGTCGGTGTCGGCAGGCACGCCCACCACCATGTTGAAGTGCGTGTACACGAGCAGTTTGCTTTCACGGGCTATTACGTCCTGTACCTGCTTGATGTCCTCTACGGCCATTTGGTTACTCGGATTGGGGATGCTTGCGTGCCGGTTCTTCTTTTTGTCGAGTAATGCCAGTTCACGCTTCTGACTGGGCAGGAAAATAATTTGGTTGTACACCACCGTTTCTGCGTTCGGAATATTATCCACCACCGAGACAAGATCCACTGGCATCTCGGTATTATTCACCTCGATATTGGTATAGGGACGTATCAGCGAGGGGAGTGCGGCGCAGTCCACGTCCACGAGGCTGTACACCTTACAGCGTTTATCACCCATAGATACCGTTTCGTCGTCAGCCTTGACATTCGTCATCGAGACCGTACGGTCTTTGAAGTTCATCGCAAAGTAACGGTCCACATATTCGCTTGCCTCGGCTTTGTTCAGGAATTTCACTTGTACACCGCTGTCGCGTAGTAGGTCTCGAACCTTATAAATCTTCACGAGGAAATCGCGCCATTTCTTGCTATCGTAAGAGAAAAGACGGCTCTTCTTGGCTTCCTGTGTGATAGTCAGATAGCAAAGGCTGTCCGTGTACGGACGCCCATTAAAATAACGGAAGTACGATGCTGAGAGAAATTCTTGATTATGCTCCGGCTCGTTCGCGAACTGTTTTCTCACGAAGATGTCCTGTTTGTGTAAGGCATATCCTTCGCCCAGTGTTTGCGCAAGGGCAGAGAATAGATGCGTGAAATCGTAATAGCTGTCAATGTCTGCCGAATACTTCTGTACTGGATTTTCGATTTTCAAGACGGCGGAATATTCACCCGTCTTGGTGTACAGCACACCCACACCATCTGTATCTTCCACAGAGAAATAGATATTCTGAAAGATGTGCTTGCGCTTGCCGCCCGTACCGAACGTATAGACTGACAAGGCCATACCCGTACATAGGGCGATGAAAAATAAAATGATATATAGGGTCATTCCGATATTCGTTCATTAAATAGGGGCAGGTCTGCCTCGGCTGGAGGCGGACCCGCCCGCGTTCAACAATCAATCAGCCACACACATTGCCGTGATGGTTTTTCTTATAGTCATACTTTGTGCGAATAGGCATACACATACACTCCACGTTTTACATTTTTGCTGTGCAGCCCTTTTCGCTGTTTGAGGATGATAAGCACGATTCCCGCAGATAAGACAGTTGCCAATACGACCAGTCCGGCCACAAAGCCCATAAGACAGTAGGCGGCGATAAAGCCCACAATGGCTCCACCAGCCACGCCTGCCGCCCAATAGATGTAGCGGCCTTGTAATCCCATCAGCTCCAAAGGCCGTTGTAACCCCTTGAACAGCGGATAATCCGGATAACGTCCGTCACTAATCATTTCCTGACTGTTTATGCGTTAATTCCGAAGAATAGAGGTAATGCTTGGGCCGCCGCAATCAGAAAAAGGCACGCCCCAACTACCATCATGATCTTCTTCTTGACATCCTGTTCCTCGTTGTTCATGGCGATATACACCGAAATGGCTCCGATGATGGCCACGACACCAGCAATGGCATAGCAGAGTTTGACCATGACAGGAACGTATTTCACGATTTCCTCCGCTACGGTTGATAGAGCTGTCGTACCGGCCGAGTAATCACCTGCCGTACTTTGAGCCATAGCAGGTATGCCTCCCAACAGGGCAATGATTAACATTCTTACTTTGGTGGAAACTTGCATGATGGTTTTCTTTGCCTTTCGGCACATTCTTTTGAATTTCTGAAACATATTTATTACATTTTTGTGGTACTCTTGTTTTTTGAATTTATTTTACACTTCTGTCAGCCACCTATATGCGGTAGCCGAAGAAAGCAGGGAACACGATTGAAGCTCCAGTGATGAAGAGGCACGCACCGACAAGTGATACGATAGACTTCACCACGCCGTCCTCGCCTGTGTTCATTTTGATATAGATCTGGAGCGCGGCAACGACTACGAAAACCGAGGCGACAGCGTAGCAGATGTACAGCACGTACAGCATCATCGTCACCACGAAGTCGTGCATCGTTGCCAGTGCGTCTGCACCCCAACTGTAGTTTACGCTGCCACTTTTGGCGAATGCCGCATAAGGGACAAAGCACAGTGCACATAATATTTTTTTTGCTTTCGACATTTTACAATCGGTCTTTGAGAGGTTTCCATACCAGTTTCGGACGGTTGCCCGTCTTTCCTTTGGCAAGCATTGCTTTGTATAGTTCGTCTGCCGTGTATGCGTCCGACAGGTAGGTCTCGGTTTCTTCCATCTGTTCCTCCGCTTGGGCTTTCAGGCGTTTTAGCTTCTCCGCCACGGCTATCTCGCCATTATTGTCTGCGGTTTCCGTCTCCTGTGGTGCAGGCGAAGCGGTAGGGGCAACATCTGTTTCATATTTCTCATTACCCACATTGAATCCCGTATCGCTCTCCGTCACGTACACACTCTGTTCATCTTCTGGCGCACCGAGGTCAAATACCTCTTCTTCCGGCTTGCCATTTCCTTTTTTTCCATAAAGGTCCTGCACGATGATAACTGCATAATAGACGAGATAGGCAACCGTCAGGACAATGGTGAAAATAAAATATGATTTCATATATTTTTGTATAATATGATTTTTATATTTGGTTGTGTGTGCAAAATAAGAATGGATAATTTGAAAGATAAAATTATTGATTATAAAACGTATCGTTTCAATATAATATTTTTTCAAAATCCAAAAATCATATTTCAAAATCATATTCAAATATGATTTTGGATAAGAAAACAGGAAAAGTCGGGATATAAAAAAAGCCCTCCGTGATGAAGGAGGGCTTAGGGAGCGGGTTGTTCATTGTTTCTTCCCACGTAAGTAGTCGTTCAGGTCTTTGTAACCGGCATAACAGTTTGATTCGTTATAGACGCATCTGCCATACATCCCGGCTATGGTTTCCACTGTCTTTTGTCCGGCAAGGTCATTGTCAAGGTAACAGTGAATATACGTGTATTTTTGCAAATACGTCAATGTCCTTTTCAGATTACTGACCGAGTTCATAACAAGGTAGTCACAGGGGGCATTAATGCAAATGGCACTATCGTCCGTCTGTTTTAGGGTTAGATAGGACAGAAAGTCCATGAATCCTTCAAATAGGCAGACACGGCTCTGTGCCTCACCACGCGATTGGGGTATCAAGGAAATGTCCTTGTTCTTGATACATCCTTTGTAATAAGGGTTTCGTACCTCGTATCCACCGGATATATTGCCAAAGGCCAGTGCAAAGTAACGTCTCTGGCGCAGTTCGTAATGGACTTCCTTGCAGAACATTCGTCCGATATCCGAATCAATCATACGTGAATGGAGATATGAGAGCAGTGCGTGGTGTCGCAGCGGCACGATAATCAAATTCTTCATGTCGGCTTCCACTGGTCGAGAGGTTGCGGGCAACGCCCGGGTTTTCGGCAGCGACACACCATTGACATACCGTTTGATGTATGCTAATGCTTCACTCACACTTTTAGTTCCGCAAAGGTACTTACCCAGTTCCACAAGGTCGCCTCCGGTGGCCTCGCCAAAATCATACCATTCATTCAGCCGGTCATTGACTTTGAACGATGGCGTCACCTCTTTCCTGAGAGGCGAAAGATACCAATATTGCTCTGATTTCATATACTGCGCACGGTGGCCGAGCTGGGCCAAAAAGTCCACGATACGCACTCGTTTTGCTTCGTCTATGGTCATATTAAATTTCTTTTCACTTGTTTTGTACAAAAGCGGTTTAGTTTAGTTTGCGCCCCTATATATATAAATACTAAATTAAACTGAATTATATAGGCCCGCGCCCGCTCTCATTCTTCATCGAAAAGCATGGTTTCTGCCTGTGTCATGTCATAATAAAAAAGTTTATCTCGTTTGATAACCAGTTTTAAGGTGTCAGTCAGATATTGCAGCAGTTTGACCATTACGTTTCTCCCACGCTTAAACCCGATTGCCTCGTAAGCAGTCATCATGGCTTGCAGCATATTTTCAAACCCACGGATGGGTTTATCTCCAAATGCAGCGGAAAGGGCTTCACGGTGCTGTTCGATGCTTAGTTCCATAAAACCCGTCCGCTGTTTCGGTTTCTGATGTGGGGCATTCTCAAACAAATGCCCTTCTGCGAGAACCGGGAGCCCGCCCTCATTGACAGTGAAAGCAAAAGGTTTAAACTCTTTCTCACGGATGTGTAACGCATGAACTTCGCTGACGTTGGGACAATCGTTGTTTTTGCTGATGACCAGTACAGTCTCCGCCTTGTTGCTCATTTCCGTACCGATATGCCCGCGCACATTGTTATCTCCTTTATTCAAGTGTAGCACACAGTGGATATGCAGGTCATACTTTGATGACCATTCCATCATCTTGTTAATGACTTCCACGGACTCACCGGTACTGTTTATGTCAAGCATCAGGTCACGGATACCGTCGATGATAACAAGTCCGTATCCTTTTCTTTGACGTAAGGCGTAGTCGATGACCCCAATGCGTATGGCCGGAGAGTATTCGCGCAAGCAAATAAAGTCGAGGTTTTCACTGTCGGTTGTAGTGGGCAGTCCGGCAAGCCGCAAGATGCGTTCCAGTACATTATGACAATGGAAGCGGCTCTGCTCCGTGTCCACGTACAGAATCTTGCGTTTACCTTCCGGGAGGTGCGCCCGGTAGTTCAGCACTTGTTTCCCTGCCAGCGATGCAGCGACAATGGCCGAAACGTTAAATGTTTTTTTTGATTTCGCCTTGCCGGTTGATGCGCTGAAGTTGCCGAGCGTAGCAATGGTCGAGTTGTCTATCCAGATAATCTGTGGCGGCGTTTCATAGGTATCCGTCGCCCGAATCTGCGAGGCGGAGAGGATATCCGATAAGAAATCCTCCTCCGGCCTCATATCCACATTATATTCAGTTCTTCTTTCGTTTTCCATGGCGTCTTTGATTAAAGAAAGGTTGTGTGGCAGCGGCCTCGTTTGCCATACGTGCTGCTTCATCTACGGTTGGTTCATAATTCTGCAAAAGCCATTCGTCCAGATCTTCTTTGGCGAAATATATCATTTTGCCACGTGGCTTGTAGTGCGGAATCTCCTTGCCTGATGTTAGCTTGTACAGCATACTCTCGGATATTCCGATATACATACAAGCCTCTTGGAAGGTAAACACCTGTTTGGTGGTATATATATTTTTTTCCAGCAATGCGATGCGTTCCAACAGACTTTCTATCGGATCTAATTTCTTTAGGATGGCTTCGACGCTTGTAAGCCGTTCACTCAGCCGTTCCATGAATGTCAATCTATTATTTTGCATAAATGAGTTATTATAAATTTAGACAATGAAGTATATCCTCCGTTATGTAGCGCGCTAACGGAGGTCAAAGATAGGGCAACCCAAAAGGTCAGCGTGAGTTTGTACCGTGATAGTAACCACGTATCACGGCAACTGTCACGCTTTTACCTTTCACATACTTCGCTTATTGGCACTTCTTACCACTCTCTCAGTTCATCAATGGCTCGTCTGATACCGTAACCTGTTGATGTCATGTTGTTACGCAAGGCAGACAGAGCGGATGAAAGGCTTGAAGCTGAAACGAATCCTTTTCCATCCTTGGTTTGCAAGAACCGCCCATTACTGAGAACGGACTGCCATTTGGCTTGGATAAACGAGTGCTCAAGGAGTGTATCAAACAGGATGGCCACATGGCGGATATTGTTTACACGAATACAGAATCCTTCTTTACAGGAAAGCAGAGCTTCCATATCTTCAACGTGTAGGGTAGAAACGCAAAACAGATGATAAGCATTGGCACAAGCTGTAATACCTATCATCTGTTTACGAGTGAGATTGCATCCAAAAGAAAGAGGATAAATTCTTGTCGGTCCATCTTTGCAGCACGTGACGGACTGTGATGGTGGCACAAACGTATCATACGTTCGTTTCAGTTCCATACACTTCTCGAACGAGAAGTCTGCTTCGGTAAAAAATGCTCGGATAAGATGGGAGCAATCGTTTAATAGCCCCTTGACGATATGAATGTTCATTTCATGGCAGTTCCGGCAGACCGCATGGTCACAGTCGATATACCGGTGGCTGTTTACGAAATCCTCCACGTAACGGTAGTACTGCTTATTGCCCGTCACGACATCACGGAGATACATTGTTTTTGCTTCAACGAGCAATGCGAATAATTCTTTCGCTACATCCTGTTCTGCAACAAAATGGTGCAGATGTTTTTTCCCTCCAAAAAGAGAGAGGGCCATTGTTAGGTCTTTTCATGATGAAATATTTTAAATTGGATTTATATGATATATTATAAGAGTGTTGCTCCGATAAGAGAATCCTGTCGGAACAACACCCTTATAAGTGATTACATATCTGATGTTCATTGCATTGTTAATCGAATAAACCGTTGGTCAGATTTACTGCATCGTCTTTTTTCTTATTGACGATTTTGGCATACACTTGGGTCATCTTTACAGATGTATGACCGAGCAATTTAGATACAGTGTACAAATCGGCCCCCAATGTCAGCATCATTGTGGCGAACGTGTGGCGGGCGGTGTGAAAGGTGAATCGCTTGGAAATTCCGGCGGCTTTGGCCCACGGTTTGATAAGTTGGTTGATACCTGAAGGCAAATCGAACACATGGTCGTCTGCTGTCTTGTCCCCACGTTCCGGCATCCACTTCAACGCTTCATTGGAGAGCGGAAGGTAAATCGGTTCTTTCGTCTTCTGCATGGCTACTGCCAAGCGGTATTGGCCGTTGTCAATAAACACATCTTTCCATTGCAATCCGATAATGTCACTGATACGTAGTCCACAGAAGCAGGAGAACAGGTAGGCACTTTTTACCCCTTCGTTCTGCATTGGTGTAGCGATTAATGATCTCACTTCTTCAATAGTCATATACGAACGCACACTTTCCGGCATCTTGGGCTTCTCCGATTTTTCCATTTCGTTGAATGGATTCTTTAAGATCCGTTTCGCACGGACAGCGGCATTTAACGCACCGTTGAAAATCTGGTAATAGGTATTACGCGTAGAAGCCGAGATGGGTTTTCCTTTGGGACGGTAGTTTGTCAGCATATAGTCGATATAGCCGTGGCAAAAAGTGAGGTCAATCTGATTTAATGTGAATCTTTCTCCTGCATACTCTTTCAAGATACCGGTAACAGATTTTATCTGGCCTATGTTTTTCTTACCACGTTTCTTCTGTTCCTCTTTATAGAGTTGCATCCAGTCCAGCAGATAAACCTTATCCTTGTGATTCATGATACCGGCTTCACCACTTGTCAACTCTATGATACGCTTCGATTTGATTGCATTTGCGGCAGCCATTGTCGTTTCGTTCTGTTGGCGGGCATTACGATCCGTTTCCGGAATAAGATACATTTTCAAATACTCGTATGTCCGCTTACCATTTCGGTATATATCCAGATACAAACTCTTGCTGCCATTGGCCAACTCCTTCGTCCGAAGACGAATCGGCTCCTTTACTTTTATTGGCTTTCTGGTCCTTGGCATATTTGTGTCCTTTTATTCGTTATTTCCTATCACAAAGGTACAAATAAAAAACGTAATCAAGAAACAAACAAGAAACAAAAATGCACCTAAAAAGAGCAAAGCAACAGAAAACGTAGAAAACAACTGAAAATAAAAACTCGTATATAAATTATTGATATATAGATGATTTATCTATATTTATTTGGAACTTGTTTTCATTTTATATATGTCTTTATGATTATTGGGAATAATCCGATTTTCAAATTTCATCGGGGCTTTCAGAGTCCGTATTCTCCTTGTCGGTAAGATCTACCGTTGTCTCTCCGGCCTTGATCGCCTTCAAGAGCTTACGGGCAGTCTTGCGAGAGGGAACCACATTAAATGTAGCTTCATTCAACAAATTGGCGAAACGCTCGCCGGGAGTCCAGTTTACCGAGACCCCCACGATATGGGTGTCTGTTTTGAAGTCGGCGGCTGTTTCCGCCCCGATACTTTTCAAGGCGGGAGCAAAGTCGCCCAAGTCTCCTAATTTGATGAGTACTCCATCCAAGAGATTCTCGCGCATGCAGTCCACAGCCATCGTGAGTATCGCCGCGATATCCGCACGGCTATAGACACAGCCATGGCTGGAGATGTGTTCCGCGAATTGGTTGATATTCATTTTCTTGGAGGTTTGGACGCAAGCATAAGCTTTCTTGGGCTCTTCCTTCTTCAAAGGATTGGGTCTCATTACGATACTACAGTTGATCATACGTTTAAAAATTTAAGTTGTTAATAAAAAAAACATTTTCACCACGGCCGTGTTTGTAGTCTGATAAAGATGTATTATCTTCGTACGGAAGATGTGTCATCTTGTCGTTGTAAGATGTATGATCTTATCGTTGTAAGATGTATCATCTTTCAGAGCTATCAGACTTACGGAAGCGAAGGTAGCAGATCGGGGTGTTGCCGGATGGTGATACATTCGCTTCCGTTGCGATACGTTCGTTTACGGCTCGCCGAAAGTTTCCACAAGGATGCGCACCTGCTTTGGCGTGAAGATTTTGCTGTGTATGCGATAGCCCGCCGCATGGAGTTTTTCCATGACCTCGCTATTGCGAAGTATCCACAGGCGTAGGTTTGACACGGCGGAATCAATGTTTGCGGTCTCTGGGAAATAAAGTCTCGCCAGCTCTCGTTTGGAGTAAGGGCGGATTCGGAATGTCGTTTCGTTCATATTCGAAAGTTTTTAGTGTTACTGATGTTTATTCTCACTCATTTCATCCGGATGACGAAGCGAATATAGTCTGATACATATTCTCGAAAAAGAGTATCTAAAAATGTTGAAACGAAGGGCTCGCCCTATTGAAAAATATTGAAAAAACAGGTAAATCGTGATGGATAATAGTCAGATATCATCTCGTGAGTCGTTGCTGGGTTATCTTGGCGGCGATGAGAAGAAGTTGGAATACTATTTGGGGCTTCTTGCCACTTGTAAGAAACCTTTCGACGTAGCCGACCGGGTAATCAGGCCCATCTATGTGAATGAGGATATCGACTCTAAGGTTTTCACTACGAATGCCTTTTATGGCTCTATCGCTTGCCTTGCCCCGGAAATGAGAGGGCGAAAGCTCAAACCCAATACCTTGTATTATCATATCACGGCTAACCTCTCACTATGGAATAAGGAGCGCAATAACAGGCCGCTGCCAATTCTGGAAGGTGAATCGTTTGTGGATACCCGGATAGAACGCCATGCGGAAGGTGGCATGGATGTATATATACATATCCGCTACGATCAAATTCCCGAAGAGATTCAAAACTTATTGAGATCTTATATGGAGTTGGGATATGTCAGCATGCGGCAGAAATTGGTTAAACATTTCGATGCGCGTGGCAATTCATGGGTGTTGGAGATCGGTTGTCCGTCATTGCTCATAGAGGATGTTTTACAGATATTGAAGGAGAGTGTGGGGGATACGACTCTAACCTATAAGTCTCGTTTTACCACGCAAGAAAATATTTCCATTGATGATGCCTTGGAAATAGTCGACGCCGAAGCTGATGAGGAATAAGTCCCAATATGAGCAAATTACCGAGATTTACAATCGGGAGCAAGGCACTCACATTGTGCTGAGAGAGGACGAAAACGGTTCAATGACCCCGGTCATCGAGTTGGACACGCAAGAGGTTGTGTTTAATCCCCGTTTCCAAACCTTGCTGACTTTGTTCAACATAGCGACCCTGCATAAGCAGGAGGGAAGCAAGGCCATACACCATTTCCTGCTCTATCATCTTGCGATTCGTAAAAACATGTATGGCAAGGCCGAAGAGCTTCTCGACTTGTTGAATAGGGATATCGATGATCTGTATGAAATAGTACGGAAAGAAGATATACGGTTTTGCGAGATTGTGGCGGAATACCAGACCTCCTTCATTTTGATTCATGAGTTCAGTCATATCTATTATTATACGCATCCGCGGGCACTGGACGAGAATCGGTGTATCTTGAAGGATAACCTGATTGGGTTAAGGAAGCAGTTGGATACAGACAAGCCCCTGCTGGCCCGTATGCTTCATTTCTTCATTCCTTCCATGCGCTATGCGCAGGAACACAGTTTTGATGAGGCCATCGCGAGTCCGGAACTGCAGGAAGAACTGCTTTGTGATGATGCGGCATGGCGTATGACGTACCATTTGCTCCAATCGAATATTACGGATTCAGAGCCATGTGCCCAGCTGAGCGCATACGTTGTCTTTACCTTATATTATATAGAGGCGCAACGGACATTGGAGAACATATACCTGACTGATGACAAAAAACAACGTCAAAAAGATTTGATGTTCGATACCAGTCGTTCCACGGTGTTGGTGAATACGATATGGGACGATGTGCCTCACGAGACTATAAAGCAATATCAATCGCTTGTCAATGATATCTCCCGTATGGGGCGTCTCTTCTTGCTGTTGCCCCTTCGTTCGAACGTGGAGCATATCGGCTATATACGCCTTATGCCCAAGGAAAAATATTCACTTAAAGAGTTGAAACGGCTGGATGCGATTTATGGGAAGGTGGATGAGAGGCTGTGGATTTGAGAGATAAACAATTGCGCATTATCCGTGAGTTTATAAAAGAAAATGTATTTGAAATGGTCACAGATGAGTGGTCAAGGATTTTATGGGGGAGTAATTGTCCATAGGGCGTGTGGACATAAGCTATATATGAAGCGTGTCAATTGAATTTTTGTAAATGCTTCATCTTTTTTGAAAATCAGAGATGAAAAGTGTTTGATGCTAACGGAAAAACAATCAATATGAATAAAGAAATCAAGATAGCCGTAGCCGGGACAGGTTATGTAGGACTAAGTATTGCTACTTTGTTGGCGCAACATCATCAAGTAATAGCGGTGGATGTCATTCCTGAAAAGGTAGAGATGCTCAACCGCAAGCGGTCTCCCATACAGGATGAATATATAGAAAAGTGCTTGAAAAATAAGAAGTTAAATCTTACGGCAACGTTAGATGGAGCCTCTGCATATCGGGAGGTCGATTTCATTGTTATTGCGGCTCCCACGAACTATGATCCGGTGAAGAATTACTTCGATACGCATCACATAGAGGATGTGATCGACTTGGTGTTGCGTGTCAATCCTAATGCCGTGATAGTGATCAAATCCACCATTCCCGTGGGTTATTGCCGGAGTCTTTATTTGCGATATGCCCAAAAAGGGGTACGAAAGTTGAATTTACTGTTCTCTCCCGAGTTCCTGCGTGAGAGTAAAGCTCTTTACGATAATCTGTACCCCAGCCGTATCATTGTGGGTATTCCAAAGTTGATCGCAGACGATCAATTTAATGCGGAGAACGAAGCGATCAACAAGATCGCTGATATGCCCTCATTGGAAGAAGCGGCACGGACATTTGCCGCCCTATTACAGGAAGGAGCCATCAAACAGGAGATCCCCACCCTGTTCATGGGAATGAAAGAGGCGGAGGCCGTGAAATTGTTTGCCAATACCTATCTGGCTTTGCGAGTAAGCTATTTCAACGAGTTGGATACCTATGCGGAGGTGAAGGGATTGGATTCGCAAGCGATCATTCAAGGTGTAGGTCTGGATCCACGAATCGGCACGCATTATAACAACCCCAGCTTTGGATATGGAGGTTATTGTCTTCCCAAGGATACGAAACAGCTTTTGGCCAATTACCAAGACATACCCCAGAACATGATGACCGCCATCGTGGAGAGCAACCGTACACGGAAAGACTTCATTGCGGATCAGGTATTGCGCAAGGCCGGCTATTATGGTTACAGCGACCGGAACGACTTCCTAAGTTCGGAGGAGAAGGATTGCGTGATCGGTGTTTATCGCTTGACGATGAAATCGAACAGCGACAATTTCCGCCAGTCCTCTATCCAAGGCGTGATGAAGCGTATCAAGGCGAAAGGGGCTAGGGTAATCGTTTATGAGCCGACATTGGAGGATGGCAGCTCGTTCTTCGGTAGTACTGTGGTGAACGACCTCGCCAAGTTTAAGGAGATGAGTCACGCCATCATCGCCAACCGCTATGATAGTTGCTTGGATGACGTAGAGGGGAAGGTTTATACGCGGGATATTTTCAGGAGGGATTAAAGGAAGAATTAAATAGATGGGGCTCTCAAGTGCTTGCGGGAACAACATATCGCAAGGGAGGCCAAATTGAGACTCTCCGGAAATTTGCGGTAAATACGGGATATTGTGTAGATTGGCATGAAAACAAGGGAAGAATACATAGATTTGATAAAGTCGTGTGCGGATACTTTACGCAATCGTTATATGGATCTTGCTCTGGCCGAACTGCGGCATGAAGATGAGCTGACCCGGAAATCCAATTGACAGGAGAACGTAAGCTCCGGAAGTTGGCGGAGCGCAAGGCTGCGGCTCTTCAGAAAAAGCTGGATCGAGGTAAGCGGGAGTCGTCGTTGTAGGGATTATCCGGATTTAATCCCCGATAAGATCTCATTGGCCGATGGCCAATGGTAAAATCAGGATTTATTTTTAACAGAATGCGGTTTAGGGTACGGTAAAGTGCTCAAAAAGGAGATACCTTGAAAGGAGGGCTTACGAAATATATTAACAGCCTTGAGAGAATCATTGTGATATGAAAATATTGGTAACAGGAGCGGCAGGTTTCATAGGTTTTCATACCGTGAGGCGCTTGTTGGAAAGAGGTGATGAGGTAGTTGGTTTGGATAATATTAACGATTACTATGATGTTAATCTTAAATACGGGAGATTGACGGAGACTGGGATTAACCGGGAGTCGGTAGATTGGTATAAGTTTACGCAAAGTGATCGCTATCCTCATTATCGTTTTATTCGAATGAATTTGGAAGATATGCAGGCAATGCGGATGTTGTTTGCTAATGAGGGGTTCAACAAGGTGATCAACTTAGCCGCCCAAGCAGGTGTACGCTATTCCATCACTAACCCTCAAACCTATGTTGGCAGTAACCTCGACGGCTTTCTAAATATCTTGGAGGGATGCCGCCATCACCACATTTCGCATTTGGTATATGCATCTTCCAGCAGTGTCTATGGACTGAACGGCAAGGTGCCCTTCTCCGAGCACGACAGTATTGCTCATCCCGTCAGCCTCTATGCGGCTACGAAGAAGAGCAATGAGCTGATGGCACATGCCTACAGCCATTTGTATGGTATTCCCTCGACAGGGCTTCGCTTTTTCACAGTCTATGGTCCGTGGGGTCGTCCCGATATGTCACCTTTCCTTTTTACGGACGCAATCTTGGCTGATCGCCCTATCAAGGTGTTCAACCATGGTGACATGTTACGTGACTTTACCTATGTAGATGACATTGTGGAGGGAGTGATCCGAGTGCTCGATCATACAGCAACGCCCAATCCCAAATGGAATGCGGTTACTCCTGACCCAGCCACATCTATAGCACCCTATCGGATTTATAATATAGGTAATTCTAAACCAGTTAAATTGATGGATTTCATTACTGCTATTGAAACCGCTTGTGGCTATGAAGCGCAAAAAGAGTTCCTTCCTATGCAACCAGGAGATGTGTATCAAACAAATGCGGATACTGCTTTGCTGCAAACCGAAATAGGATATAAGCCTTGCAAGGACATTATGGAAGGGGTGAAGGAAACGGTAGAGTGGTATAAAGGGTGGAAGAATAGATGATGGACTCTATAAATTTAAAACGTAAAGTATATTTAGAAGATGTAGTTGTTCTTCGCTTATCACTGATAGTGCTTTTGGTACTATATCATTCTTTTTGCATTTTTAGTGGAGCTTGGGAAGTTCCCAAGGACTATCCACTGATACCGATATATTGGTGGATAGCTAAAACTTCATATAGTTTTATGCTTGAAACCTTTGTTTTTATTTCAGGGTATCTATTCGGTTTTCAAGTCCAAAAGAATGGTATAGGCATTATTTGTTTTAAGAATACAATACTCAAAAAAGCAAAGCGGTTATTGTTACCCTGTTTCTTTTTCGGAGTGATATATTATACGGTGTTTTATGATTTAAGTAAACCGGTTTATGAAATATCCTATTCTATAATGTGTGGTACAGGACATCTTTGGTTCCTGCCAATGTTGTTTTGGTGTTTCACTGAAATTTATCTTATAGAGAGATTGAAAGTGTCATATAAAGTAGTATTACCATTACTGGCATTGGTCGCTTTATGTTCATTTATTCCTCTACCTTTTCGTATGAGTAATTCAATGTACTACTCTCTGTTTTTTTATATAGGTTATTGCATCAAGCGGTATTCATGGGGTGTGAGACGTTTCTTTACTAAAAGAAGCTTTGTTTCGTTTGGTATATTATATCTTATTTCGTTTGTTATATTTAATGTAATTAATAATTATTTGGTAGTGAAATTATTGAATGTTAATATTTTTAATAAACTGTTTCATGTTTTATATATGAAGTTTTTTACTCTATGCTATAGCTTGTTTGGGATGCTGATGATATTTAGTGGAATTAATTGGTTGTTTAAAGAAAGTCGTATCAAGCTCAATGGGATTATGATAAAATTGAGTGGACTTTGCTTTGGGGTATATATATGTCAGCAGTTTATATTAAAGATTATTTACTATCAAATGGGTGGATTAAATAAAATAGATCCTGTGTTTTTACCTTGGATAGGGTTTGTTATTACATTGGCATTATCTCTTTTTATATCACATTACATATTGAAAACTCGGTTAGGTAGGTTCTTAATCGGATGATGATACAACTCTATGTCGGACTTTAATAAACAAGTTGTGACGGCTACAAAGTGGTCCGCAATCACAGAGATTGCCGCAAAACTGGTAGCTCCTGTCTCAACGATGGTATTGGCTCGTTTACTTACACCTGATGCTTTTGGTATCTTGGTCACTGCGACAATGGTTATCAGCTTTGTTGAAATCTTTACGGATGCCGGTTTTCAAAAATATCTCATACAGCACAATTTTGATTCAGATAAGGATTTGTTTCAATCTTCTACAGTCGCATTTTGGTCGAATTTAGTGTTATCATTAGCTATTTGGTTGGTGATTATTTGTTTTTCAGAGAATATAGCCACCTTAGTTGGTAATGAAGGGCGTGGAGATGTAATAGCTGTATCATGTTTCTGCATTCCTCTTGCTGCTTTTTCTAGTATTCAGATGGCATTATATAAACGTTCGTTTGATTTTAAAACACTCTTTTGGGTACGGATCGTAGGTATAATGATACCTCTGGTAATAACTATTCCATTGGCATTTCTGACTCGTAGCTATTGGGCATTGATTATAGGTATGATAGTATTGAATTTGTCTAATGCTCTTATTTTAACAGCAAAATCGCAATGGAAACCGAACTTTTTTTATCGTATTTCTTTGCTGAAAGAAATGTACTCTTTTACTGTATGGTCTATGTTTGAGGCTATAAGTATATGGATGACGAGTTACATTGATATATTTATAGTTGGAACGATGCTTAGTCAACATTATTTGGGTGTTTATCGTACATCTATGTCAACAGTTGGGCAGATTATGGGGCTTATAGTTTCGGCTACCACTCCCGTGCTATTTTCCTCTTTGTCTAAATTACAGAATGATAATAGGGAGTTGAGAAGGATGTTTTTTTCTTTCCAAAAAATTGTTGGCATATTGCTAATACCATTAGGTGTAGGCATATTTCTGTTTAGTGATTTAATTACTGATATCTTGCTTGGCGATCAATGGGGAGAAGCTTCTCATTTTATCGGTTTGTGGGGATTGACTAGCTCGATCACAATTGTATTTGCTTACTATTGCAGTGAAGTATTCAGGGCGAAAGGAAAGCCTAAACTTTCAACTTTAGCGCAAGTGGTTCACATGGCCTTTTTGATACCGACAGTTCTTTGGGCAGTTAGTTATGGCTTTGATTTCCTTTGTGATATACGAGCGTTGGTGAGATTGACATTAATCTTGATAAATGTTATTATACTGTATGGTTTGACAGGGATATCATTTATTGCTATGGTGAAAAATGTTTTGCCATCATTGGTTGCCTCCATGGTTATGGTAATAGGAGTTGGGGCTTTGAGACGATTAGGATCAGGAATATACTTGCAATTATCGTATTGCGCTGTTGCGGCTATAATATACTTTTCTGTAATGATGACGTTTCCTAAAGAACGTGACATTCTTCTTAATCTTAAAAAATACTTGAAATAATGAGAATACTTGTAGCGGGAGATTTTTATCCATCGGAAAGAGTAAAGACACTTATAGAAAAGAAAGAGTATGAAACCATATTAGGCGAGGTTACTTCTATTGTGAAGTCTGTTGATTATGCTATAGTGAATTATGAGTCACCTGTTGTACTTGGAAAATACAAGCCGATCCTAAAATGTGGTCCCAATTTGGCTTCAACTGAAAATGGAGTGGAGGCTATTAAGTGGGCTGGTTTTGATATGGCAACATTAGCTAATAACCATACATACGATTTTGGTGCCGAGGGCTTGAACGATACATTACAAACTTGTAAGAAATATGGTATAGATATCGTAGGAGTAGGGCCGAACCTACAAGGAGCTCAAAAGGTATTTTATAAAGAGATTCAAGGTCAAAGATTAGCAATTATCAATTGTTGTGAGCATGAGTTTTCAATTGCCACAGCGACAACACCAGGATGTAACCCTTTGAATCCTGTACAGCAATATTATGCAATTACAGAAGCTAAACGGAATGCTGATCATGTAATTGTGATTGTACACGGAGGACATGAGTTTTATCAACTTCCTAGTCCACGAATGAAAGAAACCTATCGGTTCTTTGTTGATTGTGGAGCTGATGCCGTAATCAATCATCATCAGCATTGTTATAGTGGTTACGAGTATTACAAAGATAAATTTATTTGTTATGGTTTGGGAAACTTTTGCTTTGATGATCTGAAGCGTACAGGGCAAGTTTGGAACGAAGGTTACATGGTAATGCTTGAAATCAAGGAATCCATTCGGGTGAAATTGTTCCCTTATGAGCAATGTAATGATAAACCGTCTGTTGTTCCTTTCAATTCGAAAGTAACTTCTCGATTCAATAAAACCATTACGGATTTGAATGCGATTATTCAGGTAGATGCAAAGTTGAAAAGAGCACATGAAAAATGGATGGATCAGACTTCAAAAGGATTTATGCTAGCGTTTACTCCATATTCCAATCGCTATCTTAAGGCGGTTTGTAGCAGAGGTTTATTACCTTCTTTTATCTCCAAACAACGAGTACAATGCTTGATTAATTACATTGATTGTGAAGCTCATAGGGAAAGAACGTTAAATATGCTTAGAAAACGATAGGATATGGTTGTAGAGAAGTTTATTAAAGCGATAAAGCGGCCTCGATTGGTGTTGAGTGTGCTATTGGAAAGAACAGCAGGATGGTGGTCTGACCGAACTTATTTAAAATGGCACTATCGATTATCATTGGGGCGAAAGTTGAACCTAGATAATCCCATCACTTTTAACGAAAAGCTACAGTGGCTCAAATTATACAATCGCAAGCCTGAGTACACTATCATGGTGGATAAGGTGAAAGTTAAAGAGTATGTAGCAGAAAAAATAGGGGATAAATATATCATTCCGACTATTGCCGTATGGGATTCTGCTGATGAAATTGATTGGGATGTACTTCCTTCCCAATTCGTAATGAAATGTTCCCACGATAGTGGTGGTATTATTATTTGTAAGGATAAATCAAAACTTGACAAGAAGAAAGCGATTTCAATTATGAGTAAAGGCCTCAAAAGACGTTATTTCAAGCAGAATAGAGAGTGGCCATATAAGGATGTAACTCCTCGGATTATAGTAGAGGCTTATATGGTTGATGAGAGTGGTTATGAGTTAAAAGATTACAAGTTCTTTTGTTTTGATGGAGTACCTCGTCTGGTACAGATAGATTTTGATCGCTATACCAATCATAAAAGGAATGTTTATGATACGGAATGGAATCTTTTGGATTTGCTGATTAAGTTTCCTAAAGGGCATGAACGAGTATTTGTAAAACCTAATAATTATGAGGAAATGTTGTATATCAGCAGAAAACTTTCTGAAGGTATTCCTCATGTTCGTGTAGATCTTTATAACGTGAATGGCCGGATTTATTTTGGGGAGATGACTTTTTTTCATGGATCTGGATTAGAAGAATTTACTCCGGAAGAATGGGATGAGAGGATAGGCTCATGGTTAAAGTTACCTCTCCTCAATCACCCCTTTGCTTAAGATTGATGTATACTTGGAGAGTTTGATGGCTGATAATAATTACACTAGAGAAGTCGAATAAATGATGAAAGTAGGCAATAATTTTATAATTGATGTTTTAGTGACTTTATTAATAGCTTCTTTCACAATATTGTCATCATTATCGAGTGGCATATTTATCATGATGGGATTGTTGCTTCTCATTATATTGATAAGTATGCCGAGATGTGGGTTTCATATTCGTAAAGGATTTTGTATGAGCTATATGATATCTGTAATAGTATATACTTATACCACTTCTCTATGGGCTTTAGTCCCTTCTGATACATACGAAATAGGAGGCTCTCTTATAAATATTACGCTTTGTATGCTGATACTTTACAATACATACTATCACGCAAATTTAAACAGGCTATTGTATGCGGTTATGTGGAGTGGCTATATTGTAGTAATTTACACTTTTCTATATTATGGATTTTCATATGTTATGCTTATTTTATCTATAGGAGAACGTATGGAGTCTGATTTTGCTAATATTAATAATGTTGCAATGGCTGCTGCTTTTTCTTTAGTTATAAATTGCTATTTTTGTTTATATAAGAAATGGAATATTAGTATTTTACTCGCTCTACCTTCCATATTGGTGGTATTTGCCAGTGGAACCCGAAAAGCAGTTTTCATGATTATCGCAGGTCTGTTTATTTTAGTAATAGTGAAACAGATATTGAGAAGCAAGAATGCTTGGGGGTTGATGTTAAGAGTTGTAATGGCGATATTTGCTATGATACTTTTTTTTGTAGCTATCTCTCATTTGGAAGTAGCTCAAGGTATTATGGAACGTATGGAGGGATTGATTGCCTTATTTACAGGAGAGGGTGTGATTGATAGCTCATCTAATGTTAGAAGTGAACTACAAGAGATCGGTTTTTCTACAATGTTGGAACATCCATTTGGGATAGGAATAGGATGCCCTCATATATTAGCATTACAAAAGACAGGTTATGATTTTTATCTTCATTGTAACTATGCAGAAATAGCTGCAGGTGGTGGTATATTGGGCTTAATAGTGTTTTATTCTATATATTTTCATTTTTCCAAGTTGCGTTTTTATTTGAAAGAGGATAGTATAGCCATTGTTCTTTTAGCATTGGTGGTTGTCATGTTGGTGAAAGATTATGGGGCTGTAACTTATTCCTATAAGGATAATTATTTGTTATTTGTCATCATATGTCTCTATTTATCACAAAAAAGTAGAGAGTATGTATATGGATTCGATAAACTGTAAAAATAGTATGTCTAAGATTTTATTTTATACGACTGGTGATTTGGCAACTAAGCATTTAACAGGTGGAATTAAACGCTTTATGGAATTGGTGCGTTATGGATTTTCAACGAATAGGGATGTGGTACTTTCTTCTAGGACAAATACTTCTAAATTGCAAGAATTAGGTGTGAAAAAACACATAAAAATAGTAGAAGCAAGAGGAGATTATTTAGATAAATTTCTTTTCCCAGAGTTGGCTTTGCTTAGGGCGAATTACCACACTATAAAACGAATAAAAAAACTGGGATTTGATAATATTGTAGTTTTTGATGTCCCTCCGGCTATCGGTTTAATCTTGATGGGGTTGAGTAATGTTAATTTGATGATTAGGAGAGATTTGATAGGCTATGAGAGTGCGATTATTAGTCATACGAATTTAAAGTACTATACAAAGGTTGTAGTGCAATGGCTGTGTGAAATGATATGTTTAATTCGGAGTAAGCGTATCGTTGTGCAGTGTTATTATGATCGTGACAAGCTTATTTTGAGACATCCTATTTTGAGTAAATTAATTTGTCGAAAAATAGTTATTCAAATAAATAATGTGAATCCATCATGGGTATATAAAAGTGAACTTGCTTTTTTGCCAAAGAATGTATTTCGTGTTTGTTTTATAGGTAATTTTTCGGATATAAGAAAAGGACACGATCTCTTGCTTGGTGCGGCTAAACAGTTACTGGATGAGGGCCATAACATGGAGTTTGTTGTGATTGGTGACGGGGAGGAACTTGATCAATATAAAAGTAAGTATCAATCTGAAAAAATTTGTTTTATGGGGAGATTGACGACTGTCAATGAGGAGTTAGCTAAGAGTTCCATATTAGTGGTTCCATCCCGTGCTGATTCTTGTCCCAATACAGTTTTAGAAGCGCTTTATAATGGTATTCCTGTAATTGGTAGTAAGGCTGGTGGAATACCTGAAATTCTAAATAATGATGCATTGTTTGAGTTGACGGCTGAAAACATAGCTAATAGGTTGAGAGATCTTTATCTTGATAAAAGTAAATTATGTGCATTGTTAGAAAATGAACGTAGACGCTGTAAAGAGTTAGAATTTAACTGGGCTGAAAAAATATTTGAAATAATTGAAAATGTATATTAAAAATGAAGGCTTAGATTTCCAAGTTTTATACATTAATAATGATGTAATAATATAAATTGTGCTGATTTGATTATTTGCAAGCACTCAAAAAACTCATAGCTAAACGATCAACCTTCGTGACGAACGAGATTTTGCAATTTGTAGCAGTGAAGATTTAGCATGATTCTATTTCTAGTATCAAAAGGATTCATTGCCCATGGCGGCTCTTTTCGGTCTTTTTGTAAAGGAAGTCGGGTCTCCTATAATATCTCATTGGTCAGTGGTTAATGTTGAAATCAGAATTTACTTTTAATAAAACTCGATTTGGAAGTAGTAATGTGCTCTTTCAAAAAGGGTTATTCTCTATTGAGTACTTACACATTAAGTTATGAAGAAAAGGTTGCTATTTTATTCAAGTGTGAAATCTCTTGAATTATTTAAAACTCAAAAATTTTATCAGATCGATATTGCTTTATTGGAAGATTTAGGATATGATGTTTGGCTGTCTAATCGAATATTTGATAGCCTCTTATTTTGGAAGTATGATATTCTATTTTCTTATTTTTATAGATACTCTTTTTTTACGGCTTTGTTCGCAAAATGCTTTGGGAAAAAAACTTATTTTACCGGAGGCATTGATCCGTTGGACGCAAATTATGCTTCTCCTTTTAGTTATAGAATTCAAGTGCTGTTTTTTAAACTATGTTATTGGGTCGCTAATTCTTGTATAATCGTATCGCAATCGGATTTGAAGAATATTGCTAAAATATCTTCTTTAAAGAAGAAATTGAGCTATAGTGAGCATGCGATTAATACTAAACTGTTTTTTCCAGACACGCAAAAGGAAAAGTTATTTACCACGGTCGCATGGATGGGAGGTGAGGGTAATGTGAAGAGAAAAGGAGTGGATAAGGCTTTGCGGATTTTTGCCGAGTTAAAAAAAATGCCTGCTTTCGCTGACTTTAAATTTATTATTATGGGTAGGAAAGGTGAGGGTACAACCTTTGTTCAGTCAATAATCAATAAATATGATTTGAACGATTCTGTGGAGTTGAAAGGTGAAGTCTCAGAAGAAGATAAGATAAATCTATTGAAGCGCTCTAAATATTATTTCCAACTTTCTCTGTATGAAGGATTTGGTTTGGCTGCATTAGAGGCATTATGTGCGGATAATATTCTTATTCATTCGGGTAAAGGAGGATTGGCGAATTCAATTTACGCAAATCAGATTTTATTTGATATTGATAAAGAGTTTGAGGATGAATATTTAAAATTGTGTGATAGACTATCTTTTCCCATGAATCGGAAAAACAATGATACTGATATAAACTGCTATGATATTAAAAGGAGAAAAGATGATTTTAGATTGATTATAGTAGAGGGAAAGTCTAACTATAGATTGGAAAATCTGTGATATAATCATTTCTTTATAGAACGGAAATCTATATATGAATTTAAATGATAGATTGTATTTTTAAGTTGTTTATTATGAGATATTTAGATTGTTTTAGGGGTAAAAACTCCTTAAACCTATTTCGTCTTTTAGCCTGTTTGTAAGTGATGATAGGGCATATGTCTGAACATTTGTGTTTGCCGGTCTCTAAAATTATTAATTGGCCGTTGGATTTGTTCATAGGTGTACCTATCTTTTTTATATTGAGTGGATTCTTGATTTGGAACTCGTTGGAGAATACTCTTGATTTTAAACAATTTTTTTCAAAGAGGATTCTTCGTTTGTATCCCGAGTTATGGGTTTGTTTGATCGTAGAGATATTGAGTATTGTTTTGTTTTATGAGAAGCCTGTTCCTGTGTCCGATTATGTACTGTTTACCTTTACGCAGGGAACGGTTCTTCAATTTTGGACACCGGATAGTTTGAGAGGATATGGATGCGACACACCTAATGGAGCATTGTGGACAATCAATGTCATCGTACAATTCTATGTTTTCATTTATTGGCTTCGGAATTGGTTGAATAAACAAGGGGTAAAGACTTGGATTTTTCTTTTGTTACTGACGCTTGTTGTAGGGGGAATCTGCCCGATTCTGCCAAGACTGATGCCGGTTCTTGTGGGAAAACTGTTTATGCAGACGCTTTTACCCTATTCTTGGTTGTTTTTTGCGGGTGTCTTTATCCAGAGATATAAGGAACGGATGTTAGGACATTTAATAAAGTTCTGGTGGGTATATTTTACGTTATATGTGATAAATGTGTCTGTGGGTATGGATATATATGTTATGAAATACCCTATGATCAGATGTCTACTCTTAACGTTGTTTATGATTGGATTTGCCTATCGGTATCCAATGATTCATGTTGGTAAGGATGTTTCTTATGGGGTGTATATTTACCATATGATTTTTGTAAACATAGCGATAGCGTTGGGATATACAAGGAGCTGGATGGCTTTTGGGATTGTTATTGTCGTAACTTGGGCGGTCGCTTATTTCTCGACTATATTTGTGGGAGAATATAGCAGGAGGATAAAAGAGAGAATATTGTCTGCTGGCCGTTGATTCCGTAAATACAGGAAAGATATGAGAGCTCTAATGTGATACGACCTGCCAGCCGTGAGGCTGACGGATTCCTCTCCCTCCTTTCAACGGGTTATGCCCTAAATAGAATACTTACGAAAAGTAATAATTCTAATTATATATCATGTCAATTTTTAAGGATAAAGTCCTGTTGATAACAGGTGGTACGGGATCCTTCGGGAATGCTGTGCTTCGTCGCTTCCTTGATAGCGACATAAAGGAGATCCGTATTTTCTCGCGAGATGAGAAGAAACAGGATGATATGCGTCATTTCTTGCAGGCACAACGTCCGGAGGTAGCTCATAAGGTGAAATTTTATATTGGTAATGTTCGCCAGCGTGAAGCGGTGGATTTCGCTATGACTGGTGTGGATTATGTGTTCTCTGCCGCTGCCCTTAAGCAGGTTCCTAGTTGTGAATTCTTCCCTATGGAGGCTGTGCGTACGAACGTGGAGGGTACAAATAACGTGTTGCTTTCCGCTATCGCTCATGGTGTGAAAAATGTGGTGGTGCTTTCTACCGATAAGGCTGCCTATCCTATCAACGCCATGGGGATCTCTAAATCTATGATGGAGAAGGTTGCTATTGCTCAAGGTCGTGCTTTGGGACAGAACGCAAAGACTACTATTTGCTGTACCCGTTATGGTAACGTTATGGCGAGCCGTGGCTCGGTGATCCCTTTGTGGGTAGAGCAGATGATGGATGGTAAGCCGATCACTATCACGGATCCAAATATGACTCGTTTTATGATGACTTTGGATGATGCCGTGGATTTGGTGGTGTATGCCTTCACGCATGGTGAGAATGGGGATTTGTTTGTGCAGAAGGCTCCTGCTGCTACATTGGAGGTATTGGCTCAGGCCTTGAAAGAAACATATGCGCAGATTAATCCGAAATATGGTGAAACAGAAGTGAAGACCATCGGTACACGTCACGGTGAGAAATTGTATGAAACATTGGTTACCCGAGAAGAGATGGCAAAGGCGATTGATATGGGAGATTATTACCGGATCCCTTGTGATAACCGGGACTTGAATTATGACAAGTTCTTTACCGAAGGTAACAAGGAGATCTCTGTTGTTGAGGATTATCACAGCCACAATACCGCTCGATTGGATGTGGGGGGCATGAAGAAACTGTTGCTGTGCTTGCGTTTTATCCAGGAGGATTTGGGGCTAATTGAGCGGGCTAAGGCTAAGGAGATCCGGAGCGAATAGATTGATGGCGTATATGTGTTGTTTGTTTGCAAATAATGTATACCTTTGTATAGGTATCATTGTGAATGAATAAACAAAAAATATGGAAGCGACAGTTTTGAATCCTGTGCAACAACATTTGTTGAAGTTTTTTGCTTTTGATGGCTCAGAGGAAAAGCTATTAGAGGTGAAAACAGTCTTGACGAACTATTTCTCACAAAAATTGGACAAACGCTTGGATGAGTTATGGGATTCGGGAGTTCTCAATCAGGAGAGGCTTGACGAGTTAAGGACTATGCACCTTCGTACAGACTTGAAAGATGAGTAGAATCGTATTGGATACCAATAGCTTGATTCAAAGTCTTCCGAGTAGAAGCCGGTATCATCGAATATGGTAATCGTTCTTGGATGGTACTAACGAGTTATGTGTATCCGGAGAGATCCTTAACGAATATGAAGAAATTTTGGAACGTCTGGCGGGAAAAGAGGTGGCTAAACTTACCTTAGATGTTATTTTGAACAATCCATATACTAGCTTCCTTACTCCTTATTATAAGTTTAATTTGATAAAATCAGATCCTGATGACAATAAATTCGTGGATTGTGCGGTTATCGCAAACGCAAAGTTCATTGTGACGGAGGATCGTCATTTTGATGTATTGAAAGAATGCCCATTCCCAAGGATTGAGGTTATCGGACTGGATCTTTTTCTGCAATCTCTGATATAAATAGTTGTAATGAAAATTTTAGTAACCGGCGCCCGAGGGTTCGTCGGTCGGAATCTTGTGTCCCAATTGCGTAATATCCAATCGGGAAAGGCAGGGTGTTATGGCGATCTAGTGGTGGATGCCGTATATGCGTATGATATAGATTCTACTCCCGAGGAGTTGGATCGGTATTGTAAGGATTGTGATTTCGTGTTCAACTTGGCTGGGGTGAACCGTCCGCAAAAACAAGAAGAGTTTATGCAAGGTAACTTTGGTTTTGCCTCTACTCTGCTCGATACCTTGAAGAAACATCATAATAACTGTCCGGTGATGATTTCCAGTTCGATACAGGCAACCTTGGCCGGCCGTTTTGGTACTTCTGAGTATGGAAAGAGTAAGAAGGCGGGAGAGGAACTGATGTTTAAATACGGCGAGGAAACCGGTGCCAAGGTGCTGGTGTATCGTTTTCCGAATCTTTTCGGGAAATGGTGTCGTCCGAACTACAACAGCGCAGTGGCTACCTTTTGCCATAATAGGGCACACGACCTGCCTATTATGGTGAACGATCCGGCGGTGGAATTGGAGTTGCTTTACATTGATGATTTGCTAGAGGAGATGATATCCGCCTTGAAAGGAGAGGAGCATCGTTGTATGTTTGACGGGGTGGATACGATCTTGGAACCAGAGGGTCGTTATTGTGCAGCTCCGGTCACACATAAAGTAACATTGGGTGAGATCGTCCGTTTGCTGGAGGAATTCAAGAGTCAACCCGCTACCTTGGTGGTTCCGGAGATTCCGCAGGGTAGCTTTGCCAAGAAGCTGTATAGTACCTTTTTGAGTTACCTACCTAAAGAGAAGGTTTCGTTTCCTCTAAAGATGAATGTGGATCAGCGTGGTAGTTTCACGGAGTTGTTTCGTTCGAGGAATTGCGGGCAGGTGAGTGTCAATATCTCCAAGCCGGGTATCATCAAAGGACAGCATTGGCATCATTCCAAATGGGAGTTTTTCATAGTAGTTTCCGGGCATGGCTTGATACAAGAGCGTAAGATCGGTACAGACGAGGTGATTGAGTTTGAGGTGAGTGGAGAAAAAATAGAGGCGGTACACATGCTGCCGGGCTATACGCATAATATCATCAATCTCTCTGATACGGAGGACTTGGTAACGGTGATGTGGGCGAACGAGAGTTTTGATCCCCGTCGTCCGGATACCTATTTTGAAACTGGTAAATAAAAATAATCATGACGACATTTAAGAATAACGGCAAGCTCAAGTTGCTCATTATTGTAGGGACGCGTCCGGAGATTATCCGTCTGGCGGCGGTTATCAATAAATGTAGGAAATATTTTGATGTGGTTCTGGCTCATACAGGGCAGAACTATGATTACAACTTGAATGGGATTTTTTTCAAGGATCTGAAGCTGGCTGATCCCGAGGTCTATCTGGATGCCGTAGGCGATGACTTGGGTGCGACAATGGGGAATATCATTGATAAGAGTTACAAATTGATGGTGGAGATCAAGCCGGACGCTGTATTGGTGTTAGGAGATACCAACTCCTGTTTGAGCGTGATTGGTGCCAAACGTCTACATATCCCTATCTTTCACATGGAGGCTGGAAACCGCTGTTTCGATGAGTGCCTGCCGGAGGAGACCAACCGCCGCATCGTGGATATCATCAGTGACGTGAATATTTGCTATAGTGAGCACGCCCGCCGTTATTTGAATGCCAGTAGTGTGGCTCCGCAACGCACCTACGTGAGCGGTTCACCCATGGCGGAAGTGTTACATGAGAATCTTACCGAGATAGAAACAAGTGATGTGCATGAACGATTGGGCTTGAAGAAGGGTAAGTATATCTTGCTAAGTGCCCACCGGGAGGAGAATATCGATACAGAGAAGAACTTTAACTCGCTCTTCACTGGTATTAATGCTCTGGCAGAGAAATATGATATGCCAATCTTGTACAGTTGTCATCCAAGAAGTCGAAATCGTTTGGAGAAGAGTGGCTTTAAGCTCGATCATCGTGTGATCCGCCAGGAACCGTTGGGCTTTCATGACTACAATTGTCTTCAGATGAATGCTTTCTGTGTTGTTTCAGATAGCGGAACGTTACCGGAAGAGAGCAGTTTCTTTACTAGCGTGGGTCATTCTTTTCCCGCTGTTTGTATCCGTACCTCTACAGAACGTCCGGAGGCATTGGACAAGGGTTGCTTCGTATTGGCGAGTATCAACACGCAGGATCTGTTACAAGCCGTAGATCTGGCAGTCGAGATGAACTTGAACGGTGATCACGGTTTACCTGTACCGAACTATACCGATGAAATTGTATCCACCAAAGTGGTGAAACTGATCCAAAGTTACGCCGGTGTGGTGAATAAGATGGTTTGGAGGAAAGAATAAATACGTATTCTGTTTTTATAAATACTATTAATGATGAATATCCTGTTTCTGACAATGGTGTCAGGCCTGAAAAATATAGAGACGAGCGGTATTTATACGGACTTGATGCGGAAATTTCGAGACAAAGGGAATGAAGTATATATCATTTATCCTAGGGAACGTAGATTAGGTTTACCAACAGAGGTTAGTCATAAAGGCAAGGTACATTTATTGGGAGTTAAGACCTTGAATCTTACTAAAACGAATCTGATCGAGAAAGGATTGGGGCAGGTGATGTTGGAGCGTCAATTCAAGTCGGCGTTAGAAAAACATTTTGGGAAGGTTAAGTTTGATGTTATTCTCTATTCCACTCCGCCCATTACTTTTACAAAAGTGATTCGGTATGTCAAAAGGCAGAATCCTAAGGCAATGAGTTATCTTTTATTGAAGGATATCTTTCCTCAAAATGCTGTGGATTTGGGGATGTTAACCAAGGATGGCTTGAAAGGATTCCTCTATCGGTCATTTCGGGAAAAGGAAAAAGATTTATATCGGATCTCTGATTACATCGGCTGCATGAGCCCGGCGAATGTGAGGTATGTGATAGGACATAATCCGGAGA
The DNA here is from genome assembly GCF_002257605.1 of Parabacteroides sp. CT06. Classification (GTDB taxonomy): domain Bacteria; phylum Bacteroidota; class Bacteroidia; order Bacteroidales; family Tannerellaceae; genus Parabacteroides; species Parabacteroides distasonis. The sequence goes on along the minus strand of NZ_CP022754.1, from coordinate 3,116,153 downwards.
TTGATCCAGCTATAGTGGAGATAGCCCCGAACTCATGCGATGTACCTTCCGAGATTCCCGTTGAGTATGAGGACACTGCCCATATTCGTCAAAAATATGGATTGCCAGCAAATAAGCCAATATTTATCTATGGCGGCAATATGGGGAAACCGCAAGGAATACCTTTCCTCATAGAATGCATGGAAGCGGTGTGTGAGAGAGAGGATTGTCATTTCGCAATTGTGGGTAATGGCACGGAATATCCACGGCTGGAAACTTTTATGCTGGAGCGTAAGCCTAAATCAGTCTCTCTTTTTAAGCATTTACCCAAGGAGGATTACGACCGGCTTGCCAAAGCTTGCGATGTGGGGTTGATTTTCTTGGATTATCGTTTTACCATTCCCAATTATCCCAGCCGGTTATTGCCCTACTTGATGGAGCGTAAACCTATTATAGCGGTGACAGACCCTATTTGTGATATGGGTACATTGGCGGAGGAGAATGGATATGGTTTCTACTGCCCAAGTAACTCAATAGAGACATTCGTGAAATCCATAGATAAAATGTTGGTCTCGGATATACGACAAATGGGTGAAAATGGGTATCAGTTCTTTTTAGATAACTATACCACCGAACATACCTATGAGACGATCATGAAGCATATAGAATAATATTTATTCCATTTTTGTGAATCCGGAAGAAAATGTTTTTCTTTGTTTATGGGTGGCTCATACCCATAAATGAAAACAGGCGAATTAGACGTTTAAAATAGATATAAAAGTGCTTGAAAAGTTTGAGAAACTCATTGAAAAGATTGAGATCCTCTTGCCTGTTGGTGACGAGGAGACTATTGATGCTGCATTTCATGAATTGCTTGATGAAGTCGCATCATATACGAATAATGAGTATCGTACATTTAACGATTTTCAGCTGTTTTTTGTGACGAACCGTCTCTTAGCAAAAAACTTCATCAGAAAGAACGATAATTTGACTCTGATGATCAGAGCTGTGGAATGGAGGCTGGCCTACGAAGATATAATTTCGAATGCTGATTTGACGGAAGACGAAAGGCTTCAGTTACAGAAAGAGTATCTGCGGTTAAATACAATTATTTTGGACTATTTAAAAAAGGAGAAAGATCTTCAGAGTTATGTAGATGATTATGCCGATCGTTTGGAAGCGGATGGTGAAGACATGACGAAAGTTCATGAAATAGTCTATCCTCCTGTTGATGAAATCAATGTAAGATCTGAGAAATCAAAATGTCTTTTATGCAAATCAAGGACGGCTGATGCTGTAGGTTCGCACATGGTACCCCATTGCCTTATAGAAAAATTGTTTTCCTACGATGGCAAAAAAGGACGTGACCGAGAGGTTGTAGAGCGGTTTACTCTTGGAAAAGGGGAACGACAGTTATATCTTGGACGCAATATTACAGATGAAAAGAAAATCGTAAGTTTGATAAACCGTAATCTTCGTGATGATGAACAGGGTGAGACGAGCGTACATAATCCACTGACATTCGATCATTACTTTTGTAAGCATTGTGAAGAACGTCTGAGCGTGATAGAGAGAGAATACGCTAATGTCATGAGGGGTGTAAAGCAATATCATTATGCTGTGCCATATCTTTTCTGGATGTCTGTTACTTGGCGTATGTCAATATCAAAGATGGGAATTTCTCTTCCTGACAATCATGCTGAAAAATACCGTTCGATTCTCGATAAAACATTGGCTTTGACAATTGGAGAAATAAAAAGTAACAGTAATAAAATGGGGCATTGTGCTTATACTATTCAGAGGGTTAATCAAACCAAAGGGAAGCAGACGGGTATATTGGGTATCCCTGTACCGACAATTCCAGCACATTACATGATCGGTGATTTAATGGTGAACTTTTACCATTCCCTCGATAAAGCAAGAAAATGTCAGAAAGTACGAACGAATCCATTGCCTGTCAATGACGGAAAATCACTGGAACAGATTTCTGAAGCGACATTTATTGAATTCTGGCAGATGAAAAGAAAGATATTGGATGAAAACTTCAAGCGGGATTACGATTACAATCCAGAAGGAGAATTTTCCACTGGAATCTCTCAGTTCATAAGGTATGAAAATGTAGATGAGAAAAGGCTCGAAGAAACAGGTCAGATATATCAAAGTCGATTTGATATTCAAAACAAAGGTAAATACCGTCTCGTAATACCTGCCGCCATTGACAAAATGATGCGATATCGTGATGCTCATCCTGAAGCGACAATTGAAGAAACTTCAAAAGCCTTAGGGTATACAGGAGAAGAAATGGCTGCTATGATACGGAATTTTTCCATGATTTAGGTAAGTACTCAAAAAAGGGCTTATAATTAAACGAGCTACCTTCGAAGCGAATAAAATTTAGTAATTATGTATAGCCACGAAGATTTAGAACGGTTTTATTTTCAGTATCAGACGGAGTCATTGCTCTAAGAAGAGTTCGTCCAGTCATTTTGTAAAAGGAGTAAGGTACCCTATAACATCTTTCAAGAGGTTATGTCCTAAATAGAGTGTTTACATAATCAATAAATATGTATAAATCCTTTTTTAAGAGGATGATTGACTTCATTCTCGTGTTTGTAGTGTTGACTATTATCTGGCCAATACTGTTACTGATTACCGTATGGCTTCATTTTGCCAATAAGGGAGCCGGTGCATTCTTCTTACAAGACCGTCCAGGTAAAAAAGGTAAAATATTCAAAGTAATCAAATTCAAGACAATGACGGACGAACGTGATACTGATGGAAATTTTTTACCAGACGAGAACCGTTTGACGAAAGTAGGTAAGTTTGTCCGTTCCACCTCGATCGACGAATTACCGCAATTGTTTAATGTGTTGAAAGGAGATATGGCCTTGATAGGCCCGAGACCGTTATTGGTACAATATCTTCCTTTATATAGTAAAGAACAGGCTCGTCGGCATGAGGTGCGGCCGGGAATAACGGGTTGGGCACAGTGTAACGGCCGCAATGCGATCAGCTGGACGAGGAAGTTCGAGTTGGATGTTTGGTATGTGGATCATTGTTCGTTCCTGTTGGATCTGAGAATCTTATTCATCACCTTGAAAAAGGTCTTTGTGCGTGAAGGTATCTCACAAGAGGGACAGGCGACGATGGAGTTTTTTACAGGAAATAATTAAATCAAGATATGTATTTGTATGGCGCAAGTGGTCACGCTAAAGTGATCATCGATATTTTGTGTGCGCAAGGTTCGCAAGTGGAGGGATTGATTGATGACAACTCTGAGATAAGGGAACTTCATGGATACCCAGTCTTTCACGGGAGGTCTGATCTATTTCCTCTAATTATCAGTATAGGAGACAACCGTATTCGTCGCATGATTAGCCAACATATGCAGGGGGTATTTGGTAGAGCCATTCATCCATCGGCTATCGTATCGCCTTCGGCTACGATTGGTGAGGGCACTGTCATTATGCAGGGAGCGATCGTGCAAGCTGATGCTCAAATAGGTAAACATTGTATTATTAACACGGGTGCCTCTATAGATCATGAATCAGTAATTGCTGATTATGTACATATTTCGCCCCATTCCACACTTTGTGGAAATGTGTATGTGGGTGAGGGCTCTTGGATAGGTGCAGGTTCGATTGTTATCCCTGGACTGCGGATTGGTCGTTGGTGTGTGATAGGAGCTGGATCGGTGGTAACGAAAGATATCCCAGATGGAGTTCTTGCTGTGGGAAACAGATGTAAGATAATCAAGAAAATAGCTAACGGAGAATAATATTAGGAATCAAATATGAACAAACGAATCTATCTTTGTCTCGCTCACATGAGCGGCAAGGAACAAATGTATATCAAAGAGGCCTTTGATACGAACTGGGTCGTGCCTCTAGGCCCGAACGTGAATGGATTCGAGAAGGATCTGGAGGAATTCGTGGGTGAAGATAAACATGTGGTGGCTCTGTCTGCCGGTACTGCCGCAGTGCATCTGGCATTGCTTGCTTGTGGCGTGAAGCCGGGGGATGAGGTGCTGGTGCAGAGTTTTACTTTCTGTGCTTCCTCGCATCCGATCACTTATTTGGGGGCTACACCTGTGTTCGTGGATTCGGAGGTGGATACTTGGAATATGGATCCTGCGTTGTTGGAAGAGGCTATTAAAGATCGTATCGAGAAGACGGGAAAAACACCGAAAGCGATTGTCCCGGTGGCCTTATATGGGATGCCTTATAAGGTGGATGAGATTATGGCTGTCGCTGATCGGTATGGGATTCCGGTCATAGAGGATGCGGCGGAGGGTTTTGGCTCTCGTTATGATGGACGTATGTTGGGTACGTTTGGAAAATATGGGGTGCTGTCGTTCAATGGGAATAAGATGATTACGACCAGTGGTGGGGGTGCGTTGATTTGTCCGGACGAGGCGGCTAAGCAGGAGATCATGTTCTACGCTACGCAGGCTCGGGAGGCTTATCCTTATTACCAGCATGAACGGATCGGATATAATTATCGGATGTCGAATATTTGTGCGGGTATCGGGCGTGGTCAGATGACGGTGGCTGACGCTCATGTGGCTCATCATAAGCATACGTGTGATTTATATCGGGAACTGTTGAGAGATGTGAGAGGGATCACTTTGCATGAGAATCCTTCCGGTCGTTTTGATAGTAACTATTGGTTGAATACGATTGTCTTGGATCCTTCATTGAGGATGAAAGGACAGGAGGATGCTTATCAAGCAACGGTACAAGGTGCTGTTGGTGGTGCGGGCGGTGTGACTCACGCAGCGGTTAACACCCATACGGATTGCGAGCCGAATGCCAATGTCGAGGCGATGCGTATGGGACTTGACGCGATGGGTATAGAGTCCCGTCCTTTGTGGAAACCGATGCATAAGCAACCTGTCTATAAAGATTGCCCGGCTTACGTGAATGGGGTGAGCGAATCTTTGTTTAAGGTTGGGTTGTGCCTGCCTTCTGGCCCGTATGTGACAGATGGGGATGTGGCCTATATCGTGGATTGTATAAAGAAGAATATACTATAGTTATCATGAACCTTTTTTCTCGACTATCTACCTGGTACTTTTCCAAGAAATCCTTACCCTATTGGGGTATTATCTTGCTGGATTGCTGCTTGATCTTATTTTCCGGCTTATTGGTGTATACCTTGAATAATGGTGTGTTGTCGACTTTGGATATCTTAGGACATCTATTGGTCACGCTGTTGGTATGCCTGATTCCTTATCTGGTAGGCTTTCGCCTGTTCCATACCTATTCGGGGATTATACGTTATTCCTCTTTCGTGGACTTGCAAAAGGTGGGATTCGCCGTTTTGTTTGGCTTGATTTGCGTAGTCGTGTTTCAGGCGTTGACGGACTTTTCTCCTTATTTGGTGTATATCCGTAAACGGGATCTGATCCTCTCCGCGTTGTTGGCTATGAGCTTGATGTGGATGATGCGTGTGTTCGTGAAATATTTTTATGTAAGTACTTTTCGTGTGGCTAAGGCGGAACGAGCCTTTATCTATGGCGTGAAGCAAGGTGGGGTGAGTTTGGCGAAAAGTATCCAGAATCAAGATCCGGCCCGGTTTGTACTGGCAGGGTTTATCTCGGATCAGACAGAGATAGGGAATCGGTATTTAATGGGAGTCAAGGTTTATCCGAATAACGAGGATTTGATTGGTGTGATGAGAAGGCTGCAAGCCGATGTTTTGTTGGTATCTCCCTTAAAGGTTGAGGCGATCCGGAATAATCAGGAGATGGTGGACAGGCTGATCAAGGCGAATATAAAGATCTATATGACTCCTGCCGCCCAAGAGTGGGACGGGAGGAGCGACTTGAGCCATACCCAGCTGAGGGAGGTGAATATAGAGGATTTACTGCCCCGTGATAAGATCGAGATAGACTTGGAGGCTGTGAGGAAGCAGCTTACCGGTAAGCGGATTCTGATAACAGGAGCCGCCGGGAGTATCGGTAGCGAGATCGTGCGGCAGGTAGCCCAGTTCGCCCCGGAACGTATGGTCTTGATAGATCAGGCGGAGACTCCCTTACACGATGTCCGCTTGATGATGGCTCGTCAGTGGTCGAATATAGAATCCTATACGGTTGTGAGCGATATTTGTGTGCGTGAACGCATGGAGGAGCTATTCGAGGAGCATCGTCCGGATTACGTGTTTCATGCCGCGGCCTACAAGCATGTACCTATGATGGAGGATAATCCGGAGGAGAGTGTCCGTAACAACGTGGACGGTACCCGGGTGATCGCAGACTTGTCGGTGAAATACGGCACGAGGAAGTTTGTGATGGTATCGACTGACAAGGCGGTGAATCCCACGAACGTGATGGGCTGCTCGAAACGTATTTGCGAGATCTACGTGCAGAGCTTGGATCAGGCTATCAAGGATGGGAAGGTGAGGGGGCGTACGCAATTCGTGACGACTCGTTTCGGTAATGTGCTGGGATCGAACGGTTCCGTGATCCCGTTATTCAAGGAACAGATCAAGCGGGGCGGTCCGGTTACGGTGACGCACAAGGATATCATTCGTTTCTTCATGCTGATACCGGAGGCTTGTAAGCTGGTCCTAGAGGCCGGTACGATGGGTAATGGGGGAGAGATCTTCGTGTTCGATATGGGTAAACCTGTACGGATCGTGGATCTGGCTGAGCGGATGATCCGTCTGAGCGGGGTGAAGGGAATCGAGATCCGGTTCACGGGATTGCGAGACGGGGAGAAATTGTATGAGGAGGTACTCAATGAGGATGAGACCTCCAAGCCTACTTTTCATCCGAAGATCAAGATCGCCCAAGTCCGTGCGTATGATTATGCTGACGCCAATCTGCGGATTGATGCCTTGGTACGTGCTTGTGTCGTGGAGGGGGATATGCAGATCGTGAAGCGGATGAAGGAGATCGTTCCTGAGTTCAAGAGCCAGCATTCTAAATACGAGGTTCTGGATAAATAAATTGTAGAAAAATAAATAAGATGTAAAAAGAAGGTCTCTCATTGCGGGGGGCCTTTTTTTATGAGATAAGCGTTGTCTTTGGGATAGTATTTCGTATTTTTGCTCATACAATTTAATTAGTGTTGTTTGTGATAAGATGAAGGAATGAGTATGGTACGAATAAGAAAGATATTGCTGGTTGTTGTGTCTGCGTTGGTCGGGATCTTTTTCATACTTCCCTTGATCGGGGTTGGTATACTGAAATGGGCGGTCTTACCTCCGGAGAAGCTGACACCGCTGGTCGTAGAAAAAACAAACGAATTCATAGAGGCGCACTTGGAATGTGAGCGGGTGGAGTTGACTTATTTCGAGACGTATCCTTATCTGGGAGTGAAGTTGACAAATGGGCGTTTGATCTCACATCAGGCTGAGGATTCTATAGAACATCAGGAGGATTTGATGATTCCTTCGGATTCCTTGTTGTCTTTCAAAAAAGCGATCGTCGTATTTAACCCTACGGATTATCTGTTTAGCGGGAAGGTGACGATTCCTCGGGTTATCATGGATAGTATCCGTTTTTATGGTTATGTGAATGAGGAGGGAAAGGCGAATTGGGAGATTTATCAAAGTGAGATGGATTCGGTAGATGAATCATCGTCATCTCCATTGCCTAAAATAGATTTGCAGCAAGTGCATATTACGAATGGGCACTTTGTCTATGATGACCGCCAGCAGGATTTATATACGGCGATCGATGGTTTCTTTTTACATATAGACGGCCTTTTGACCCAACGAGGAAATAAGTTGGATGTGGAGACCGGTTCTTCCTCGATCGTATTCCGTAGCCCGTCTTATTCTTTGGCGAATAAGTTAGCGTTACGCTTCAAGGGACGTTTGTTGTTGGCTGACGGACTTCGCCGGATTGGGTTGAGGGACGCGGAGTTGCTGGTGAATAACCTGCCTTTTACGGCGGATGGCTTTATGGTACCGGCTACCGAGGATAATCCGTCACGGATCGATATGACTTTCGGGTTGAAGGTTTCCGATATGAATGATCTCTTACATTTTATTCCGGATGAATATTTTAAGGATCGGGATAAAACACTTGCTGAGGGACGTATTATTTTGGAAGGGGATATCCGTGGAGAATTAGGGGATAGTATTGTTCCGACCGTGAACTTATGCTGCAAGATAGAGGATGGTTCTTATCATGTAAAAGGTATTGAACAGGGGATCGATACATTGCGCATGGACGTGGATTTACATTTGAATGGCGCTTACCCGGATTCTTCTTATGTCTCTTTGGAGGAGTTGACATTGATCGGGTTGAATACCTCGTTGACCATGAGTGGCGAGGTTAGGGATATCTGGAGGAATCCCGCGATTCGGGCGGAGATGAAAGGGCAGGTCGATTTTACCCGTTTGGCTAAAGAGTTCTTGAATCCCGACACACTGCTGCTGGAGGGTACCATGATGGCTGATTTATCTACGGTGTTTAAGGTGGATGATATCGTGAATAGCCGCTTCGCCAAGGTCAAATCATCCGGCAATTTGACGGTTGATCGCTTCAAGGCGTTTAGTAAGCCGTTAGGCGTGGATATGTATATCGCTGGGGCGAATCTGTTTGTAGGATCTACGGAAAATGAAAGTAAATATCTGAATGCGAAAGGATTGTTGAGCGCTAATCTATCGGTGGATACCTTGAATATAAAGTATAAGGATGAGATCAGTACGAATATCGGTGGATTGAAGATGGTAGCCAATACGACGCCGGTTATTGATACAACGGCTGTTATCCCTATGACCGCAGGGTTGGAATTTGATCATTTGCGCACCAAGTTGCCGGATTCTACCTGGATGGTGGCCGGTAAGACCGTGTTGAAAGGGGGCATCAAGGCTTCTTCTACAGATAAGCGGATCCCTATGGCGGGAGCTACGATCTCGGTGGACACCTTAAAATATATTCTTATCCCTTTACGGACGGGTATGGTTCTGACGGAAAGCCAGTTCTCTTTGGAAGCATTACCTTATCGGCAAGCGATTCGTCAACAACGTGAACGCCGTATTGCCGCCGGTGATACCTTGCGCAGGCGCACGCAGACCACCCGAAGGGCGAATAGACAGCGGTCGCAAGTGGATTCGGTCGCTTCCTCAAACAGTGTCTTACGCCAATGGGAGGCTCGGGGACAAGTGAGGTTTAAGCAATTGAGGGGCTTTAGCCGCTTATTCCCCATTCCGATGTATATTGATGAGACAAGCGTGAAATTCAATACTAACAATATGACGTTGAGTGGTGCCCGCCTGCATTTAGGAAAGAGCGATCTTACTTTGAGCGGAGAGCTTAGCGACATCCGGCGGGCCATGCTACGGGGAGGAAAGCTGAAAGCGAATTTCGAGTTGGGATCCGATCTGATCGATTGTAACCAGTTGATGCTAGCTATAGGTAAAGGTTTGCAGTTTTCTGATCAATTGGCATCCAATTCGGTTGGGGCCTTCTCGGAAGACAGTATCTCCGTACTGGAGACGGATCATCTATTAGCGAATACCGTGGATAATGTCGCTACGGATTCGATCTCTCAACTATTTGTCGTTCCGAAATTCTTGGATCTGACGCTTCATACAAATGCTAAAAAAATAGATTTTAAGGATCTGAAGTTGGAGGATGTGAAAGGTGAGGTTGTAATCCGGGATCAAAGTATCAATCTGAGCGATTTATGTATGAGCTCGAATATCGGTTCCGGAGATCTGACGATGGTTTATACGACCAAAACAGATCAAGAGGCGACTATGGGATTTGAGTTGTCCTTAAATGATATTTTAGTGGAACGGTTAATCAGTTTATTCCCGGATATCGACACATTGGTCCCTATGCTTCGTTCGTTCGAAGGCATGGTAGATTGCCAGATGACGGCGACTTGCAAGGCGGATTCTACGATGTCCGTGTTGCTGCCGTCTGTAAATGCCTCTTGCTACCTGAGCGGAAAGAATATGGTGCTGCTGGATGGTGAGACATTTACCGAGATATCGAAGACGTTGATGTTCAAGAATAAAAAACGGAATATGATTGATAGTATAGCGGTAGATTTAGCGATCCATGATAACAAGATCGAGGTATTCCCATTCTTGGTGGAGATGGACCGGTATAAAGTAGCCGTAGGAGGAACGCATAATTTGGATATGACATTCGATTACCATCTCTCGGTTTTAAAATCGCCGGTACCGTTTAAGTTGGGTATCGATATAAAAGGGAATCTGGATGATTTCAAGTTCAAGATAGTGAAATGTAAATATAAAGATTTCTTGAAACCTGCCAAGCAAGCGGAACTGGATAGTACCCGCAGGAATGTGCGTGAGGAGATACGCGAGACGATCCGGAAACAAATAAGAGAGGCCGCTCCCGAATTAGGAAACAGCCTCTCTGAGATTCATCCACATACACACGGTCACGTTGAGGAATCAACGTGATCCATACATTTGCTCGTAATATTTCATGTAATCTCCACCGGTGATATCCTCTACCCATTTTTGGTTCTCAAGATACCAACGGATGGTTTTTACGATACCGACCTCGAAGCAGGTCTCTGGTGTCCAGCCTAATTCGTTGGTGATCTTCGTCGGGTCGATGGCGTATCGTTGATCATGGCCCAGACGGTCTTTTACGAATGTAATCAAGCTGTCGTTGATCCAGTCGATAGAGATTTCTCCATCGGCACCGATCTCTTTTTTCTTTAATACTTGGCGATATTCCGGTTGTTCGGTCATTAGTTGATGGATCGTCCGGATCGTGAGTTTTACGATCTCGATGTTCTGCTTCTCGTTATGACCGCCTACGTTGTAAACCTCTCCCACACGTCCGTGGTGGATGACGGCGTCGATCGCCTTGCAATGATCCTCTACATATAACCAGTCGCGTACGTTTGTGCCGTCACCATATACAGGTAGGGATTTACCTTCCAATATGTTCTTTATAATTAAAGGAATCAATTTTTCCGGGAAATGGTAAGGCCCGTAGTTGTTGGAACAACGGGTAATAGATACCGGCATCTTATACGTCTCGTGATAAGCCTTTACGAATAAGTCCGCGCTTGTCTTGGAGGCGCTGTACGGGCTACGGGGATCTAAAGGCGTGGTCTCGTGGAAATATCCTTCGGCACCTAGACTTCCATAGACCTCGTCGGTAGAGACTTGATGGAAACGTACGCCTTCACGCCATACTGGATAACCTGTCTCGGCCTTACCGGTAACCCATGCTTTTCGTGCGGCGTCCAATAGGTTTTGTGTACCAAGGATGTTGGTTTGCAGGAATAGCTGGGGATTTTCGATGCTTCGGTCCACATGACTTTCAGCGGCGAAGTTCACGACATAATCGAAGTTGTATTTCTCGAATAGCTGGTCGGCCAAGGCACGGTCGCAAATATCGCCTTTCACGAACTCGCAACGTACTCCATCGATATCCTCGGCGATGGTGCCTAAATTACCTGCGTAAGTCAGCAAGTCTAGGACAACGATCTTGATATCGTCATATTTCGCCAGCATATGTTTGATGAAATTGGCACCGATAAAACCGGCGGCACCGGTAACTAGGTAAGTTTTCATATCTGTACAGTGTTTAGTATTTGAAATTAAGCTCAGCGTCTTTCAGCAATGGAGCCTTGGTGTCTTTCTCGGATAGGTTGATCGATTCCGGATCTGTGATGCTCCAATCTACATGGACCGTGGGATCGTCATAGCGGATTCCCCGTTCATGCGTCGGAGTATATGGATTATCTACTTTATAGGTAAAGATAGCCTCGTCACTTAATACATGGAATCCGTGGGCGAATCCCTGTGGAATGAATAACTGGCGTTTATTCTCGTCCGATAACTCTACAGCTACATATTTGCCGAATGTGGGCGAGCCTTCACGTACGTCTACGGCTACATCCAATACCCGTCCTTTGATCACCCTGACTAATTTAGATTGAGAATAGGGCGCTAGCTGATAGTGTAATCCTCGTAATACGCCTTTAGAGGAGCAAGATTCGTTGTCTTGCACGAACTGGATTTTTCCGATATGCTCCTCGAATTCCGCTTGCTTAAAAGCTTCCATAAAGTATCCGCGCACATCTTTCAATACCTTTGGCTCAATGATCCATACGCCCGGTATTACAGTTTCTGTATAAGTCATTTTTTCGTTATTTATCTATTTGATAGGCAAAGGTAAGCTCATTTTCTCTACTTCTATAATATTCGGAGGGAAAAATAAAAAAGAAAGGAAAAGTTTGGTAATTCCAATATTATTCTCTTTCTTTGCACTCGCAAAACAAAAGTAGTTGTTTTGTGTTGAAGTTATGGTTCCTTGGATGAGTGGCTTAGTCAGCGGTCTGCAAAACCGTGTACGGCGGTTCGAATCCGCCAGGAACCTCTTGGTAATTGAAAATTCAGTATTAAGAATTGAAAATTACTTTTATTTTTGATTGATTCGGTTCCTTGGATGAGTGGCTTAGTCAGTGGTCTGCAAAACCATGTACGGCGGTTCGAATCCGCCAGGAACCTCAGAGGAAAGCCTCGAAGTTGTTTGTAATGAACGCTTCGAGGCTTTTTTTGTTTTGTCCGTCCGTAACTCTCGCCGGGTTGTCGGGCGGTTCTCTGTTTTCATGGCTTCCCTTGGCCGGATCCTTAGGGGGATTTGTGGTTTTCCTCTTGAGGTATTCATCTTCTAATGGCTGTTGCATGATTGTCCACCATCCGTTGCATGATCATGCAACGGATGGTGGACAATCATGCAACAGATGGTGGATAATGAATATCTCAGGAGGAAAGGCGTAATAGGACAAGGGAAGATCCTTTAAAAGTATCGTGATAAGGAAGAATATTTGCCCAGTGTGTTTATGCTTCCCGAATTTATTACTACCTTTGCGCCACTCAATTAAATAATCATAATTGCATGCACGAGAAACTTATTATTCTTGATTTCGGCTCGCAAACAACCCAGCTTATCGGCCGTAGGGTCAGAGAGTTGAATATGTATTGTGAGATCGTTCCTTATAACAAATTCCCGCATGACGCTACCGACGTGAAAGGTGTGATCCTTTCCGGAAGTCCTTATTCCGTATACGACGAGAATGCCTTTAAGGCTGATTTGACCGAGATACGGGGGAAGTATCCCGTCTTAGGTATTTGTTATGGAGCGCAGTTTCTAGCTTATACATCCGGAGGTAATGTGGAACCGGCTAATTCACGTGAGTATGGACGTGCTAATTTGTCGCACATTGATGGTGAGGATGAATTACTGAAAGGGATCCATGTGGGTTCACAGATATGGATGTCTCATGGGGATACGATTACCGTATTGCCGGATAATTTCAAGGTGATCGCCAGCACGGACGACGTGAGGGCTGCCGCTTACCATGTGGAAGGTGAGCAAACGTGGGGCGTTCAGTTTCATCCGGAAGTATTCCATTCGACAGACGGTACGAAGTTGCTGGATAACTTCTTGAATATTTGCGGATGCGCCAAGGATTGGACACCGGCTTCCTTTATCGAATCTACCGTAGCTGAGTTGAAGGAGCAATTGGGAGATGACAAGGTGATCTTGGCTCTTTCCGGCGGTGTGGATTCATCTGTTACGGCCGTATTGCTGAATAAGGCGATCGGTAAGAACTTGACTTGCATTTTCGTGGATCATGGTTTGCTGCGCAAGAATGAGTTCGAGAACGTAATGAGGGATTATGAGCATTTAGGATTGAACGTGATCGGCGTAAACGCGAAAGATAAGTTCTATAAAGAACTAGCGGGCGTTACGGAACCGGAGAAGAAACGTAAGATCATCGGCAAAGGATTTATCGATGTCTTCGATGAGGAGGCGCATAAGCTGAAAGATATCAAGTGGCTGGGGCAAGGTACGATTTATCCGGATGTGATCGAGTCGCTGTCTATCACAGGTACGGTTATCAAGAGCCATCATAATGTGGGCGGACTTCCGGATACGATGAACTTGAAACTCGTCGAGCCGCTTCGTCTTCTTTTCAAGGATGAGGTTCGCCGTGTCGGTATGGAGTTGGGTATGCAACCGCATTTGATCAAGCGCCATCCGTTCCCGGGACCGGGATTGGGTATCCGTATCTTGGGTGATATCACGCCGGAAAAGGTACGTATCCTGCAAGATGCTGACGATATCTATATGTCATTGATGCGTGAGTGGGGACTTTACGATAAGATTTGGCAAGCTGGGGTAATCTTACTTCCGATTCAATCCGTAGGTGTAATGGGCGATGAGCGTACCTATGAGAATACGGTAGCTTTACGTGCGGTAACTTCCACGGACGCTATGACCGCCGATTGGGCGCAGCTTCCGTACGAGTTCCTCGCCAAAGTTTCCAACGAGATTATCAATAAGGTGAAAGGCGTGAATAGAGTCGTGTACGACATCAGCTCGAAGCCGCCTGCAACCATCGAGTGGGAGTGACATTTGTCTTAGGTATAACAAAGTGTAAAATCAATAAAATTTAAAAGTCACATGAAGCAAGATATGATTGTTATCTTGGATTTAGGTAGTCATGAGAATACGGTGTTGGCTCGTGCTATTCGTGCGTTAGGCGTTTATAGTGAGATTTATCCGCATGACATCACGGTTGAGGAATTAAAAGCCTTGCCAAACGTGAAAGGTATCATTATCAATGGTGGCCCAAACAATGTTATCGACGGTGTAGCTATCGACGTGAATCCGGGTATTTACGAGATGGGCACTCCTGTAATGGCCGCAGGTCACGATAAGGCGTTGTGCGAGGTTAAATTGCCGGAGTTTACGGATGATGTCGAGGCGATCAAGGGCGCTGTCAAGTCTTTCGTGTTCGATACTTGCAAGGCTGAGGCAAACTGGAATATGACGAATTTTGTCAATGACCAGATTGAATTGGTAAAGCGTCAGGTAGGGGATAAGAAAGTTCTGCTGGCCTTGTCTGGAGGTGTCGATAGCTCTGTAGTAGCCGCTTTGCTTTTGAAAGCGATCGGCGATAAATTGGTTTGCGTGCATGTGAATCATGGTTTGATGCGTAAGGGCGAGTCCGAGGATGTCGTTGAGGTCTTCAAGAACCAGTTGAATGCCAATTTGGTGTATGTAGACGCTACCGATCGTTTCTTGAATAAGCTAGCTGACGTGGAAGATCCGGAGCAAAAGCGTAAGATTATCGGTGGTGAGTTTATCCGTGTATTTGAGGAAGAAGCTCGCAAATTAGATGGAATCGATTTCTTGGCTCAAGGAACGATCTATCCGGATATCGTGGAGAGTGGAACGAAGACGGCTAAGATGGTGAAATCCCATCATAACGTAGGCGGTCTGCCGGAAGATTTGCAATTTGAGTTGGTTGAGCCTTTGCGTCAATTATTCAAGGACGAGGTTCGTGCTTGTGGCGTAGAGTTAGGTTTGCCTTATGATATGGTTTATCGCCAGCCGTTCCCCGGACCTGGTTTAGGCGTACGTTGCTTGGGCGCTATCACTCGTGACAGACTGGAAGCGGTACGTGAGTCGGATGCGATCTTACGGGAGGAGTTCAAGAACGCCGGATTGGATAAAAAGGTATGGCAATACTTTACGGTAGTACCCGACTTTAAGTCGGTTGGCGTACGTGATAACGCCCGTTCTTTCGAATGGCCCGTGATTATCCGTGCCGTCAATACGGTAGATGCCATGACCGCTACGATCGAACCGGTTGATTGGCCTATCTTGATGAAGATTACGGATCGTATTTTGAAAGAGGTGAAGAACGTGAACCGTGTATGCTACGATATGTCTCCGAAACCGAATGCGACAATTGAGTGGGAGTAATTAGGCTTACTTATTAAACAGATATAAAAAGGCCCGGTGATTTATCTGAATCCCGGGCTTTTTATTTATATACGATAGATTCGAAGAACTATTTTAGTTCACGGATCTTGATATTACGGAACCAGATCGGATAGCCATGATCTTGCAGACCGATATAACCTTCTTTAGAAATACCTTCGGTAAAGCCCGGGAAGTTCTTGAATTTACTGTTAGCTACCAAATCATCCCACTCTTTGCTCCATAAAGTATACTCAACAACTTTCTTACCATTTTGGGTATGCGTTACCTTTCCATCTTTTACACGGATTACGATCGTATTCCACTCGCCGGCAGGATTAACTGTTTTCGGATCTGCGGGAAGCATGTCATATAGAGAACCTGCTAGGTGGTTCGCTAATTTGTTGTCGGTTGCGTCCACGTTATCTAGTACCTGTACTTCGGGAGCCGCATAATAAATAGGTTTGCCGGGTACTTCGCGTACATAATAGAAGATACCGGAGTTGCCCATCTTGCTCGCTTTCCAGTCTACCGAGAGCTCGAAGTTTTTGAATTTCTTGTTCTGGTAAAGGATATCGCCATTAGCGCCTTGTCCCGGTTTTTTGCCTTCGCCGGTAAATACTTTCATGGCATTGTCTTCTATAACCCAGTTCGCGGGCATAGCGGTACCGTTACATTGGCGCCATCCAGAGAAGTCTTTTCCGTTGAATAATAATTCCCAGCCAGCTTTTTTTTCCTTCTTAGTCAATGTATTCGGAGTTTGAGCGAAACAGGGGATAGCCATAGCTATGGCCGAAAGAATCAAGAATGATTTGAACAACTTTTTCATGTTACTTAAATTGTTATTAGATTAGATTTGTTAATATCATTACAAATGTAGCAATTTGCTTAATAACCCTTATGAGGATTAACGTATTTTTAATGGAAATAGGATTATTCTATTGATTTAACACATGAATCGTATGGCAAGCCACTAGCGCGGCCGTTTCCGTACGCAGCCGGCTCTCTCCTAAAGAGATCGGCTCGAAGCCATTCTCTTGAGCCAGTTTGATTTCTTCCGGGCTAAAATCACCTTCCGGTCCGATGAGGATTAAGGCATTCTCTCCCGGCTGATACGTATGTTTTAATAGTGGCTTCTCGCCTTCCTCGCAATGGGCGATAAACTTACGCCCATCAAAGGGAGTGGCGACAAACTTCTTGAAATCTGTCATTCCTTCTAACGCCGGCAAAGTCGCTTTCTGGGATTGCTTCATGGCACTGACCAATATCTTCTCCAATCGAATCGGCTTGATCTCTTTACGCTCCGAGAAACGACAATTCAAACAGGTGATCGCATTGATCCCTATTTCCGTCGCTTTCTCCACGAACCACTCCATCCGGTCCATGTTTTTGGTAGGAGCTATGGCTATATGGAGATTGAAGTTCCAGAGATCGGGTTGTTTCCAACTCTCTAAGAGGGTCACCTCACAATGTTTGGGATGCGCCCGGCTAATAGCCGCTTTATAAAAAGAGCCTTGCCCATCCGTCAATACTATCTCATCGCCTTCACCTAGACGAAGTACCCGTATACAATGTCCTGCTTCTTCTTCCGGTAATTCCGGCTTGATAGCTATATCTGGTGTATAAAAAATCTGCATGACCATCTAATTTTCAATTCTCAATTCTCAATTTTCAATTACCCAAGGATCATACCAATTATAGTAGCCGATAGCACAGAGACCAAGGCTCCGCCGATCATAGCCGGTACGCCGATACGTGAAATTAATCCTCGTTTTTCCGGGGCTAATACGCCCAATCCGCCTAATAAGATACCGATAGACGATATATTAGCGAATCCGCAAAGGATATAAGTAGACATCAAGATCGATTTCTCATACATGAATAATCCGGCATCTTTCCATTGCTGTAATTGGAAATAGGCGACAAATTCGTTCAATATGGTCTTTTGTCCCAATAAAGAACCAACTAACATGATGTCTTGGCTGGGAACCCCGATCAACCACATGAAAGGAGAGGTGATTACGCCCAGTATAAATTGGAAGGTCAAGCCCTGCGCCTTACCGTCCGTAATCTTTACAATCCAGTCATTCAGTCCGGTATAACGCCCTATCACACCTTCCGTAATATAATTCGCTAACGCTACAAGGGATATGAATACCAATAACATCGCGGCAATATTCGTCATCAACTTTACGCCGGTAACCGTACCCGATGAGATGGCATCTAGAATATTCGAGTTCTCTTTTTCCTTGCCGGAGATAGCTACATGGTCCGTGGCTTCTTCCGTCTGCGGACAAAGCATTTTCGCTAAAACGATTGAACCCGGTACTGCCATTACGGAAGCCGAGAGCAAGTGAGTGGCGAATAAAACCTTCGCCGCCGGGTCTGTTCCTCCCAACATACCTATGTAAGTACCCATTACGGAACCGGCGATCGTACCCATTCCGGATACCATGACCAAAAATATCTCCGAACGATTCATTGTCGGCAGGTAATTCTTGATCAACACAGGAGATTCTGTCATTCCCATAAAAATATTACCGGCGGCCACTAATCCCTCCGAGCCGGATATATTCATGAATTTACGCAATACCCACGCAAAGGCACCGACTACTTTCTGGATAATCCCCCAATGGTAAAACATGGAAACCAAGGCGGAGAAGAAAATAACAATCGGTAGCGAATGAAGCAAGAAACTGAATCCTGCCGCTTTAGAGGCATACGGGCCTAATAAGAAAGTAAGACCGGCATCCGTGAAGTCCATCAACTTAACAAATATCTTGCCACATCCTTCCAATAGGCTTCCGACGAACGGCACATATAAAACCGCCAAGGCGAATACGATCTGCATGAACAAACCTCCACCTACTAATTTCCAATCGATCCGTTTACGATCATAACTCATCGCATAGGCGATACCTAAAATCGTAATGATCCCAAGCAGACCTCTTAAAAGTGAGACCAGTCCGAATCCTCCTTGTTCTCCAATCATTTGTTTGTGTCCTCCTCTTCTTCTCGACGGCGCAACTCGTCTTTATACATTTTCGCGTATTCGTAATTTTCGTCCGCTATAGCGTCTTCCAATCGCTCGTTTATTTCTTGGATATCCAATAGGCTTAACCATTTCTTTAACTGGGCTTCGTCCTTAATCTCATCCGGTTCTAATTCTAATAAATTGTCATCCTCCTCCGGTTCGTCAGCGGGGATGGACAGGGTGTCTTCCAGTACGACACCGCATTCCTTTACAATCTCCTCGGAAGTAAAGATGTCGCAATTTACCCGAAGCGCTATGGCAATCGCGTCGGAAGTGCGAGAGTCCAGCTTTATCGAGCGCTCACCGTCGCTAAACTCTAATTCTGAGTAAAACACACCATCTTCGAATTTGTATATGTAGACTTCCTTAAGAATGACGTTGAAGGCTTGCGCAAAAGTGGCGAATAAGTCGTGTGTTAATGGACGAGGAGGTACGATATGCTCCAATGCGATCGCTATAGACTGTGCTTCAGCGGTTCCTACGATGATTGGAATTCGCCGTGGACCATTTTCCTCTGCCAAAATTAACGCATAGGCCCCGGATTGAATTTGGCTGTTCGCTAA
Source organism: Parabacteroides sp. CT06 (assembly GCF_002257605.1). GTDB lineage: Bacteria > Bacteroidota > Bacteroidia > Bacteroidales > Tannerellaceae > Parabacteroides > Parabacteroides distasonis. The sequence continues at coordinate 3,096,844 of NZ_CP022754.1, read as the reverse complement.
TCCTTGAACCCTTAATTTTATTCTTGTACTCACAGATCTGAAATTTAAAATTGTATACAAAAGCAAAAGTAATATTATTTTCGGGATTATTGCGAATAAATGTGATTAATCACTTTCAGTGTGTTTGGGGTTAAGGGGAAGGATAATGGAAAAACGGCTTCCTTTTCCTATTTCGGACTCTACGGCGATATACCCATCGAAACGTTCGGCTATCACTTTGCAAATGGATAGTCCCAAGCCGGTACCTTTGGCGAATTCATCCAGTTTCGTGAAACGATTGAAAACGGCGTCTTGCTTTTCTTTCGGAATACCAATGCCGGTATCTTCTACGAAAATATGTACATGCCGCTCTTCCTCTCGGTATTCATAACCAATCAATATATATCCCTTTTGCGTGAATTTAATAGCGTTGCTAAGAAAGTTGGTAATCACTTGTGTCAACCGAAACTTATCCGTGGGAATGGATATGCTTTTTTCCGGTATTTGCATACGAAGTTCTACGTTCTCCGGCATTAAAACTTGGAAAGTCTGGTAAATCGTGCTTATTAATTCATTTAGAGAATATTGCTGGAAAGAGAATGACATACGGCCCGATTCGATACGGGAAAGATCTAAGATATCATTGATAAGGTTCAATAACAGATCGCTGTTCGTATTGATTAACTCGGTAAAGTTTTCCCGTTCTGCCTTACTGAGCTCGATGTCTGTGTTCATAAGATTCGAGAATCCGACAATAGCGTTCAATGGAGTCCGGTTTATCGAATGTTCGTTTCAGTGTTTCATTAAAAATCGGGTAGGTATCTTTCTTTTGCTCAAAAGAATGGATAAGCACGATTTTCTTTTCTTCTTTTTCTTGGCAACCTAGGGTTAACAAAGAGACAAGAAATATGGATATGGCAAAAATTAAATATTTATGTGTGTGTTTCATGATTCTTAATAGATAGATCTTTTGCAAAGGTAGAAGTTTTTTTGACTATCAAAGCAAAAAAAAATGGTCATCCGTCACGGACAACCAATCTTCATTGCTAACCTTAAATCTAATACCATGAAAAACACGGTGCAAATATATAGTATTTTATGTTGTACAGCATGATTTCGTGGCGTAAATCCTTGATACGTTAGCTTTATTTTAATAATAGTCCGTCCTGCTAAAGGACCGTTAACAGTTATTGCTTGCTTTTCACGTACTCATCGGCCTTCTCTTTTACCCGATCGGCACGTTTTTGAGTCTCGGGATGGCTTGAGAACATCTGCATAAACTTGGACGATTTAGCTTCCGACTCACTCAGTTGTAACAATTTATTTAATGAGTTAGACATTCCGTACGGATCTCGCCCGTAATCTATACAAAACTGGAAACCGAATTCGTCCGCCTCATACTCTTGTTTCTGGGAATATTGAGCGCCAGCCAATGCCTGTGCCATGTCTCCCAGTTGAGAGTCGGTCAGCTTGGATACGGTTCCACTTACGGCTCCGGCGGCGTTTTTAGCGGCGGAGGTCAAGTAAGCGTTTTTCATGGCGTCTTTAGAGTCGGAATGAACGACGTGCCCGATCTCATGACCGATAACGGCGAATACCTCGTCATCGTCCATGATTTTCATCAATCCGCCACATACGCGTACACTTCCGTCTCCACAGGCGAAAGCGTTTACATCTACTACATTATATACTTTAAAGTTTAAGTCTAGGCCGGAAACTTTTTTTACATTGGCGGTCAAGCGTTCCAAGCGTTGTCCCATTTCCGTATCCGGGCCCGCTACCTCGTTATGAGTGTCCATCCATTGGATGTACTCTTTTGCCATTTTGGCTACATCCTCGTCGGATAGAGTAGCGGCATGCGCTACATCAGTCGCAGCATTAATCACTTTTTTCGTATTAATGGTCTTGCCGCCAATCTTGAATTGGGCGGAAACCGTTAGGCTCACTCCTGCTAAAAAAGCCAAGGACAATAAGATTTTTTTCATGTTTTAAATTAGTTAGTTGTTTGTGATAAATAATTTTCGATCTGTTGAAAAGTAGCATCTTTCAACAATACTTTCTTCTCTTTGTTCAATAGGTATAATGTGGGTATCGCTTTTAAGTCGTAGATCTCGTCGTTTTTAAGCGAAACACTTTTGTCGTATGAGTTGATCCAATCTTTAGGCATGACGGAAACGTGTTCTTTCCATGCGTCCAGATCCTCGTCCGGATAAACGGCTAAGATCTTTAGTTTGTTGCTTTTTGAAAATTCATTGATCAAGAAGGACGATTCCATTTGTCTGGTTATTTCTTGACAAGCATGGCAGTCCGGATTATAGAAAAATAATAATAGATAATCCGCTTTTATATTGTATAATTTCCCGGTTTGTCCGTTCGCTAATGTGTACGTGAAATCGGTCGCAGGCGTCCCGATTCTGTTTTTTAATGCGAGCTCTAGCAAATGGGCGGGACGTATCTTTTCCACATCGCTTAATGACGAGGATTCGGTAAGATATTCCAATACCGCTATATACATTTCCTCATTCCTTAAGGGGGAGTTCGGGTCGTATAGATATTTCTCCATCATCTCGGAAAAGTACTGAAACATGGCACTGTCTTGTTCTGTTTGTTTCATCATCGCTTTTACGGAAGAAGACATAGCCGCAGGCGAGACATAGTTCATCAAATCTATATAGTTGGATAATGCCTGCTCGGTCACTTGAGGTTCATGGATATAGGTCGTATCCTTGAAGTCGAATTTATCCCAATAATGTTTCACTAAATATTCGGCCCTTTCCACCGGGTCTGTGATTAGGGTGGGGACTGAGACCATTTCAAAGGTGGGTGGCGCTACATTGGATTCTTCCGTTTTTTGATTGCGTTGACCACTGCATGCATTGACGGTCAACGTCAACAATAAAACATATAGATATTTCATATTCATTCATATATTTATGTTTCAATCCACAAATATATAGTATTATTTTTATCTTTGTTAAATTAAAACGGCAAAAGATAGAATATCATGGATTTTCGATTAAAAGTATTTCATAGCGTAGCTTGTAACCTAAGTTTCACGAAAGCGTCCCGGGAGTTGTTCATTAGTCAACCCGCTATTAGTAAGCATATCCATGAGTTGGAGGTTCAATATAAGACACCTCTCTTTGAACGAACAGGTAGCCAGATCCGTTTAACTCGTGCGGGCGAGTTGTTGTTTTCGCATACCCATTCCTTATTGGCTTCGTATCGTCAATTGGATTTCGAGATGAATCTGTTGACAAATAATTTTCTGGGGGATTTACATTTAGGTGCCAGTACGACAATATCCCAATATGTTCTTCCGCCCGTGCTTGCTTTATTCATTAAGATGTTTCCGGATATACATGTATCTGTATTGAATGGGAATAGCCGGGATATAGAGTTGGCTTTGCGAGATGGAAAAATAACGTTAGGATTGGTGGAAGGGACTACCCGTCAAAATACGATGCATTATATACCTTTTATGAAGGATGAGTTAGTGGTTGTCACTCATGTAGGGTCTAAGTTGGCTGCTTATGACGAACTGACGTTGGAACAACTTTGTGCTTTGCCCGTAGTACTTCGTGAAAACGGCTCCGGTACGCTTGAGGTCTTGGAGGGGGCTTTAGCAAAACACCAGATCAAACTGTCGCAATTGAACGTATTATTGCAGCTAGGTAGTACGGAGAGTATCAAATTATTCTTGGAAAATTCCGATGCTTTGGGAATTCTTTCTATTCGGGCGGTGACACGTGAGCTGATGGCTGGACGTTTGAAAGTGATAGATATTGAGGGCTTTAAGGCCGAACGGACTTTCTCCTTTGTGGAGCCGCAGGGACAGAACAGCGGTATGGAAGAAAGTTTCATGCGTTTTGCCAGTCAACATTGGCAATAACTTTAGGTTATTCGCTATAAAAACTTGTGAAGTAAGGGATCGGATGAAAATATGTACTTTCGCGAACGAAATCAAATAATGATATGTTGTACTAAATAAATCAATAATTATGTTTAGCGAAAAACGAGGTAACGTATTACATGGTGTCTTGCTGATAGCCCTTTTCTCTTGTTCCGCATTCTATATCGCGGAGTTCCAGTTTGTTAAACAAATGTCATTCAGTCCGCTGATTGTCGGTATTATTTTAGGTATGTTATACGCCAACAGCCTGAGAAACCATTTGCCGGAGACGTGGGTTCCGGGTATCCTGTTTTGTACTAAGCAAGTACTTCGTGCGGGTATCGTACTATATGGGTTTAAGCTGACCTTCCAGAGCGTGATTGCGATCGGCCTTCCGGCAATCCTGATCGATATGGTGATCGTGGTGCTTACCATCTTGATCGGTGTTTGGGTGGGACGATTGATGAAAATGGATAAAGACCTTGCTTTACTGACTGCCACGGGTAGCGCTATTTGCGGGGCTGCTGCGGTATTGGGCGCTGAACCGGTCGTGAAGTGCGAGGCTCATAAGACGGCGGTTGCCGTATCGACAGTCGTGATTTTCGGTACGCTTTCTATGTTTATTTATCCGGTGATGTACCGTGCGGGTATTCTTGATTTAGACCCGGAGCAAATGGGACTTTATACGGGTGCGACCTTGCATGAGGTAGCTCATGTGGTAGGAGCCGGTAACGCTATGGGAAAGGAAATTTCGGATGCGGCTATTATCGTGAAAATGATTCGTGTGATGATGTTAGCTCCTGTGCTAGTGGTCATGAGTTTCATGTTGGCTCGAACCGCCGTGAATTCCGTGGTTAACGGGGGGAGGAATGGCGGAGGCGTTGCCCCTTCTCGTGGTAAGATCACTATTCCTTGGTTTGCGTTTGGTTTCTTGGCCGTGATTGGTTTCAATTCGCTCGACTTGCTTCCTCATGCGGTTGTAGATGGGATCAATCAGGTAGATACATTCATGCTGACAATGGCCATGACTGCTCTTGGTACGGAGACAAGTATCGAGAAATTTAAGAAAGCTGGCGCTAAGCCCTTTGTTTTGGCCACTATTTTATATGTTTGGTTACTAGCTGGTGGTTATTTGTTGGCGAAATATGTGCCTCAACTTGCATAAGATCGTATTTTCCTCTATTTTTGTGATCTTAAATAGGTCGTTGTGGATAAGATGAGTCTCTTATCCATACCGTGAAATATAAAAAGATGGCATCAAAGATTACAAAAGGTATCCTTATTTCTTGTTGGATAGTATACCTCGCTATATTAGGGGCGGTGGTAATGGTGTTTATGGCGATAGCGAATGGTTCAATTGGTTATATGCCTCCGGTGGAACAATTGGAGAACCCGATTGATAAATATGCTTCCCAAGTTATCTCCTCGGACGGAAAGGCGTTGGGAGCCTATGCGCATAGCAAAGACAATCGTATTTACGTGAATTATGAGGATCTTTCGCCGGATTTGGTGAAAGCCTTGATCGCTACCGAGGATATCCGGTTCGCCGAACATAGCGGTATCGATGCGCAGGGTTTGTTTCGTGCTATCGTGAAGCGGGGTATCTTGATGCAAAAAAGCGGTGGTGGCGGTAGTACCATTACCCAGCAATTAGCGAAGCAATTATTCTCGCCGAGTGCCGATAATATGATGGAACGTCTTTTCCAGAAACCGATCGAATGGGTGATCGCGGTTCAATTGGAACGTTATTACACAAAGGAAGAGATTATAAATATGTATCTGAATAAGTTTGACTTCTTGTACAATGCCGTGGGAATCCAATCCGCGTCTCGTGTGTATTTTGGAAAGACCCCTAAAACCTTGAAGATCGAGGAAGCCGCCACGTTGGTAGGCATGTGCAAGAACCCTTCTTATTTCAATCCGGTTCGCCATAACAAGCGTACCATCGGCCGTCGTAATACGGTTTTGGAGCAGATGGAAAAGGCCGGGTACATAACCAAGGCGGAATGTGATTCGTTGAAGGCTTTACCCTTGGTCGTACATTTTACCCGTATGGACCATAAAGACGGTTTGGCTCCTTACTTCCGTGAATACCTTCGTCTGACAATGACCGCGAAGAAACCGGAGCGTAAGGATTACGCCTCTTGGCAATCTCAGAAATTCAGTGAGGACTCATTATCTTGGGCGACGAATCCATTATATGGATGGTGTAACAAAAATAAAAAAGCCGACGGGGAATACTATAATCTTTATACGGATGGCTTGAAAATCTATACGAGTATCGATTCCCGTATGCAGAAATATGCGGAAGACGCTGTCCGTGAACATATGAGTAAAGATCTTCAACCGGCTTTCTTCCGGGAAAAGAAGGGACGTAGCTATGCTCCGTTCTCAAGAGACGTAAGTGTCGGTCAAGTAGACACGATGTTGATGCGTGCGATGCACCAGACAGATCGTTACCGGGCGATGAAAAAGAGTGGAATGGCTGAGGCCGATATGCGCAAGGAGTTTGAGAAGCCTGTCGATATGCGTGTGTTTAGTTGGGATGGTCCGATCGATACGATCATGTCTCCCTTGGATTCGATTCGTTATCATAAGAGTTTCTTGCGTACGGCGTTTATGTCGATGGACCCTCGCACCGGGCAGGTCAAGGCATATGTAGGTGGTATTGACTATAATGACTTCCAATATGATATGGTGAATGGCGGTCGCCGTCAGATCGGTTCTACCATGAAACCGTTCCTTTATTCGTTGGCGATGATCGAGGGGATCAGCCCTTGCGACCAGATGCTACATGTGCAGCAGCAGTTGATGGACGAGAACGGTCGTTTGTGGGTTCCCCGTAACGCCAGCGCGAAGCGAATCGGCGAGATGGTTACGATCAAGTGGGGATTACAGAACTCGGATAACTGGGTAACCGCTTATCTGATGAGCCAGCTCTCACCTTATACGTTTGTTCGTTTGCTTCATTCTTTCGGCTTGAAGAATCATATCGATCCTGTTATCTCGGTCTGTCTGGGTACTCCGGATGTATCGGTGGGTGAGATGGTCGGGGCCTATACGGTATTTGCCAACAAGGGCATCCGGGTAGAACCTTTATTCGTGACCCGTATAGAAGATTCATATGGAAATACAATCGCGAACTTTACCCCACAGATGAGTGAGGTGCTGACGGAAGATGCTTCCTATAAGATGCTACATATGTTGAAAAGCGTAATCGACGGTGGTACCGGAGGACGTGTACGTTTCCGCTACGGTATCAAGGCGGAGATGGGTGGTAAGACCGGAACGACCCAGAATAACTCCGACGGTTGGTTCATGGGATTTACGCCTAGCTTGGTTTCCGGCTGCTGGGTAGGCGGCGAGGACCGTTCCATCCATTTCGACCGCTTGGCGGAAGGGCAGGGAGCGAGTATGGCGTTACCGATTTACGCCCTTTATATGCAAAAGGTTTATAAAGATAAAACGTTAGGCTACTCGGAAGACGAGACTTTCGAGATCCCCGAGAAATACGCAAACCCATGTAGCGAAGGTGGGGAGGAAGATAGCCCCACGACCCCACCGGATACGGGAGGTATCGATAAGATGTTTGAGTGATAATAATCAGACTATTACAGTTTTTTTTAATTCCCCGTAAGGAAAACTTTTGTTTCCCTATAGCAAAACAAAAGTTTCTTCAGCAGGAAACTTTTGTTTCTTCCAATAGAAACTGCAGTTATCTTTATGGAAAACAGAAAGCGCTACTGATCCTTTTTCCCAAATCCTTTGTTATACTAAGAATTAATGGTTAGATTTGTGACTGTTAATCTTAATAAAGGAGGAGCTATATGGACCGTAGTAAAATGATTTCTCAGTTGGAAGACCCGTCTGAAGTCTTTGATTTTCTTGTGATCGGAGGAGGAGCTACCGGCATAGGTATCGCTCTGGATGCTTCGACAAGAGGATATAGAGTCGCCTTATTCGAACAATCGGACTTTACGAAAGGAACTTCCAGCCGTAGTACGAAGTTGGTCCATGGCGGTGTCCGTTATTTGGCGCAAGGAGATGTCTCCTTGGTTCTGGAAGCTTTGCGCGAACGAGGCCTGCTACGCCAGAACGCTCCCCATTTGGTAAAAGATCAAACCTTCTTAATCCCTTGTTATCGTTGGTGGGAAGGCCCGTTTTATACGATAGGCCTGATCCTATATGATGTGATGGCCGGAAAATTAGGTCTGGGACGTTCGGTTTGTATCGGTCCGAAACGGGCGCTCCGTACCATTCCGATGCTTCGTCCGAAAGGGATGACCGCCGGGGTGCTTTATCACGACGGCCAGTTCGATGATTCCCGCCTTGCGATTAATATGGTCCGCAGCTCTATCGACGCTGGCGCTTGTATCTTGAACTATGCGAAAGTCATAGGGCTTCTGAAGGATGGCGACCGCAAAGTATCCGGCGTTACGGTTCGAGATGAGGAGACCGGTACGGTTTATCAAGTAAGATCCCGTTGCGTGATCAATGCTACCGGTGTCTTCGCCGATGAGATCTTGCAAATGGACGAGCCGGGTAAACGCCCGACCGTTCGCCCCAGCCAAGGAGTCCATTTGGTATTGGATTCCTCTTTCTTGCAAAGTGATTGCGCCATTATGATTCCTAAGACATCGGATGGACGTGTGTTGTTCGCCGTACCTTGGCATGATAAAGTCGTGGTAGGGACAACGGATACCTTGATGGAATCGCCGGAAAAGGAGCCGGTAGCCTTAGAGAAAGAAATCCAATTTATACTCGATACGGCCGCTAATTATTTGACCCGGCCACCCAAGCGAAGCGATGTCTTATCCGTGTTTGCGGGGCTTCGTCCGCTCGCCGCTCCCCGTAGCGAAGGTAAAAAGACAAAAGAGATATCACGTAGCCATAAATTGATCCGGGAGAAATCCGGCTTGATCACCATTATCGGAGGCAAATGGACAACCTACCGGAAAATGGCCCAAGATACCCTAGACCTAGCGATACGTTACATGCATATTCCTACAAAAGATTGTATTACCGAGCGTTACCAAATCCATGGTAGCCGGAAGAATCCGGATTTCTCCGATCCTTTATACGTATATGGTACGGATGCCGACGAAATCCGTAACTTAGTGGCCTCTTCCCCCGCCATGGCGGAGAAGTTGCATCCGGACTATGCCTATACGGTAGGAGAGGTAACTTGGCTGGTCCGTAATGAGATGCCTCGTACTTTGGAGGATGTATTGGCCCGCCGTTTGCGTATCTTATTCTTAGACGCACGGGCGGCGATGGCGATGGCTCCTAAAGTAGCGGGGATTCTGGCTACGGAATGGGGGAAGGACGAGACTTGGACCTCTGCTCAGGTAAAGGCGTTTAATGAGGTTGCCTCGAATTATATACTGAATTGACAAATTGATAAACGATACTAATATAGAAGGATATGAATTTTCGAAATAAATATGTGTTGGCGATTGATCAGGGAACCACTAGCTCCCGGGCTATCCTGTTTAATCATCAAGGAACTATTATTACGTTGGCTCAGAAGCCATTCCAACAGTATTTCCCGAAACCGGGCTGGGTAGAGCACGACCCGAATGAGATTTGGTACACCCAATCGTCTGTCATCAAGGAGGCGATGGCAAAAGCGGATGTCACGGATAGCCATATCGCCTGTATCGGAATCGCTAACCAACGGGAGACTACCATCATCTGGGACCGGGAGACTGGCTTTCCCGTATACAATGCGATCGTATGGCAGGATCGCCGTACGGCGGATTATTGCGAGGAACTTAAATCCCAAGGCTGGGCGGAACGTATCCTGCAGAAGACCGGGTTGGTGATCGACGCTTATTTCTCCGCCACGAAGATAAAATGGATATTGGATAACGTAAAGGGTATCCGGGAGCGTGCGGAGCGGGGAGAACTATGCTTCGGAACGGTAGATACTTGGCTGGTTTGGAAACTTACCCGGGGCGCTCAATTCATTACGGATGTGACGAACGCTTCCCGTACCATGCTTTTCAATATCCGTACTTTGCAATGGGACCAAGAGTTATTGGACTTGTTTACGATACCTGCCTCGATGTTACCGCAAGTGAAAGCCTGTAGCGAGGTTTACTGCGAGACATCAACTCCTATTTTTAAGAAAGGCATTCCGGTATCCGGTATGGCCGGCGACCAACAGGCGGCTCTGTTCGGCCAGCTCTGCGTAGAGGATGGTATGATCAAGACAACCTACGGAACCGGCTGCTTTATGATCCTGAATACCGGTAAGGAACCCGTTCTTTCCCAGAATAACCTATTGACAACGATCGCATGGAAATTAGGGGATCAGACGACCTATGCGCTGGAAGGTAGTGTCTTTGTGGGAGGTGCCGTCGTTCAATGGTTGAGGGATGGGATCGGCCTGATTCCGAATGCCTCGATTACGGAGCAAATGGCGAAATCCGTCAGTGATAATGGGGGCGTTTATTTTGTGCCGGCGTTAACAGGCTTGGGTGCGCCGTATTGGGATCAATACGCACGTGGCGCTATTATCGGGATTACCCGCGGAACTACGGCGGCCCACTTGACCCGTGCGGCTTTGGAGGGCATCTGCTATCAAGTATATGATGTATTGATGGCCATGGAAAACGATATTCACGCCAAGCCGAAAGAGATTCGGGTAGATGGCGGTGCTATCGCTAATAACTTCTTGATGCAATTCCAGTCCGATATCTGCCGCTGTCCGGTCGTACGTCCGAATGTATTGGAGACGACTGCTTTGGGAGCCGCTTATTTGGCGGGCTTGGCGATCGGCTATTGGAAGGATATCGATGAACTGAAAGAACAATGGTGCTTGGATAAGGTCTTTAACCCACAAATGAAAGAGGATACCGCCCGTAAATTATTGAACGAATGGCATAAGGCGGTGGGGCGTTCTCAGAATTGGGCTGAATAATGAAAATCATCTTATAGGCAGATTAACAAGTTAACAAATTCTTAAATTATTATCTTATGTCTCCATTTTTAGCGGAATTATTAGGGACTATGCTCTTGATCCTGATGGGAGGAGGAGTTGTAGCGAATGTCTGTTTGTCGAAAACAAAAGGCAATGGAGCGGGCTGGATAGCGATAACGACCGCTTGGGCTTTAGGCGTATTTATCGGTGTTGTGGTAGCCGGCCCTTATAGTGGCGCACATTTGAATCCGGCGGTATCGATCGGCTTGGCGATCGGAGGGACTTTCCCTTGGTGTGATGTATGTACTTATATAGCCGGGCAAATGATAGGTGCCGCTTTGGGCGCTTTATTGGTCTGGCTGGTTTATAAGGATCACTTCAACGCTACGGATGATCCGGATGCGGAATTAGGCGTATTCTGTACGAGTCCTGCTATCAAAGATTATCCAATTAATTTCTTAGGTGAGATGATCGGTACGTTCGCCTTGATGTTTGTCGTATTTTTTATAACGGACGGAGAACTAACCTACGAAAGCAATAGTACCTTGCCGATAGGTTTAGGTTCGGTAGGTGCCATTCCGGTAGCGTTTACGGTCTGGGTAATCGGCCTTTCCTTAGGTGGAACTACCGGTTACGCGATTAACCCTGCCCGTGATTTAGCTCCCCGGTTCATACACTTTATTTTGCCGATCAAGGGAAAAGGCAGCAGCCATTGGGAGTATGCTTGGGTACCTGTTTTAGGGCCGATAGCTGGGGCCGCTATTGCCGGTATGCTCTATTATGTATTGAAATAATCTCTTGTATCATCCGGATCACTTTCGGAACCGCCGCTTTTACCTCGGGTGTCAGATCCATTCCGACCTCGTTGATATTGAGGGCGGAGATGACAATGAGATGGGTTTCCGGGAGATCGTCGGTCAGGATCATGGCGTCGATCATATCTTTTAGACCGATCTCGTGGGCGCTCATAAGCGGGGGAAAGTCGGTAGCGTAACGAGGTTGGATCAGACGGACGGTGCCCGGAGGGTTATTATCCAGCGTGGCATCGATCATGATGATACGGTCATATCCTTGCAGCCAACTTAATAAATGAAGCCCTCCCGTGCCCCCGTCCATCAAATGGACGTGAGCCGGGAGCTTCTCGTTTTCTAAAGCCTTGATAACGTGTATGCCTACCCCTTCGTCTTTCAGCAATAAATTGCCTACTCCTAATACTAATGTTTCCTTCTCCGCTTTCATCCTTTTTTAGCGATCTTAGTGATAGTCTCGGCAGTCTCGGTTACCTCTTCCTTGTCCGCTATGTCTTCCTCGATAAACTTCCAGCCACCGATGATGGACGAAGTCTCGCCACGTTGCTCGATATAGTCATGATAAAATACCAGATAAATATGAACGATAGCGAAAAGGATGAAGAACCACATCAGGAAATGATGGATCTGGCGAGCCATCAAATCCCCGCCCATCAAGGGAACTGTCCATGCGAACAGTTGCGGGAAGAAGGACTGGCTCATCTTCGCGTACAGGCCGAATCCTGTGATACTTTGTAACAAAAATGCCCAGAAAGTTCCGAAATAAATCAAGCTAGCCAAGGCGTTATGCCCGATACTGTCTACCGGTTTGTTCTTAATCATCAAGATATCTACCTTGATCACCTCCAATACCTCTTTCCATTGGGATTTCTTTAAAGGGATGAAGTTATTCCATCTGGCATAACGATTCCCGACGAATCCCCAATAAAGCCGGAATACGAAATTGAAGAAGAATACGAACGCTGTTACGAAATGGATAAACCGAACCACGCCGAACCAATAGCTGAAATAAGCCTCCGAAGCGGACATGATTGCGGGAGGATCGGCGATGATAAAGCCTGTCACGCAGAGTATGACGATACAGAGCGCATTCACCCAATGATAGATACGTACGGGTAATTCCCATACATACACTTCTCTTAAACGTTTCTTACGACTCTTCATGGCTCTATTGTTTTTTAGAATGTATCAACTTGGTGCACATATTTTCCTTCCTCGTCATACAGATGCACGGCACAAGCCAGACAAGGATCGAAAGAGTGGATCGTCCGAAGAATCTCTAGGGGTTGCTTCGGATCGTATATCGGCGTACCGATCAAAGCGGATTCGTAGGCGGACAATACGCCGTTCTCATCCCTCGGTGAGGCGTTCCAAGTAGTAGGCACTACCATCTGGTAGTTCTTTACCCGGTTCTTGTCGATCACGATAAAATGGGCTAATGCTCCACGGGGAGCTTCGGCCAATCCTACGCCTTGCTCATGATCGGGCCAGTTCTCCCGTTCCCATTCGGCACTGTTTGCCATCCGGGAATCCCCGTTCTCGAGGTTCTTGATCAATTGGTTGAAAAACTCAAGGGCCCAGTCTGCTGCCATTCTACATTCCAATCCACGAGCGGCGGTACGTCCTAGGGTAGAGAATAAAGCATCTACCGGTAAGTCAAGCTGACGTAAAGTCTCGTCTACGATACTCTTTTGAGGTTCCTTCCCTGCGGCGTAAGCTACGATCAAACGGGCTAACGGACCCACTTCCATTGGTTCCTGTTTCCACCGTGGCGTCTTGATCCAACTATATTTATCCTCTACGTCCAATAACTTATAGGGGGGACGAGGGCCAGTATATTCCAGATGGGTCTCTCCCTCGTAGGGATGCAAACCGGCTTTGTCTCCTTGCGTGTATTTATACCATGAATGATAAATGTACTCCTTGATTTCTTCCGGGGAGTTAGCGTCTACGGGATGTACCTTGCTAAGGTCACGATCCAAGACGATTCCTCTGGGGATCTTATAACTTTCCACTTCCCCGAGATCGAACACCGGGTAGTCTCCGTAAGACAAATAGTTTCGTACGCCTCCGCCAATCTTACTCCATTTGTCTTTATAGACGTTGGCGATCATCAATAAATCTGGGATATACACTTGATTAATGAAAGTTTTCGCCTCCTCTAGTTTCTGCTTTACCAGAGCGAGTCGATCTGCGTTGATCGCATTGGCCTCATTTAAGTCGATGCTGCAAGGCATACCGCCTACGATATAGTTTGGATGCGGATTCTTGCCCCCGAACACAGCGTGTACCTTGACGACCTCTTTCTGCCATTCCAATGCGTCCAGATAATGGACGGTAGCGATAAGGTTCTGTTCCGGCGTAAGTTTATAGTCCGGATGTCCCCAATACCCATTGGCGAATATACCAAGCTGCCCGCTGGCAACGAACTTCTTTAGTCGTTCTTGAGTGGCGGTGAAATACCCCTCGGTATTCTTTGCCCATGGAGAAAGTTGCTGGGCAAGTAAAGCGGCGGCTTTTGGATCGGCTTTTAAGGCGGATACCACATCTACCCAATCCAATGCATGCAATTGATAGAAATGCACCGTATGGTCATGCATGTACAATACGGCTTGCATGATATTACGAACCATACTGGCGTTGGGAGGGATCACGATACCCCGTGCGTTCTCGACCGCCCGTACCGAGGCAAGCGAGTGGATGGAAGTACATACGCCGCAAACACGGCCTACGAAAGCCCATACATCCCGGGGATCCCGGTCTTTTACGATATTCTCGATGCCCCGCACCATAGTACCCGAGCTATAAGCGTTCTTGATCGTGCCACCTTCTATTTCAGCCTCTACCCGCAGGTGGCCTTCTATACGGGTAATGGGGTCTATGACAATTCTTTCTGACATGATAGTAGTGTTTTATTAGATCGTAGATTTACTTTCCGGCTCATCATTGTCGATAAGCTCTTTTTTCCGTATGTTAGTTGCTACGGCATGTACGGCGATACCGGCGGCGGTAGCGGCTCCTAGAGCCAGACCGATCTGATCCGCCGTGGCCTCGATACCGAATCCGTGTATATCGGGCATACGTTTATAGAACGGGCTGTTGTCCCAGAAATTCTCCTCGCTGCAACCCAAACAGGGGTGACCGCTCTGGATCGGGTAACTGGTGCCCTCGTTCCATTTGATGATACCGCACGAGTTATAGGTGCTCGGACCTTTGCATCCCACTTTATACAAGCAGTAGCCATGCTTGGCGTTCTCATCGTCGAAGCTCTCCACGAACAAGCCGGCGTCGAAATTCGCACGGCGGTAGCACGTATCATGTACTCGGCGGGAGTAGAACATCTTCGGACGGCCCAATCCGTCCAATTGCGGCATGCGTTCGAAAGTCAACATATAAATAATGACACCCGCCATCACGTCGGCGATCGGAGGACAGCCTTGTACATTAATAATAGGTTTACCTTTGATGACTTTATGAATACCTTTAGCGCCGGTAGGATTCGGGTTCGCCGCTTGCACGCAACCGGCGGAAGCGCAGTTGCCCCAAGCGATGATCGCTTTAGCTCCTGCGGCGGCCTCTTCGGTGATCTGCAAGGCACTCTTGCCGCCTACGCAACAATAAGCCTCGTCCTTGGTAGGTAGCGACCCCTCGATCATCAGTAGATAATTGCCGTAATACTTTTTCATGGTCTCTTCCTTAGCGGCCTCGGCCTGTTCGCCGGCGGCGGCCATCAGCGTCTCGGTATAGTCTAGGGAAATCTTGTCTAACAACAAGGTCGCCACGATCGGGTGGGCGGCACGGATAAACGATTCGGTACAACAGGTACATTCCTGTAGGTGTAGCCAGATGATCGGAAGGCGGGGTTTCGTCTCCAAGGCATTTACTACCTGTGCCACTCCCGAAGCCTCCAATCCCATAAGGGCGGCCATGGTGGTACAGAACTTCAGGAAGTCCCGGCGGGAGATGCCTTTCTGACGGCACTCTTCGTAAACGGACGGTCTTTTATTTTCCATATCTCAGCAATTAAGTATTCTAACAAATACGGGGGAGTTGTTCCCCGCTTAGCATATCGATGATCCGGTAGTTACCGTATAATGTCTTCATCTTGACCCGGGCTTGCTCTCCGCTTTGCTTGGTGATACGACCGATAACGGTCGCTTGCCTGCCCTCCTCGAAACCTCTCATAAGGGGTAACGCTTGTTCCGCACGGCTTTCCGGCAGGATCACAAGAACTAATCCTTCGTTCGCTATATAGAGCGGGTCTAATCCTAGCATCTCGGATGCGGCACGTACCGCTTCAGGAATAGGCAGGGCGTCTTCGTCCAGCAGGATATCCACACCAGCGTCTTGGGCGATCTCGTTGAGGGTTCCGCTTACGCCACCTCGGGTGGGATCACGTAAGACATGTACCTCTCCTATAGTATGTAACAGCTCAGAAATCATAATGTTTAGCGAAGCGGTATCACTTTTTAGATCCGTCTCGAATCCCAAGCTTTCCCGTGCGGAAAGGATCGTGATACCATGTAGACCAATCGGGCCGCTACAAATGACGACATCGCCGGGAGTGGCTTGGTCTGGGGCGATTCGTATGCCCGGAGGGACGATCCCGATCCCACTGGTGTTGATAAACAATTTATCGCACTTGCCCCGTTCCACCACTTTTGTGTCCCCGGCTACGATCTGTACGCCGGCACGCTCCGCCGCACGTTTCATGGATTGTACGATACGCTGAAGATCTGCTAGAGGCAAGCCCTCTTCCAGTATAAACCCGGCGGTCAGATACAAAGGACGGGCACCGCAACAAGCCAGATCGTTAACGGTCCCGTTGATCGCCAGATCACCGATATCTCCTCCGGGGAAAAAGATCGGGTCTACCACGAAGGAGTCGGTAGAGTAGGCCAGTCGCCCTTCTTCCATAAGAAACACGCATCCGTCATGATCCTGCTCCAATAATGGGTTCCGGAAAGCCGGATAAAATACTTGGCTGATCAGTTGGTGTGTCATGCGTCCTCCCCCTCCGTGCGCCAGTAGCACACGGTCTGAGTCGGTAAAAGGAATCGGGCAATTCAAGTGTATATCCATATCTTTCTATTTATATCTATAATAAGCGGCACAAACCCCTTCCGAGGAGACCATCGGGGCTCCCAGCGGATGGGTGGGATGGCAGGCCTTCCCGAAATGGGGACAGTCCGAGGGGTGTCTCAAACCTCTCATAATCAGTCCGGCGATACATTCGGATGCGATCTGGTTTTCTTCCGGACACAATTGAAATCTCATTCGGGAGGAATATCTTTTATATTCGGATCGAAGTTGAAGCCCGCTGGAGGGGATGATTCCGATGCCCCGCCAGTCTTGGTCGCAAGGTTCCAGCATCTCGTCCATAAGTTGGCGGGCGGCGGCATTCCCTTGTTCGGGGACGGCCCGTTTGTAAGCGTTCTCTACCTCATAACTTCCGGCTTCCAACTGGGAGACACAGCGGTAGATACCATATAATAGATCTACCGGCTCGAATCCGGTGACGACCATCGGGATTTTATATCGGGCGGTTAATCGGTGATAGGCCCTGTTGCCTGTGATGGCGCAGACATGTCCGGCTGTCAGGAAACCGTCTACTTTACTTTCCGGATCGGATAAGATAGCCTCGATAGCGGGTGGTACCGTGAATAGGGAAGTCAATATGGAAAAGTTCGGAAGTCCTCGGCGTATGGCCTCTTTCAAAGCCATGAGGTGAACAGGTGCGGTCGTCTCAAAACCAATTGCGAAGAATACGATTTCCTTATCCGGGTTCTCCTCGGCCAGTGATAGGGCATCCAAGGGCGTATATAGCATACGGATATCCGCTCCTCTCGCTTTTACGCTCAATAAATCCTCCTTACTTCCCGGAACTCGCATCATATCCCCGAAAGAGGCTAAGATCACATTCGGCTGTGTCGCCAACTTCAAGGCGTAGTCGATTGTCTCGACCGGTGTTACACAGACCGGGCAACCCGGCCCATGGAGCAGTTGAAGATCCGGCGGCAACATCTCTTCCAGCCGATAACGGGCGATAGCATGTGTTTGCCCGCCACAAATCTCCATGATATACCAAGGTCGTGTCACCTTTTTGCGGATGGCCTCCAGAAGAGTTTGTACCTTCTCGTTGCTTCTATATTCGTCTACGAAACGCACTTTTGTAATTCTTTAAGGTCTTTCAGTGTTTCCTCCGCTTCTTTCTCATCTACAACAGATATAGCGATCCCTGCGTGAGTGAGGATATAATCCCCCTGTTTCACATCCACCCATTCAATACATATATTCTTTAGGATGCCTCCGAAATCAACTTTAGCCATGGTCATTTCGGGGATGCTTCGATCGATTGAGATAATCTTTCCGGGTACCGCTAAACACATATCGTTTCAATTTATTTAGTAACCTCAAAGATACTTAATATGTTTAAGAGGGAAAGATAAAATTGATAAATATTATTTATAAGATGATAGGTAATATCTCTTTAGTAAATACGATAGTCGATTCGTGTCTGATTAGACATTTATTCCTATATTTGTGCTATGGCGAAGAATAAAGTATATGCGTTGATTATTCAAGGCTTGGTTCAAGGGGTTGGTTTTCGCCCTTTTATCTACCGGATCGCTAAAGATCTGGGGATGAAAGGTTGTGTGGAGAATATGAATAATGGAGTACGTATATTGGTTGCCGCTACTCCGGATGATCGGGATTTGCTGATAAGTCGTATACGGACCGAGCATCCTCGTGTCGCTTATATCCATCGGATCTCCTATACATCTACGGAAATGGATGAAGATGATTTTGACGATTTTACGATTACGCCCAGCCATTCAGAATCGGATGAGGTCACGCAGGTCTCCCCGGATATCGCTGTTTGTGCGGATTGTATGCGAGACCGGACTACGCAACCCCATCGAATCGGATATCCTTTTATTAATTGTACGCATTGTGGCCCTCGTTTCTCTATTATCCGGGACCTTCCTTACGACCGTTCGCAGACAACGATGGGCGGTTTCCTTATGTGTCCCGATTGTGAGAAAGAATATACGAATGTTATCGATCGCCGTTTCCATGCCCAACCGGTCGCTTGCAATCATTGTGGCCCGACTTATTACGCGACTTATAACGAGGAGACTTATATCGATTATGAGACCTTATTGAAACTTACCTCTCGTCTATTGCTTGGTGGAGAGGTTATTGCGGCTAAAGGAATCGGAGGCTATCATTTGATTTGTGATGCCTCGAACGAGAGAGCGGTTGCCCGTCTGCGAGAGATAAAGCAGCGGGATACCAAACCATTCGCTGTTATGTTCCGTGATCTGGAACATTTGCAAGTCTATACGGCAACGGAGCCGATGGAGGAGCGATGCCTCGTCTCTTGGCGCCGTCCGATCGTGCTGCTGAGGCAACGGAGCCGGTTAGCTTCCGGAATCAATCCGGGCATGCATACGCTAGGATGTATGTTGTCTTATATGCCGATTCATTACGATTGGTTTGCTCGTACAGGGATACCTGCGTTGGTAATGACCAGCGGGAATCTAAGCGATTTGCCGATAGCGATCACCCCAGAGGATGCGGAGGCGCAATTAGCGGGAAAGGTAGCGATCCTCTTGCATCATAATCGCCCGATCCATAACCGGGTAGATGATTCTGTGTTGCAGGTCTGCGGAGGACAACCCTGCTTGATCCGTCGTTCCCGAGGCTATGTGCCGGAACCCTTTTTCACGGATACAAATGTGGAAGGGATCATGGCTTTCGGTGCGGAGAAAGTGAACACGTTCGCTTTGGGAAAAGGAGAGACGATCCTGCAAAGTCAATATATTGGCGACTTAAAGAACTGGGAGACTTTCCGGTTCTATACGGAATCTATGGAGCGGTTTCGTCATTTGTTTCGTTTCAATCTCCAGCGATTGGTTTGTGATCTGCATCCGGATTATCTTTCCAGCCAAGAGGCGGAACGTATCTCGAAATCTCTTTCCTTACCTTTATTAAAGGTACAACATCATCATGCTCATGCCGCTGCTTGTATGTTGGAGCATGGATTGAATGAGCCGGTTCTCGCTATCGTGATGGATGGGACAGGTCTGGGTGATGATGGTAAGGTTTGGGGAGGCGAGTTCTTCTTTTGTGACCGAGCGAAATACCGTCGCCTTTCCCATTTTGAGTATGTCCCGTTACCGGGAGGCGACAAGGCGGCTGAGGAGCCATGGCGAATGGTTGTCGCCTATTTGTGGCATTATTTCAAGGACGAACCGTCGGGTATTCCTTATCCGGCCGATTTCGTGGAACGCATAGGCACGGAAAGGATCGCTATGCTTGAACGAATGATGGAGAAAGGTGTGAATACACCCTATACATCCAGCGCTGGCCGGCTGTTTGATGCGGTAGCTTCTTTATTGGGGATTTGCGATGTCTCCAGCCACCAAGCGGAGGCTCCGGTCTTATTGGAGCAGGCGGCGATGGGAGAGAGGAACGCTTATGCGTATCCAGTCTCGGCGGAGGGAGAGGAAATCTCTTTTTATTCTTTGTTTGAGGCATTATTGCATGATAAGACGAACGAGGTCCCGGTGAGCTTGATATCCGCCCGTTTCCATACGACATTGGCTTCCTTGTTTGTGCAGAAAGCCCGCTTGTTGATTAAACGGACGAAAGCGACACAAGTGGTTATCTCGGGAGGATGTTTCCAGAATAAATTATTGACGGAGTCGATGAGGAGACAGTTCATCATGGCTGGGGTCCCCGTCTATATTCCGTCTCGTATACCTTGTAACGATGGGGGGATAGCCGTGGGGCAATTAACGATCGCCTCGGTGACTCCCTTTTAAAAGAGATCAGATATGCATGAGTTGTCTATAGCCCGTAGCATCGTGGAGCTGGTCGAGGAACAAGCGGATAACCGGGGAGCCTCGGTGGTCGAAGAGTTGGAGTTAGAGATAGGACATTTGTCCGGCGTAGAGATCCAAACCTTAGAGTTCGCATTGGATAGCGCCATAAAAGGTAGCAAGCTGGAAAAGGCCCGGATTATCCGTCATTATATTGAGGGGGAAGGACAGTGTAGCGACTGTGAGACCATTTTCCCAATGAACGCCTTGTTTTCCCCTTGTCCCCATTGTGGCTCCTATTTAGTTAAAATCCTTAAAGGGAAGGAACTTCGGGTGAAGTCGATTGTTATTAAAAAGGAATGATATATTAATGAAATAAAAACTTAAATACTATGTGCGGAACTTGCGGATGCGGAGAGCATCATCACCATCACGATCATATGCATGAGCATTCTCATGGCCATGAACATCATCACCATCCTGATGAAGGGATCGTAATCAATCTGGAACAAGATATACTTCAACGTAACAACTTATTGGCGGAGCGAAACCGGGGATATTTCGAGGCTAAGAACCTGTTCTGCCTGAACTTGATGAGTTCGCCCGGATCCGGTAAGACAACCTTGCTGGAAGAGACGATCCGCCGTTTGAAAGCGAAGCGATCGATCTATGTGATAGAAGGCGATCAACAAACCTCAAACGATGCCGACCGTATAGCGGCGTTGGAGATTCCCGTGTTTCAGGTAAATACCGGTACCGGCTGTCATTTGGAAGCCGACATGGTCAATCATGCCGTTAAGCATCTGAATCCGAAGGAGGGAGCGATCCTTTTTATAGAGAATGTCGGCAATCTGGTCTGTCCGGCCATGTTCGATCTCGGAGAGTCCAAGAAAGTCGTTATCGTGAGTACGACGGAGGGAGATGATAAACCGTTGAAATACCCACATATCTTTCAGGAGGCAGATATCTGCGTAATCAACAAGATTGATCTGGCTCCTTATCTGAATACAAAAGTGGAAGTGCTTCGGGAAAACGCCTTGAAGGTAAATCACCGTCTCCAGATATTCGAGGTATCCGCCACGAAAGGAGACGAGATGGATGCATGGTGTGACTGGTTGCAGACAGAGAGTGCAAAGTGTAAATAAATACCCCGGGTTTTAATGAATAAATGGAGAAAAAAACTATATTTGCTCCCATTCATTGAATCTAACTAATCAAAATGTTATGATTAACCGAGAATTGATTAATCCTCAAAGCATCGTAGTGGTGGGAGGTTCCAACAACGTACATAAACCGGGCGGTCGTATCGTGCGAAACCTGTTGGATGGAAAATATAAAGGAGAATTATGTGTGGTAAACGCCAAGGAGACAGACGTGCAAGGCGTCAAGTCTTATCCTTCTGTACATGATATCCCGGAGACGGAGTTGGCGATCATCTCGATTCCGAGTAAATCGTGCCCCGAGGTGATGGAAGTGCTGGCCCGGCAAAAGGGGGTAAAAGCTTTTATCGTGATCTCAGCCGGTTTCGGCGAGGAGACACACGAAGGCGGTATCTTGGAACAACAGATGCTGGATGTCGTGAATGAGGCGGGAGCTTCCTTGATCGGCCCGAACTGTATCGGGTTGATGAATATGAATTATCATGGCGTGTTTACGCAACCGATACCGGAATTCCATCCCGATGGCGTGGATTTCATCTCTAGCTCCGGCGGTACGGCCTTGTTCATTATCGAGTCGGCGCTGACAAAAGGGCTGCGTTTCTCTTCTGTTTGGTCGGTTGGAAACTCCAAGCAGAATGGAGTAGAGGATATCCTTGAATATATGGATCGGAACTTTGATCCGGTATTGGATTCCAAGATCAAGATGTTGTATATCGAGCAAATCAAGCAACCGGATAAATTGTTGTATCATGCGTCTTCCTTGATACGTAAGGGATGCAAGATCGCCGCTATCAAGGCGGGAAGTACGGAGTCGGGAAAGCGAGCTGCCTCTTCGCATACGGGCGCTATCGCTAGTTCGGACTCTGCCGTGGAGGCTTTGTTCCGTAAGGCGGGTATCGTGCGTTGTTTTAGCCGTGAGGAATTGACTACCGTGGCGAGTATCTTTACCTTGAAAGACGTGAAAGGGAAGAATTGTGCGATCGTGACACATGCCGGAGGGCCTGCGGTAATGCTGGCGGACGCCTTATCCAAGGGGCGTTTGAATGTCCCTAGTTTGGAAGGCCCTATCGCTGATGAGTTGAAATCCAAACTGTATCCGGGTGCCGCTGTCGGTAATCCGATTGATATTATCGGTACGGGGACACCGGAACATCTGGCTACAGCCATCGATTTCTGTGAGAATCGTTTCGATAATGTGGATTTGATGATGGTCATCTTCGGTAGTCCCGGTTTGGTAAAACTTTATGATACCTACGAGGTACTTCATAAAAAGATGGAAGAGTGCAAGAAGCCGATCTTCCCGATATTACCGTCTATCGTAACGGCCGGACCGGAGGTGAAGAGCTTTGTCAAGAAAGGCCATGTGAACTTCTCGGACGAGGTGACATTGGGTACTGCCCTTTCACGGGTGATCAATACGCCGAAACCGATGAGCACGGATATCCAGCTATATGGCGTGGATGTACCGGAAGTTCGTCGTATCATAGATCGGTTGCCGGGTAGCGGTTATTTAAATCCGGAGGAAGTGCGTACATTGTTGCGTGCCGCTAATATCCCGTTAGTGGAGGAATATGCTTCGGATGATAGGGATGCGTTGCTGGCTTTTGCCAAGAAGGTGAAATATCCGGTGGTAGCCAAGGTTGTAGGGCCTGTGCATAAGAGCGATATCGGTGGTGTGGCCTTGAATATCCGTGGAGAAGAGCATTTATTGTTCGAGTATGAACGTATGATGCGTCTGCCGGGTGTTACGGGCATCATGGTACAACCGATGTTGAAAGGACAGGAATTATTCTTGGGAGCTAAATATGAGGATCGTTTCGGCCATGTGGTACTTTGCGGGTTGGGTGGAATCTTCGTGGAGGTATTGAAAGATGTGTCTTATGGTTTGGCTCCGTTGTCATACGATGAGACTTATTCAATGATTCGTTCTTTGAGAGGGTATCCGATCATTAAAGGTACACGTGGGCAAAAGGGTATCGACGAGCAACAATATGCGGACATTATCGTTCGCCTCTCTACCTTATTGCGTTTTGCCAGCGAGATAAAGGAAATGGATATAAATCCGTTGGTGGCTACGGATAGAGGCTTGTTCGCTGTAGACGCCCGTATCCGTATAGAGAAATAAAAAAACAAGCTCCTTTCACTACTGAATGCTAATATACTTAGCAGAGGTGAAAGGAGCTTTTCTTATTTTTTAGTCTTCTTCTTTTTCTTATCGGGAAGATACTCTTTCAGAAAGCGTTTGAAGCTACTTAACGATACATTGTATTTCTCCGCTATCTGAGCGTAAGTCAAGCTCGGGTCTTTCAAGTCTTTCTCGATTTGTTCCTTATAAGGCTCCAAGCGTCCCATTTGTTGACTACCTTTCGGACGGCCCAGCACCACACCTTTACTTCTGATCAAGGCAAGGGCTTCCTTCGTACGGATAGAGACCAGCTTTCGCTCGATCTCAGAGACCAGACCGAAGGTAAAGGCCAAAGTCTTACTGTCGATATTATCCTCGAACACATATCCGTCGCTTACGCTACGGAGCGTTACCTTTCGCTCTATACAAAGCAAAATGATATGGATGATCTCGATCATCTTACGGCTCACACGGGATATATCGGACACAAGTATCTCATCCCCGGGACTTAAAGATTTGACAATACTTTCCAGTCTGCGGTTCGCACGAGGACTATTTCCCACCTCTTTAGCCCACTTCCCGATCTCTATCTTCTGAGATTCTGCAAATTCCCGGATCACAGCTTCTTGGACCTCGGAGTTTTGCTTATTGTTATATGTTCGGATAAAAGCAATTGTCATAATGTATATATTTAATTATCTCCTTTTAATAACAGATCGACTTACGATAAGTTCAAATATGACAAATATATGAAACACTTTAATTCGGTTGGCTTAAAAACAAAAAAACCAACTAATAAATTTATTAGTTGGCTCTTTGCGGAAGCGGGGGGATTCGAACCCCCGGTACCCTAACGAGTACGTCAGTTTAGCAAACTGGTGGTTTCAGCCACTCACCCACACTTCCTTGTGTGTTCTGTGCTTCTTCCTTAGAATTGCGATGCAAAGGTAGAACTATAATTTTAAATAAACAAGGCTTTGCACATCATTTTTTTCGAAAAAAGATACTACTTTTGTGCCTTATTCTGATATTCAATAGATTATTCATGGATTTGAACAAACAAATTTTATCGAGGCGTCCGATAATTATCGCCTTGATAGCGATTCTCGTTGTTTTGATAGGCGGTGGAGGCTTTTGGGTGTACCGTTTGGCTTGGGCTCCGAATTTTAAGCCGGATAAGACGGTCTATGTCTATATAGATGATAAAAAGGATTTTGATGATCTTTGCCGGCAGTTGAGTGATTCGGCGAACTGTCTCCGTATCGGTAGCTTTAAGCAATTGAGTGGATTGTTGAAGTATCCTGCGTCCATGCGTACCGGTCGATACGCCGTGAAACCCGGCATGAGTAATTTAACCTTATTGAATGACTTGCGGAGAGGACATCAAGTAGCGACCCGGGTTACTTTTAATAATATCCGTTTCAAGGAAGATTTGGCGGAACGTATAAGTGATCAATTGATGTTCGGGAAGGAAAATCTCCTGCGTCTATTGAATGATTCCGTGTATTGCGACTCTTTAGGTTTTACCCCGGAAACGATCCATGCCCTTTTCATTCCTAATACCTATGAGATTTATTGGAATATATCCGCGGATAAATTTATACGTCGCATGAAGCGTGAATATGACGCTTTCTGGACACCGGAACGATTGAAAAAGGCAGAGGAGATCGGGCTTACTCCAGTTGAGGTATCTATCTTGGCTTCTATCGTAGAAGAGGAGACGGCGGCATCGGACGAATATCCAATCGTGGCGGGTCTTTATATCAACCGCCTTCGTGCCGGTATTCCTTTACAGGCGGACCCTACCGTAAAGTTTGCGGTGGGGGATTTTTCTTTGCAACGTATCTTATTTGAGCATTTGGAAATAGATTCTCCCTATAATACCTATAAATATGCGGGCCTACCTCCCGGTCCTCTACGGATTCCTACTATCAAGGGCTTGAATAGCGTATTGAATCATACGAAACATAAATACTTATACATGTGCGCTAAGGAGGATTTCTCGGGACGGCATAATTTCGCCGTGACGTTGGCGGAGCATAACCGCAATGCCAACCGGTATCGGGCGGAGTTGAATAGGCGCCGGATACGGTAATGGATCTAGTATAAATCATAAGTCTCTCATTCTAAATTGAACATTTTTCATTACCTTTGGCAGCTAAATAGTGTGAATAGTCAATATTAAGAAAACAGATACACATGGAAAAACATTTATTTTTGGGGGACGAGGCCATAGCGCAAGCCGCTATAGACGCTGGAATCTCCGGGGTGTACGCATACCCGGGAACCCCTTCTACTGAAATCACAGAATATATCCAAGGTTCTCCGGTAACGAAGGAAAGAGGTATCCATTGTCGCTGGAGCACAAATGAGAAAACCGCCATGGAAGCCGCTTTGGGTATGTGCTATGCCGGTAAACGTGCGCTTTGCTGCATGAAGCACGTGGGTTTGAATGTAGCCGCCGATTGCTTTATGAACGCCGCTATGAGCGGTATCAACGGAGGTATGATCATCCTTACGGCCGACGACCCATCCATGCACTCTTCCCAGAATGAGCAAGACAACCGTGTTTATGGCAATTTCGCCATGATCCCGATGTTTGAGCCATCCAGCCAGCAAGAGGCTTATGATATGGTATATCATGGATTCGAGTTATCCGAGAAATTAGGGTATCCTATCTTGCTGCGTGTAACGACCCGTATGGCGCATTCTCGTGCCGGTGTCGTAACCAGCCCGTTGAAGCCGGAGAACCGGATGAATTGTCCGGAAGACGGTCGTCAACGTTTTATCTTACTCCCGGCATTGGCCCGTAAACGTTTCAAGAGTTTGCTGGCGTCTCAAGAGGCTTTCACGGAAGCTTCCGAGAATTCCGCATATAATAAGTATTTCGATGCCCCGAATAAAGACTTGGGTATCATCACGACGGGTATCGCTTTCAATTATCTTTCCGAGAATTATCCGGACGGTTTCGAGCATCCCGTATTGAAGATCTCCCAGTATCCGCTTCCGAGAAAGCAAGTGGAGAAGATCGTTGGCGAGTGTAAGGAGATCTTGGTGTTGGAAGAGGGATATCCGGTCGTTGAAGAGCAATTAAAAGGTTTCTTGGCGAAAGGCGTGACGGTTCATGGCCGTCTGGACGGTACGCTTCAGCGTGACGGCGAGCTTACGCCAGACGCGGTAGGCAAAGCCTTGGGTAAGGAGATCCAGAGCTATTATGCGATCCCCGAGGTGGTTGAGCAACGTCCGCCCGCATTGTGCCAAGGTTGTGGACACCGGGATATGTATGAGGCCTTGAACGAGGTGATCGCCGAGTATAACGGTACGGCTAAGGTGTTTGGCGATATCGGCTGTTATACCTTGGGAGCTTTGCCTCCTTTCCGTGCGATCGATTCTTGTATCGATATGGGGGCCTCTATCACGATGGCGAAGGGTGCTTCCGACGCGGGTGTATTCCCGGCTATCTCCGTGATTGGCGATTCTACGTTTACCCATTCCGGTATGACTGGTTTGCTGGATTGCGTGAACGAGAACACGAATATCACCATCGTTATCTCCGATAATGAGACAACGGCCATGACCGGAGGGCAGGATTCCGCCGGAACGGGACGTCTGGAATCTATCTGCGCCGGTATCGGTGTGGACCCGGCTCACATCCGTGTGATGGTTCCTTTAAAAAAGAACTTCGAGGAGATGAAGTCTATCATCCGTGAGGAAATCGAGTACAAGGGCGTATCCGTATTGATCCCTCGCCGTGAGTGTATCCAGACATTAACCAGAAAGAAAAAAGCAAGCAAGAAATGAAAACAGATATTATACTATCAGGCGTAGGAGGACAGGGTATCCTTTCTATCGCCGCCGTTATTGGAGAAGCTGCCTTAAAAGAAGGTCTGTATATGAAGCAAGCGGAAGTACACGGTATGAGTCAACGGGGGGGAGACGTGCAGTCTAACCTGCGTCTTTCCGACGAGCCGATCGCCTCGGACTTGATCCCGAAGGGCCACGCCGATTTGATCATCTCTTTGGAACCGATGGAGAGCTTGCGTTATCTGCCTTACCTGAAGAAAGAGGGTTGGCTGGTGACGAACTCCCGTCCGTTCGTGAACATCCCGAACTATCCGGAGATCGAGAAAGTGAACGCCGAGTTGGACAGGCTCCCTCACAAGGTCGTATTGGACGTGGAGGAGATCGCCAAGGAAGCGGGTTCTGTCCGTGCCGCCAATATCGTGATGTTGGGTGCAGCTGCCCCATTTATCGGGATCGAGTATGATAAGATCGAGGCGGGAATCCGTCAGATATTCGGTCGTAAGGGCGAGGATATAGTTAATATGAACCTAAAGGCGTTGAAAGCCGGTTATGACTTAGCGCAAAGTCTGCGGTAAATCTTTCTCCGGGTTTGCATGATATCAGCGTACGTGACATCTCCGGGTTTCACGTACGTTTTTTTTAACATCTAACCCCCTAGAACTTTTAGAAGAGCTGTCGAGGGGTAGGTACGGCACCGTAGAACTTTCGTAAGCCTTAGAATTATGCGGTTTGATGAGAATTTTAATGTATCTTTGTCGCTGAATCCTAAACGAGAAATGATTAAGGTTATGAAGAAGTATTTATTGGTTAGTTTACTAGCGTTATTGGCTTTCGTAGGCAAAGCTCAGGAGGATAATTCCGATATCGTGAAGGTCGGTGATACTATGCCGTCATTTACGATTGTTTCCGACAACGGGAGTAAGTTGCAGTCCGCTTCGTTGAAGGGAAAAGTGATCCTCGTGAATTTTTTCGCCACTTGGTGTCCTCCTTGCCAAAAAGAATTGGCCGCTGTCCAACAAACCCTCTGGCCGAAATACAAGAACAACAAGGACTTCGTTCTCTTGGTGATCGGGCGTGAGCATTCCGATGCCGATCTACAGAAATATAACGAGAAAAAAGGCTTCGATTTTCCATTGTATCCCGATAAGGACCGGGCTATTTTCGGCGCTTTCGCCAAGAACTTGATCCCTCGTGGCTATTTGGTCGGAAAAGACGGGAAGATCATTTATACGAGCAAAGGCTATACCGATGAGGAATTTGCTGAGTTAATGACTAAAATAGAGGGTGCGTTAAAATAAGAATCATGAAATATAGTAACATACATTTAATTTATTTTTCTCCGACACACACGTCCGCCAAGATCGCTTATGCGATAGCGGAAGGAATGGGTGCCACTTCGATGTCCGAGTCTGATGTCACTTGTGAGAGTCTGGATATGGAAGAGTATATTGATGATGAGCTGACGATTATAGCCGCTCCTGTATACGGTGGCCGTGTGGCGGAGACTGCCATGGAACGTTTTCGCATGTTCCGTTCTGCCCACCATGCGCCGGTAGTCCCCGTGGTACTGTATGGGAACCGGGATTATGAGGATGCCTTGAAAGAGCTCTGTGATTTAGTGTCGGAGCAGGGGTTCGTACCTGTGGCTGCCGGAGCGTTTATCGGCGAGCATTCTTTCAGCCGCAAGGGGATGCCCATTGCCGAGGGGCGTCCGGACGAGTCGGATCTTAAGCAGGCTACGGAATTCGGGAAAAAGATTATCGAGGAGCTGGAGAAGGTTTCCTGCGTGGAATGCTTGTCCGCCTTGGAGGTGAAAGGTAATTTCCCGTATCGGGTGAAAGGCCCTTCCACTCCTCAAGCTCCTGTTACGGATAACGATTTATGTACGCAATGTGAGTATTGCGTGGATGTGTGTCCTACACATGCGATATCCTTGGCAGACGAGGGTATGTATAGCGACCCGAACCTATGTATCAAATGTTGCGCCTGCGTGAAAGAGTGTCCCGAGGGCGCACGTACTTTCGATACTCCTTACACGGCGATGCTCCATAAGAACTTTAGCGCACGCCGGGAGCCGGAGATATTCTTCTAATGGAGGACCGGGTATCCGGTATATTGTGAGGGAAAGCGTCAAAAGGCAAAAGTTCTTTTGGCGCTTTCTCTTTTTTTGTACCTTTGTTCGGATCGTTAATCTCAAATAATACCGTGTTTGTATGAAAACCTATTTATTCCTTTTGCTTTTTGTGTTTCAAGCCTTCTCCCTTTCCTTCCAGATTAGCCTGAAAGGGTATAATCAGGAGAAGATCGATCCTTCTCTTTTCGAGGGACGATGGAAAGCCCGTTGGATCTCCTACCCGGGTGAGGCTCCGAATGTATATGGGGTCTATCATTTTCGTAAATCGTTCGATCTGGAGGTGGTTCCTTCCCGGTTTATCGTCCATGTTTCCGCCGATAACCGTTATAAATTATATGTAAACGGGAAATTGGTATCCTTGGGTCCGGCCCGTGGGGATATCTATAACTGGAGTTTCGAGACGGTGGATCTGGCTCCTTATCTGAGGAAAGGGAAGAATACGCTGGCCTCCGTTGTCTGGAATTATGCCGAGCGTAAACCTGTCGCCCAGATCAGTTACGATCAGACGGGTTTTATCCTGCAAGGCAATACGGGGCATGAGGCGGTGGTAAATACGGATACCACTTGGGTCTGCCTGCGTAATAAGGCGTATGCTCCTTGGACCGAATGGCAGGTATTGGGGTATTA
The DNA here is from genome assembly GCF_002257605.1 of Parabacteroides sp. CT06. Taxonomy (GTDB): domain Bacteria; phylum Bacteroidota; class Bacteroidia; order Bacteroidales; family Tannerellaceae; genus Parabacteroides; species Parabacteroides distasonis. The sequence goes on along the minus strand of NZ_CP022754.1, from coordinate 3,066,561 downwards.
CGTGGCTGGCCCGGGCGAGGAACTGGAAGCCTCCGCTTATCCTTGGGGCTGGGAACAACCGGATTACGACGACAGGAAATGGGAGAAGGCCGTACGGGGCATGGAGGGTGCCACGAAAGGATCGAGAGATTACCCGGGACGGTTGCTGGTTCCTAGCCCGATACCTCCGATGGACAGCCGGATCGAGCGTCTGGCCAAGCTCCGCCGGTCGGAAGGGATCGAATGCCCGCAAGGATTTCCTTACTGGCCAAAAGCTTTGACGATCCCGGCGAATACGGAGGTCCGCTTGCTTCTGGATAATGATTACCTGACGACGGGTTATTTCTCCTTAGCCTTCAGCAAAGGAAAGGAGGCCGAGATCCATATCGGTTATTCGGAAGCCCTCTATAAGCAAGAAGAGGAATCGACCACTAAATCGTATGCGTTGAATGGCAAGGGACATCGGGACGAGTTGACGGATAAGCAGTTTATCGGGTACGGGGATAAGATACTGGCTGATGGGGGAGATAATCGTCTCTTCACCTCCCTGTGGTGGCGTACATGGAGATATGTGGAGTTGAAAGTGAAGACGGCTTCCGAGCCTTTGGTGATCGAGGATATGTATGGGACTTTCTCCGCCTATCCTTTCCGTAACGAGACCGCTTTCTCCGCTCCGGGACATGAGGAGCTGGGCCGTATGCTCGAGATAGGATGGCGTACCGCCCGTCTGTGCGCCAATGAGACGTATATGGACTGCCCGTATTACGAGCAACTGCAATATTTCGGGGATACACGCATACAGGCAATGATTTCCATGTATAATACATCAGACCCTTATATGGTGAAGAATGCTCTAGAGCAAGGACGGCAGTCCATGGTGGCGGAAGGGATTACGATGAGCCGATATCCGTCTAGCGTACATCAGTTTATATCCTCGTTCTCTCTCTGGTGGATTTGTATGGGGCACGATTATTGGATGTACCGTGGGGATGAGGCATACATGAAGACCTTGCTTCCCGCTTACCGTCAGGTTTTGTCGTGGTACGAGCAATGGTTGAAGCCGGATTATAGTTTGTCGTACGTTCCTCATTGGTTCTTCGTGGATTGGGCGGCCGGTTTTGATTATGGCGAGCCGATACGGGAGAAAGAGGGAAACTCGGCGCTCCAAGATTTGATGTATATAATGACCTTGGAGTTTGCGGCGGAGATGGAACAAGCGATCGGCCTCCCTGCCATGGCGGATCATTACCGGAAGATCGCTACCGAGATGCGTAAGACGATCCGCCCGAAATATTGGGACGCTGCCCGTAATCTATTCGCCGATACGCAGGATCATCGCAGCTATTCCCAGCATGTGAACGCCTTGGCGATCTTGACTGGGGTTACGAAAGGGGAGGAGGCCGTAAAGGTGATGAACCAAACCTTGGCGGATACGAGCTTGATCCAGTGTACGATCTATTTCCGTTATTACTTGAATCAAGCGTTGAAAGCTTCCGGTTTAGGGGATCAGTTCTTGGATAACTTACAAATATGGCGGGATCAGATGGCGTTGGGATTGACCACATGGGCAGAGATGCCGGAGCCATCCCGTTCTGATTGCCATGCTTGGGGAGCCAGTCCGAATATCGAGTTTTACCGGATCTTGTTGGGGATAGATAGCGATGCTCCCGGATTTAGGAAGATACGGATCGCTCCGTCTTTGGGAAAACTGAAGGAGGTTTCCGGTACGATCCCACATCCGCTTGGAAGCGTGACCGCCGCTTATAAATTGAATGAAAGAGGTGAGGGAACCGCCCGTCTGGTCTTGCCGGAAGGTACTACGGGTATATTTATCTGGGATGGAAAAGAAATCCCGTTGAAACCGGGCGAACAGGTTATTTCGTTATCTTCGCGTCATTAATCTATCTAAAATCCTGATATGAGACGAGTTTATTCAATTGCCTTATTGCTGCTGGTCGCTCTCGGTCTGTCGGCGACAACGAAGGAAGTAAAGTTGAAATTATTGGAAACCAGTGATATTCATGGAAATTTCTTCCCGTATAATTTTATCGAGCAGCGGGAGTGGGGAGGAAGTCTGGCAAGGGTATATTCGTTCGTGCAAGAAGAACGCCGGGCGTATGGCGATAACCTTTTGCTATTGGATAATGGCGATATCTTGCAAGGACAACCTTCGGCGTATTATTACAATTTCATGGATACGGTCTCTACGCATATAGCTTCCGCCATGATGAATTATATGGGGTACAATGCGGGAAATATGGGTAACCATGATGTAGAGGCTGGCCATGCCGTTTTCGATCGTTGGATCAAACAATGTGATTTCCCTATCTTGGGTGCCAATATTATCCGTACCTCCGACCGGGAGACCTATTTAAAGCCCTATGAGGTATTTGAGCGTGACGGTGTGAAGATCGTTGTACTGGGGATGATTACTCCGGCTATTCCTGTATGGTTGCCGGAGACTCTGTGGCAAGGTCTTTATTTCGCCGATATGGAAGAGACGGCCCGTAAATGGATGAAGATCATTCAGGAGAAGGAGAAACCGGATGTTGTGGTAGGTATCTTTCATGCGGGAAATGAGGCTCGTACCATGTCCGGCCAGTACCGTGAGGATGCGTCGATGGAGGTTGCCCAGCGCATTCCGGGCTTCGATGTGGTTATAATGGGGCATGATCATCGCCGGTATTGTGGTAAGGTGGCGAATATCGAGGGAGATTCCGTGTTATTGATAAATCCGGCAAGTAATGGGCGTGTAGTCGGTTCCGTTGATGTCGTGTTAAAGATGGAGCATGGAAAGGTTTTGGACAAACAAGTATCGGGTGTTTTGACGGATGTGGATAAGTTGGAGCCTAGCAAGGAGTTTATGGAGAAATTCGCTCCGCAATACAAAGCGGTGAATGATTTTGTCTCCGAGAAGGTGGGAACTTTTACGGAGAGTATCGCGACCCGTCCCGCTTACTTTGGGCCATCCGCTTTTATTGATTTTATTCACTCTTTACAATTGGAGTTGACTGGTGCGGACGTCTCTTTTGCCGCCCCGTTATCCTTTGACGCAAAAATAGATAAAGGGGATATCACGATCAGCGATATGTTCAGTCTTTACAAATATGAGAATATGCTTTATACGATGAATTTGACGGGAGCCGAGATCAAAGGTTTCTTGGAGGAATCATACGCTATGTGGACCAACCGGATGAAATCTCCGGACGATCATGTCTTATTATTGAAAGAGAGAAAGAAAGGACAGGAGAATTATGTCTCATTCGTCAACTTCAGTTTTAACTTTGACTCCGCAGCTGGTATCATTTACACCGTGGATGTAACGAAACCCAAGGGCGAGAAGATCACGATCTTGAAAATGGCGGATGGTAAGCCTTTCGACGAGAATAAAACGTATAAAGTAGCTCTTAACTCTTACCGAGGTAATGGAGGAGGTGAGTTATTGACGAAAGGGGCCGGCATTCCCCAAGACGAGTTAAAGAGTCGTATCATTCATTCGACCGATAAAGACCTCCGTTATTATATGATTCAATATATAAAGGAAAAGGGTGTACTTAGCCCACAACCTTTAAACCAATGGCAAATGATCCCGCAGGATTGGACGAGACCGGCGGCCGAACGGGATTGTAAGTTTCTTTTCGGGGAATGAGTTTCCGTCCTTGAAGTGTCTGGTTTGCGATAGTATCTCAATGGGAAACGGTGGTAAAGTCAATGGAATAGAGATGGTTTCTCAATGACTTTACGGCCGTGTCCCATTGACTTTTTTGTATCCCGTATTAGGGATGTTGCTGATAGGTTAGGGCGCAAGGGGCGCATCTTTACGTATGTTTCTAAAACTTTTTCTGTAAATAACGTTTATACCCCTCTTGTCTGTAGAGTGATGTAAATATTATTTTTCTAAAAATGTTTCTTTGAAAGCGTAAAGATGCGCCTTTTGCGCCCTAGGATTTTTACCGGGGAATTTTCCTGATGCCTTAACATGTGGATATACAGTTGTTTGTGTGGTTCTTCCCTCTTCGGCTTTTTGGGGTCTTTGGGGGGCGATATAATGGGTCCTTACCCACGTTTACGTGATCCGAAAGCACTAAAACCAAGTGCATTTCGCATGATTTCATGAGCTAAAAGCCGTTTTTTCTGTGTGATTTCCTATCGGGGCCAAGATCGTTTTTGTCGTTTTCATACGTGCAAATGTACTCGTGGAGCACTTGTTTTAAGTGCACGTGGTGACACGTGAGGCCACGTGGTGGGCCATGTGAGCCGAGAATGGATATCGACGTATTATTAACGTACGTGATCCCCCTCGTGAAAAAAACTTGAAAAATAATACCGGAAAAGTTTGGAGGTTATGTTTTATAACACTACTTTTGCACCCGCATTCGAGAGAGAACGCCGGTCCAAAATGATGAAACAAACTTTTAGAAAAAAAAGTTCCGAAATAATTTGGAAGTTTAAAATAAAAGTCCTTATCTTTGCAGCCACGTTCGCAAAACGAAAGCGACAAAAGAGTTCTTTGAGAGATTTACATAATTCAACAAGTAGTACAAGTATTAGGAAAATTAATTTTCCGGATTGATACCGTCAAAAAGTATGACTTTGGACTACAATAACGGATTCCGGAGCGAGGATAATAAAACAATTTAAACAACGAAGAGTTTGATCCTGGCTCAGGATGAACGCTAGCGACAGGCTTAACACATGCAAGTCGAGGGGCAGCACAGGTAGCAATACCGGGTGGCGACCGGCGCACGGGTGAGTAACGCGTATGCAACTTGCCTATCAGAGGGGGATAACCCGGCGAAAGTCGGACTAATACCGCATGAAGCAGGGATCCCGCATGGGAATATTTGCTAAAGATTCATCGCTGATAGATAGGCATGCGTTCCATTAGGCAGTTGGCGGGGTAACGGCCCACCAAACCGACGATGGATAGGGGTTCTGAGAGGAAGGTCCCCCACATTGGTACTGAGACACGGACCAAACTCCTACGGGAGGCAGCAGTGAGGAATATTGGTCAATGGCCGAGAGGCTGAACCAGCCAAGTCGCGTGAGGGATGAAGGTTCTATGGATCGTAAACCTCTTTTATAAGGGAATAAAGTGCGGGACGTGTCCTATTTTGTATGTACCTTATGAATAAGGATCGGCTAACTCCGTGCCAGCAGCCGCGGTAATACGGAGGATCCGAGCGTTATCCGGATTTATTGGGTTTAAAGGGTGCGTAGGCGGCCTTTTAAGTCAGCGGTGAAAGTCTGTGGCTCAACCATAGAATTGCCGTTGAAACTGGGGGGCTTGAGTATGTTTGAGGCAGGCGGAATGCGTGGTGTAGCGGTGAAATGCATAGATATCACGCAGAACCCCGATTGCGAAGGCAGCCTGCCAAGCCATGACTGACGCTGATGCACGAAAGCGTGGGGATCAAACAGGATTAGATACCCTGGTAGTCCACGCAGTAAACGATGATCACTAGCTGTTTGCGATACACTGTAAGCGGCACAGCGAAAGCGTTAAGTGATCCACCTGGGGAGTACGCCGGCAACGGTGAAACTCAAAGGAATTGACGGGGGCCCGCACAAGCGGAGGAACATGTGGTTTAATTCGATGATACGCGAGGAACCTTACCCGGGTTTGAACGCATTCGGACCGAGGTGGAAACACCTTTTCTAGCAATAGCCGTTTGCGAGGTGCTGCATGGTTGTCGTCAGCTCGTGCCGTGAGGTGTCGGCTTAAGTGCCATAACGAGCGCAACCCTTGCCACTAGTTACTAACAGGTAAAGCTGAGGACTCTGGTGGGACTGCCAGCGTAAGCTGCGAGGAAGGCGGGGATGACGTCAAATCAGCACGGCCCTTACATCCGGGGCGACACACGTGTTACAATGGCGTGGACAAAGGGAAGCCACCTGGCGACAGGGAGCGAATCCCCAAACCACGTCTCAGTTCGGATCGGAGTCTGCAACCCGACTCCGTGAAGCTGGATTCGCTAGTAATCGCGCATCAGCCATGGCGCGGTGAATACGTTCCCGGGCCTTGTACACACCGCCCGTCAAGCCATGGGAGCCGGGGGTACCTGAAGTCCGTAACCGCGAGGATCGGCCTAGGGTAAAACTGGTGACTGGGGCTAAGTCGTAACAAGGTAGCCGTACCGGAAGGTGCGGCTGGAACACCTCCTTTCTGGAGCTTCAGGATTCCGTACCGAGGTCATACGAGGTATTGATCCCCTTGTGCTGCTGTTGAGATTATGTTTATTATATAGATCAATGACCGGAAGGCCGGTCGGAGAGAAAAAGATGACGCTGGGACGTAAGTCTTGGCAAAGTTGACAGTCCTATAGCTCAGTTGGTTAGAGCGCTACACTGATAATGTAGAGGTCGGCAGTTCAACTCTGCCTGGGACTACTCCGAATGAGGGGGATTAGCTCAGCTGGCTAGAGCATCTGCTTTGCACGCAGAGGGTCAACGGTTCGAATCCGTTATTCTCCACACATCCCGCGAGGGAAAGAGGATCTTTGACATGTTGGACATCAAAAAGAAGAAACAAGTAGAGCGAGCTTAAGATATATCAACCCGTGCGTCAAGTGCGAGGTGAGA